>DATLLV010000091.1:0-26306 GCA_035537655.1 Miltoncostaeaceae bacterium
CAGCACGAAGTTGTAGAGCTCGAGCGTCGCCGCCATCCGCCGGGCGGCCGCGTAGGCGTCGGCCTCGGCCGGCCGCATCAGCTCGCGCATCAGGCCCAGATGCTCGTCGGCGAGGATCGGCAGCGTGCCGCCCGACTGCACGGGCAGCAGCAACCCGTCGTTGCGGTAGGCGCGGCTGGCCCGCTCCCAGAAGTCGAGCACCGTGACGACGTCGTCGCGCTCCTCCTCCGCGAAGGGCTCGCCCTCGGCCAGGCCCAGCTCCAGCATCCGCTGCTGGCGGGCCAGGAAGTGGCACATGACGATGAACAGCTGCAGGTGGTAGGGGCGCGTGCCCGGCACCTTCATCCGGCGGCCGATCTCCTCGGGCGGCATCAGCGCGGTCAGCTCGCGCAGGAACGGGGCCTGGTTGTCGTAGAGCGCGAACCAGCCGAGCAGGGAGCGCCGCGGCAGGTCGAACAGCACCGACGTGAGCTGCTCGCGCCGCTCGGCGCGCATCTCGTCCTTCAGGTTCTCGCCGAAGAGCAGGATGAGCTCGTCGACGTGCTCGGGGGTCATGTCGCTCACGGCTGCGGCAGGGCGGTGGAGTAGACCTCGGGCGCGTCCGAGGCGATGTGCGCCAGCACAAGCGGCCGCTCGTCGCCGTCGCGCAGGCCGGGCACGACGCGGGCGGCGGTCCCGCGGAAGCGCTCCCGCACCTCGTCGGTCAGGTCGAGGCCGGCGGCCCGGGTGATCGTGAGGATGAGCGAGGCGTAGAGGTCGGCCCCGTAGGCGATGCGGTCGTCGGTCGACCACCGCGCGGCGCGCTCGTACGCGCGCACCTGGGCCGTGCCGGCGCTGGCGGTGAGGCGCTCGACCTCGTCGCCCGCCAGCGGCCGCACGGCCCCGTCCTCGACCGTCAGCACCGCGTCGGCCACGATCGCGTCCTCGATCTCGAAGGGCTCGGTGGAGAGGCTTCCGAACAGGTCGAGCCGGGCCGCGACGCCGCGCACGCGCATCAGCCGCACGACCGTGTCCAGGTGGGGCCGCTCCTCGACGCCGAGGTCGATGAAGCGGTCGCGCAGCCCCACCAGCTCCTTGGCCACCAGGACGGTGCCGTCATCGAGCGGGTACGGCCCGTGGGCGAACGAGCCGACGCGGGCCTCGCCGTTCTGGATGAACGTGTACAGCTGCACCACCGCCATCATGCGGCGCACGGCGGTGCGGTCGCCGCCCTCGCCGACCGGGACCGTCTCCGCGGCGGCCGTGCGGGCGTCGGCCTCGGAGAGGACGGGCATGCGGTAGCCGAGCTCGCAGCTCATGAGCCGGTCGCCGTCGAGGTAGGCCGCCGTGAAGTCGCGCCAGAAGGCCACCAGGTCGGCGGTGTCGCCGTAGCGCTCCTCCGGCAGGGGCTCGTCGGCCGCGGTGCCCGCCAGCAGCCGGCGCTGCTCGCGGCCGTTCAGGTAGCCGAGCATCAGGGAGTTGACCCCGACCGCGTTGGGGCGGTGGCCGAGCGTACGCGCGCGCCGGCCGAGCTCGTCCGCCGGCACCGCGGCCGCCGCCCGGCGCAGCAGGTCGGGCGCGTGCTCGAAGTAGCAGTGGCTGCCGACCACCAGCCGCGCCGGCATGTTGAAGAGCGGGGACATCAGGTCGGGCGGGTGCCCGGCCGCGAAGAAGTCGCGGGTGCCCGCCCCGTAGCGGGCGATCAGGGCGCGGGTCTCGTCCGGCGTCACCGGCGGGCGGCCGCCGCGGCGTCGATGGCGCTGCGCGTCTCCTCGAACGCCGAGGGCACCACCGAGATCGCGTCGATGCCCAGCTCCACCAGGGCGCGCACCAGCTCCGGTTCCCGCGAGGGCGCGTCGCCGCACACCGACACCGGCACCCCGGCCTCGTGGGCGCCCTCGATCACGCGCCCGATCGCGGCGAGCACGCTGGGGTCGAGGGGCGAGTAGCGGTCCGCCAGGCGGGCGCAGTCGCGGTCCACGCCCAGCACGAGCTGGGTCAGGTCGTTGCTGCCGATCGAGACGCCGTCGGCCTCGGCCGCGAAGCGGCGCGCGAGGAAGACGTTCGACGGCACCTCGGCCATGATCCACAGCGGCACGCCTCGGTCCAGCAGGCCGCTCTCGGCGATCAGCGCCCGCACGGCGACGAGCTCGTCGACGGTGCGCACGAAGGGGACCATCAGGCGCACGTTGTCGGCGCCGGCGTCCACGACCCGCCGCACGGCGCGCAGCTCCAGGGCCAGCTCCTCGGGGCGCTCGAGGTAGCGGGCCGCGCCGCGCAGGCCGATCATCGGGTTCGCCTCGAGGTCCTCGTGCTCGGCGCCGCCGGGCAGGTCGCGGTACTCGTTGCTCTTCAGGTCGAGCAGCCGGTAGGTCACCGGGCGGGGGTGGAACGCGCCGGCGACCGTCTCCAGGCCGCCGGCGAAGACGTCCACGAAGGCCTGCTCGCCGCCCTGGGCGAGCAGCGCCATCGGGTGGGCGCCGACGCCGAGGGCGAGGAACTCCGCGCGCATCAGGCCCACGCCGGCGGCCGGCAGGGCGGCGGCCCGGGCCGCGAGGTCCGGGACCGAGAGGTTCAGGTACAGCTCGGGCCGGTCGCTAGCCAACGTCGATCTCGCCCTCCGCCGAGACGGTCAGGCGCTTGCCGTCGAGGTCGCCGAGCGAGTCGACGTCGGCGGCCATGACGCAGGGCAGGCCGAACTCCCGCGAGACGATGGCCAGGTGCGACGTCATGCCGCCGTCGGCGCAGACGATGCCCTTTACCTTGGAGAGCAGCGGCACGATCGCGGTGGCCGACGGCGAGTCGACGAGCAGGATCGCCTCCTCCAGGCCGGGGTCCTTGAGCAGCGCGAACACCTGCTCGAGCTGATTGGCCTGCCGCCCGGTGCCCGAGCAGCCGGAGCCCGAGACCACGAGCCCACGTCCGACTACCGCCATCGTGCCCCCTTTCCGGTGGCCGCGGGCTCCTCCTCGCCCGCCCCGCGACGGCGATCGGACGCACCGCGTCCTCCGGTTTTCTACCGGCCGGTTGGTGGAAAGCTACGGGGCGCCGCGGGCCCGGGTCAAGGGCGCTGCCTGGTGTTTTTCTGCCAATCGTTTGGTAGAAATAGCGCCGTGACGGCAGCGCTCGAAGAGCCCTCCACGGGGGGGCCGCCGGCGGATCCGGCCGCCATCGCGGACCTCCGCGACCGCCGCGTGCGCGACACGGTGGCCTACTGCGCGCGGCGCTCACGCTTCTACCGCGACCGCCTGCGCGAGGGTGGCGCAGAGCCGGGCGACATCGCCGGCGTGGCCGACCTGGAGCGCCTGCCGATCCTGCTCGACAAGGAGGCCGAGCGCGAGCTGCAGGAGCGCTCGCGCGCCGAGGAGGGCCACCCCTTCGGCGAGCACCTGTGCGCCCCGCTCGAGGACGTGGTGGCCGTCGCCTCGACGTCCGGCACCACGGGCGCGCCGACCTTCTACGCCTTCACGGCCGCCGACGCCGCGACCACCGACGAGCTCTGGGGCCGGGCCCTCCGGCTGATCGGCGTGCGGCCCGGCGACACGGTGCTGCACGGCTTCGGCCTCTCGATGTTCCTGGCCGGCTACCCGGTCGCCCGCGCGGTGGAACGGATGGGCGCGCGCATCGTGCCCATCGGCGCCGAGGCCGGCTCCGAGCGGCTGCTGCGCATGGCCGACCTCGTGCGCCCGCGCGTCCTGCTCTGCACGCCGTCCTACGCCACCTACCTGGCGGAGCAGGCCCCCGCGGTACTCGGCCGGCCGGCGTCCGAGCTGGGCATCGAGATCATCGGCTGCGCCGGCGAGCCCGGCGCCGGCCTGCCCGAGGTGCGCGCCCACATCCAGGAGGCGTTCGGCGCCCGCCTGCACGACATGCTCGGCGGCGCCCACGGCGTGATGTGCGCCAGCTGCGCGAGCCCCGAGTACGCCGGGATGCACGTGCTGGGCGAGGACACGGCCGTCGTCACCCAGCTCGTCGACCCGGAGACCAAGGCGCCGGTCCCCGCCGCCGACGGCGCGATCGGGGAGCGGGTGAAGACGAGCCTGCGCTGGCAGGCCCAGCCGCAGCTGCGCGCCTCGGTCGGCGACGTCTACGAGCTGCTGACCGAGCCCTGCGCGTGCGGCCTGCCCGGACCCCGGGTGCGCGTGATCGGCCGCACCGACGACCTGCTGATCGTCAAAGGCGTCAAGGTCTACCCGGCCGCCATCCGCAACCTGGTCCAGGAGCTCGCCCCCCTCGCGACCGGCGAGCTGCGGGTGGTGCTGAGCGCCCCCGGACCCCGGGTCGAGCCGCCGCTGCGGCTCACGGTCGAGCGCGGCGCCGAGGCCGGCGAGGCCGACGGCGACCGCCTGGCCCACGAGGTCGCCCACCGCATGCACCAGCGCATGGCCGTCCGCCCCGAGGTCACGGTCGTCGCGGCCGGGTCGCTCGAGCGCACGGCCTTGAAGACCAGCCTCATCGAGCGGCGCTACTGATGAGCCCCCACGTCCCCGGCGCCGGACCCAACGCCCGCTCGCGGGCCCTCCCGTCAGAGCGCGTCCGAGTCTGAGGAGCCACATGGCCGCTGTCCACGACATCCCGGCGATCGACGCCTGGTGCAACCCGTTCGACGAGCGCGGGATCAACGAGATCTTCCTCAACAACGAGGAGGTCTACTTCACGATGGGCGAGAAGTGGGGCCGCGCCCACCACATGGTGGCGCACACCCCCGACGAGTTCGTCGCCCGCATGGACGAGGCCGGCGTGCAGGCGGTCTGCGTCCCCTCGCTGAAGCAGGCCCACTACCGCAAGCGCGCGATGGCGGTGGACATCGAGCACGAGCACATCGCGACGCTGGCCCAGGACCACCCCGGCCGCATCGTCGGCATGGCCGGCATCGACCCGATGTCCGGGCTCGAGGGCGTGCGCGCGCTCGAGCGCGCGGTGCGCGACTACGGCTTCCGCGGCGCGCACGTGCACCCGTTCGGGTTCGGGATCCCGCTGAACGAGCGCGAGTGGTGGCCCTTCTACACAAAGGCCGCCGAGCTGGGGATCCCGGTGGTCTTCCAGACCGGCCACTCGGCCGAGTTCATGCCCAGCGCCTGCGGCAAGCCGATCCTGCTCGACGACATCGCCATCTGGTTCCCCGAGCTGTCCCTGGTGGGCGCGCACACCGGCTGGCCCTGGGTCGAGGAGCTGATCGCGATGGCGTGGAAGCACCCCAACGTCTACATCGCGACCTCCGGCCACGCGCCGAAGTACTGGGACCCGAAGCTCGTGCGCTTCATGAACGCCCGCAACCGCGGCATCGGCAAGGTCATGTGGGGCACGGACTACCCGCTGATCCTGCACGAGGAGAGCCTGGCCCAGATCGCCGACCTCGACCTCAAGCCCGAGGCGCTGCGGGCGCTGCTGCACGACACGGCCGCCTCGGTCTTCGGCCTGCCGCGCTCGGCCGAGGCCGCGGCCGAGACCTCGGCCACGGCCTGAGCCCGCCGGTGCCGGACAAGGTCACCTCGCTCGCGGAGGCCGCCGCCCTCGTCGAGGACGGCGCCACGGTCGCGCTGCAGTCGATGGCGACGTTCACCGCGCCGATGGCGATGGTGCGCGAGCTGATCCGCCAGGGGCGCCGTGAGCTGACCCTGGTCTGCCTGGTCGGCGGCATCCCGGTCGACTGGCTCGCCGCGGCGGGCTGCCTGTCGCGCTTCGTGGGCGCCGCCGTCTCGATGGAGCAGTTCGGGCTCTGCAACCAGTACCGCAAGGCGGTCGAGCGCGGCGAGATCGCCGTCGAGGAGCTGTCCGAGACGGCCCTGCTGGCGCGGCTCGGCGCGGGCGCCCGGGGGCTGCCGTTCGGCATCACCCGCGGCCTGCTGGGCACCGACCTGATCGACCTCCAGCCCGACACGCTGCGCGTGATCGACGACCCGTTCGGCGGCGGCGCGAGCGTGGTCGCCTGCAAGGCGCTGATCCCGGACGTCGCGATCGTGCACGCCCACCGCGCCGACCGCGACGGCAACGTGCAGATGGACCCCACCGCGCTCTGGCCGGACATCCGCGTCTTCCCCAAGGCCGCCCGCCGGGTGATCGCCACCGTCGAGGAGATCGTGGATGGCGAGCGCATCCGCGCCGAGCCCGACCGGGTGGTGCTGCCCTCGTTCGCGGTCGACGCGGTGGTGCACGCGCCCTTCGGCGCCCACCCCACCTCGTGCTTCCCGCGCTACGGCTATGACTCCGGCCTCCACCTGGCCTGGGCGAAGGCCGCCCGCGACCCGGAGGCGGCGGCCGCGTTCCTCGACCGCCACGTGCGCGGGCCGGCGTCGCACGAGGAGTACCTCGACGGCGTGGGCGGCGTCCGGGCCCTGTCCTCGCTCGAGCGGCTGGCGAGCGCGTGAGCGCGCCCGACTACACGGTCGACGAGCTGATGATCGCCCGCGTCGCGCAGGTGTTCGACGACGGCGACCAGGTCGTGAACGGCATGGCCTCGTTCGTCCCGGTCTGCGCCTACATGCTCGCGCGCCGCACCCACGCGCCCAACCTGGTCTGGCTGGCCGGCGCCGTCGGGCTCGACCCGCGGCCCCAGCGGGTGCCGGCGTCGACGCTCGAGAGCGACCTCTGGCGCGACTCGGCGGCGTACATCGAGCAGTACGAGGACTTCTGGAGCTACGCCCTCAACGGGCGCTGGCTGACCAAGTTCATGGTGCGCGGCGCCCAGCTCGACATGCACGGGAACGCCAACAACTCGGCCGTGGGGCCCGACTACCACCGGCCGAAGGTGCGCCTGCCCGGGACGGCGGGCATGGGCGACATGGGCTCGATCGGCAAGCGGCTCTTCTACTGGAGCTCGACGCACGACCCGCGGACCTTCGTGGAGCGCGTGGACTGGATCTCGTGCGCCGGCTACCTCGGCGGCGGCGACGAGCGCGCCCGCCTGGGCCTCGAGGGCGGCCCCGAGCTGGTCGTCACCAACCTGGCCGTCCTGGACTTCGAGCCCGAGTCGAAGCGGATGCGCCTGCGCACCGTCCACCCGGGCGTGACCGTCGAGCAGGTGCAGGAGGCCACCGGCTTCCCGCTCCTGGTCGCCGAGGACGTGACCGAGACCGAGCCGCCCACGGCCGAGCAGGTCCGGCTGATCCGGGAGGAGATCGACCCGGACGGCACCCGCAAGGCCGAGTTCCGCGGATGAGGGGAGGAGCGCGATGAGCGAGCGCGTCATCGAGATCGTCGGCCCGGTGGGGGAGACGGCCGAGCCGCGCATCCCCCTGGCGCCCGGCGTCGAGGGCAACTTCAACGGCGTGATGGCCCACCGGCCCGACCTGATGGCCGGGTTCTTCGAGCTCTACCTCACGCTCTGGACCGGCGGCGTGCTGGACATGCGGGTCAAGGACCTCTGCCGCATGGCGATCGCGCGCGCGGTCGGCTGCCGCATCTGCCAGAACACGCGCTTCTCGTGTGCGCTGCCGTACGTCGACGAGGCCGACTACCTGCCCATCGACGACGCCGCGGGCAGCGACGCGTACACGCCCGCCGAGCGGGCGGCGATCGTCTTCGCCGGCACGATGGCCTCGGGGGCCCGCTTCGTCACCGACGACATTGTCCGCGACCTGCGCGAGCACTTCAGCGAGCCGGAGATCGTGGAGCTCTGCGTGCTGGTCGCGATGGTCGGGGGCTTCGGCTCGATCAACGTCGCCCTCAACATCGGCCCGGACAGCCCCGAGCTGCAGGTGTTCGACCCCGAGGCGGCCGCCGGCGCCGGGGGCGCGGGGTGAGCGGCGAGGTGGTGCTCTTCGAGCCGGCGCCGCCGATCGCGGTGCTGCGCCTGAACCGCCCCGACAAGCTCAACGCGATCTCGGCCGAGGTCATCGCCGGCCTGCGCGGCCACCTCGACGCACTGGCGGCCGACGACGCGATCGGCGCGGTTGTGCTGGCCGGCGGCGAGCGGGCCTTCGCGGCCGGTGCCGACGTCGATGGCATGCCCCCACCCGCCGAGGCCGAGGCCTTCGTCGAGTCGTGGCGCTGCGTCCTCGAATTCCCCAAGCCGGTCGTCGCCGCGGTCAGCGGCCACTGCCTCGGCGGGGGCTTCGAGCTCGCCCTGATGTGCGACATCATCGTCGCCTCACAGACCGCCCGCTTCGGCCTGCCCGAGACCGGCCTCGGCCTGCTGCCCGGCGCCGGCGGCACCCAGCTGCTGCCGCGCACCGTCGGGCGCTCGCTGGCCGCAGAGGTCGTGCTGGCCGGCCGCGTGCTGCGCGCCGACGAGGCGCTGGCCCACGGCGTGGTGAGCCGGGTGGTGCCGCCCGCCGAGCTCGAGGAGGCGGGCGTCCAGGTCGCGACGGCGATCGCCTCGAAGGGCCCGGTGGCCACGCGGCACGCCAAGGCGGCCCTCCAGGCGGCCCGCGCCCTGCCCCTCGCCGACGGCCTGGCGCGGGAACGGGCATCCTTCGCGGCGCTCCTGGACACCGAGGACTGGGTCGAGGGCCGCGCCGCGCTCGCCGAGCGCCGCCCGGCCTCCTTCAGCGGGAGGTAGCCCGATGGCCATCGAGCGGATCGGCGTGGTCGGCGCGGGGGTCATGGGCAGCGAGATCGCCTTCTCGGCCGCCGCGGCCGGCATCGAGGTCGCCCTGCGCGACGTGGACCGCTCGCTCATCGACCGCGGCCTCGCCCACGTCGGCGCGATCGCCGAGCGGCGGGTCGCGCGCGGGCGCATGACGGCCGACGAGGCCGCCGCGCTGGTGGCGCGCGTGGCGCCCGCCGAGGACGAGGCCAGCCTCGTCGGGTGCGACCTGGTGATCGAGGCGGTCACCGAGCGGATGGACGTCAAGCGGACCGTCTTCGCGGCGCTCGACGCCGCCACGCCGGCCGAGACGCTGCTGGCGTCGAACACGTCGGGCCTGTCCATCAGCGAGCTGGCCTCGGTCACCTCGCGCCCCGAGCGCGTGCTGGGCCTGCACTTCTTCAACCCGGCCAGCACGATGAGGCTGGTGGAGGTCATCCGCGGCGACGCCACCTCCGACGCCACCGCCGAGGCGGGGGCCGAGCTGGTGCGGCGCCTGGGCAAGACGCCGGTCGCCGTGGCCGAGTGCCCCGGCTTCCTGGTCAACCGGGTGCTGGTGCGTGCGCTCTGCGAGGCCTACCGGCGGGCGGCCGAGAGCGGCGCCGGCCTGGCCGCGGCCGACGCGGCCGTCGTGGCCGCCGGCCCCGCGCCCATGGGCCCCTTCGCCCTCGGCGACCTGATCGGGCTCGACACGCTCCACCACGTGCAGAACGACCTGGTGTCCGCCTACGGCGAGCGCTTCGAGGACGGCGGCCTGATGGCCGGCCACGTCGCCGCCGGGCGGCTGGGCGCGAAGTCGGGCGAGGGCTTCTTCGAGGGCCGCGCGCCGGAGGGCGAGGCGGACGACCTGGGCCGCGACGTCGCCGAGCGCTACTACCTGGGCGCCCTGGACGAGGCCCGCCGCTGCCTGGACGAGGAGGTGGCGAGCGCCGACGACCTCGAGGTCGCCATGCAGCTCGGCGCCGGGTGGTCGGAGGGCCCGCTGACCTGGGCGGCGGGAGGAGGCGAGGCCGCCCTGCGGTAGCCCGGATGTTCGCGCGCGACCGGCGCCGTACGGCGCCTTTTGTGAGCGAGCGTTCACTTGCTAGCGTCAGTTCCGTGCCGCCCGCGACCGATGCACCGCCGCCCATCCCCGTCCGCAGCCGCATGCCGCGCGAGGAGCGCCGAGCCCTGCTGCTCGAGGTGGCCCGCGGCCTGTTCGCCGAGCGGGGCTACCACGGCACCAGCGTCGGCGACATCGCGCGCGCGACGCCCTGCTCGGAGGCCGTGCTCTACCAGCACTTCGGCGGCAAGCTCGAGCTGTTCCTGGCGGTGCTCGAGGAGCAGGCGGGGCGCATGCGCGGACGCCTGGAGACGGCGGCCGCGGCCGACCGCGAGGACCCCTTCGCGGGCATCGCCCGGGCCCTCGGCGAGCGCATCCGCGAGCCGGACGTGCCGGACTCCCTGAAGCTGCGGTCGCTGGCCGTGACGATGGCCGACGACCCGGCCGTCCGCGAGACGCTCGAGCGCATCCGGGACGGCTTCACCGAGGTCGTCGGCGAGGCCGCCCGGCGCAGCCAGGCGAACGGCCGCCTGCGCGCCGACGTCGACACCGAGCACGTGATGGCGCTCTTCGCCGGCCTCAGCTTCCTCGGCGCGTTCGCCTGCGCCCTGGGCGGCGACCGCGAGCTGCACCGGCTCGGGCCGGTCGCCGAGACCCTCCTCACCATGCTGGCCCCGATCCCCCCGGAGACGCGATGACGAGCCGCAACCAGGGGCACAAGTGGCTCACCCTGGCCGCGATGTGCTTCGGCCTGTTCCTGATCATGCTCGACAACACGATCGTCAACGTCGCGCTGCCGTCGATCCAGCGCGACCTCGACGCGTCGCCCTCGATGCTCGAGTGGACGATCAACGCCTACGTCCTGTCCTTCGCCGTGCTGATCATGCTGGGCGGGAAGCTGGGCGACCGCTTCGGCCGCAAGAAGCTCTTCCTGGTCGGGCTGCTGATCTTCACCGCCATGTCGGCCGCCTGCGCCCTGGCGCCGAGCATCGAGTACCTCGTCGCCTTCCGCGCGCTGCAGGGCGTCGGCGGGGCGCTGATGAACCCGCTCACCCTCTCGATCATCGTGGCCGCCTTCCCCCGCCGCGAGCTGGGCACGGCCATCGGCATCTGGGCCGGCATCTCCGCCGTCGCCCTGGCGATCGGCCCGGTGCTCGGCGGCGTGCTGGTGGAGCAGGTCGACTGGTCGGCGATCTTCTGGATCAACGTGCCCGTGGGCCTGATCGGCGCCCTGGTCACGATCTGGGCCGTCGCCGAGTCGCGCGACCCGACCACCTCAACGCTCGACCTCCCGGGGGTCGCCCTCATCACGGGCGGCCTCTTCCTGCTGATCTGGGGCCTCATCGAGACCAACGACCACGCCTGGGGCTCGACCTACACGATCGCCTTCCTGGCCGCGGCCGCCGTGGTCCTCCTGGCCTTCGTCGCCTGGGAGGCCCGCACGCCCGAGCCGATGGTGCCGCTCGGGTTCTTCAAGATCGCCGCCTTCAGCGCCCCGGTGGTGCTGGTGGCCTTCGTCGGCCTCGCGCTCTTCGGCGTCGTCTACTTCATCACGCTCTACTTCCAGAACGTGAAGGGCTGGTCGCCCGAGAAGGCCGGGCTCGCCGCCCTGCCGCTGACCGCGATGGTCATGCTGATCGGGCCGATGGCCGGGAAGCTGCAGTCGCGCTTCAGCCCCCGCCAGCTCATGACCACCGGCATGCTCATGGTCAGCGGCGCGCTGGTCGGGCTGAGCCAGCTGCAGGTGGACTCGAGCTACAACGCCATCTGGCCCTTCTACGTCCTGATGGGCTCCGGGCTCGCGCTGACGATGCCGACGACCTCGGCGACGGCCATGGCCGCGGTCGACCCGCGCAAGGCGGGCGTGGCCTCGGGCGTCGTGAACTCGGCGCGCCAGGTGGGCGCCGCCGTCGGCCTCGCGGTGCTGGGGGCGGTCGGCGCGACCCTCGCCTCGAGCCACTGGGAGGACGACGTCGCCAAGCTGCCGGCCGCGGCGCGCGGCCCGGCCTCCGCCCTGGAGGAGCTGGTGATCGGCGGCCAGGGCCAGGTGGTGGGGCGCATCGCCGGCCCGGCGGCCGGCCAGAGCGCGGCGGAGTCGTTCGTCGCGGGCGTCCAGGGCGCCATGTGGGTCGGCGCGGCGCTGACCTTCGCCGCCGCCCTGACCGCGTTCTTCGGCCTCCGCGGCACGCCGTCGCCGGCGGGCAGCGCCGAGCCGGCCGACTCGCGGGTGGCGCAGGAGCACGTCACCGTCTGAGCGCCTCACGGCGTTCAGGCGGCGGGGCGCCGCGCACGGGAAAAGGACGACCGGGGTATCACCTGGAGCTCGTGAGGCGGTTGGTCTGAGGAGGTCGGCATGGGCGCGGTCGTGGCGGTGCTCGGCGCGGGTGGGACGATGGGAGCGGCGATGGCCCGCAATCTGCTGCGCGCCGGCTTCGGGGTGCGGGCCTGGAACCGCACCCGCGCGCGCGCCGAGCCGCTCGCCGGCGACGGCGCGGAGGTGCTCGCCACCCCCGCCGAGGCGGCCCGCGGCGCCGGCCTGATCCTCACGACGCTCGCCGACGGCGACGCCGTCGTCGGGGCGATGGAGGGTCCCGACGGCGCCCTCGCCGGGGCGGGCCGGGACGCGCTCTGGATCCAGGCGAGCACCGTCGGCGAGGCGGCCACCGAGCGCTGCGCCGCCCTCGCCGCCGAGGCCGGCGTCGGGTTCGTCGACAGCCCCGTGCTCGGCACGAAGGAGCCCGCCGAGGCGGGGGAGGTGGTGGTGCTCGCGTCGGGCCCCGACCACCTGCGCCCGCGGGTCGCGCCCGTCCTCGAGGCGATCGGCAGGAAGACCATCTGGGTCGGCGCGGCCGGCGGGGGGACGCGCCTGAAGCTCGTCACCAACAGCTGGGTGCTGGCCGCGGTCGAGGCGACGGCCGAGACGGTCGCGCTGGCCGAGGGCCTCGGCATCGATCCGTCGCTGCTATTCGAGGCCGTCGAGGGCGGCCCGCTGGACATGGGCTACCTCCGGATGAAGGGCGCGGCGATGACGCGGGGCGACTTCGCGCCGTCGTTCCAGCTCAGCCTGGCCGCGAAGGACGCGCGGCTGGTCGAGCAGTCGGCCGCCCGCCGCGGCCTCGACCTGCCCCTGGTGGAGGCGATCCGGCGCCGGCTGGAGCAGGCGGTGCCCGAGCACGGCCACGAGGACGTCAGCGCGACGTACGCCACCTCGGCGCCCTCGGCCTGAACCCCGGGCGGGCGGCGGGCCCGGCGGGGTTAGTTGTATAATGCAATCAATGACCGCGCCTGCCCCCGTCTCCGCCCGCCGCCTCGTGGGCGTCCACGCCGAGCACCCCTCATACCCCTGGTGGGTGCTCTCGGTGACGAGCCTCGGGATGTTCCTGGCGACGGTGAACAGCGGCACGCTGCTGATCGCCCTGCCGGACGTCGAGCGGGCGCTCGGCACCTCGCTGCTCACCCTGGTCTGGGTGATCCTGGCCTACATGGTCGCGAGCACCGTGCTGCTGCTCCCGGCCGGGCGGCTGGCCGACCAGTTGGGACGGCGGTGCCTGTTCGTGGCCGGCATGGCGGTCTTCACGCTCGCCTCCCTGGGCGCCGGGTTCGCCGACTCGGGCACCGCGCTGATCCTGTGGCGGATCGTCCAGGGCGTCGGCGGCGCGTTCGTGTTCGCCAACGCCGGCGCGCTGGTCACCGACGCCTTCCCCCGCGAGAAGCTCGGCCTCGCGATGGGTACGAACACCATGGTCGCCGCCGTGGGCCTGGTGATCGGCCCGGTGCTGGGCGGGTGGCTGGTCGGGTTCGGCTGGGAGTGGGTGTTCTGGTTCAACGTGCCGCTCGGCGTCGTCGGCACCGTCTGGGGCGCGCTCGTGCTGCACGAGACCGCCCGCCACGAGGACCAGGTCGAGCACGACATCCTCGGCAACCTCTTCTGCGTGATCGGGCTGACCGGGCTGGTGCTCGGGCTGTCCGACGCCGGCCTCGACGGCTGGAGCGCGCCGATGGTCGTCGTCGCGCTGATCGCCGCCGCCGTCTTCCTGCCCCTGTTCGTGCTGGTCGAGCTGAAGGTGCCGGCGCCAATGCTCGACCTGTCGCTCTTCCGCATCCGCATCTACTGGGCCGCCGCCGCCGCGGCCTTCCTCAACGGCCTCTCGCGCTACGCGCTGCTGTTCCTGTTCGTCTTCTACTTCCAGGGGCCGCAGCAGGACGACCCGATCACCGCCGGGATCAAGCTCATCCCGCTCGCCGCGGGCATGCTGGTCGCCTCGCCGATCGCCGGCTGGTGGGCCGACCGCCACGGCTCGCGCGGCATGGCCGTCGCCGGGATGCTGATCAGCGCCGCCGGCCTCGCGGGCATGACGACCCTGCAGGTGGAGACGCCGTTCTGGGAGTCCGGCACCTGGCTTGCCATCGTCGGCGTCGGCTCGGGCATGTTCAACTCGCCGAACACCGCCGCGATGATGGGCGCCGTGCCGCCGTGGCGGCGGGGGATCGCCTCGGGCACGCGTACCATGCTCCAGAACACCGGCGCGGTGATCTCGATCGCGCTGATGCTCATGATCATCACGGCCGTCGTGCCCACCGAGCTCCTGTTCAGCATCTTCAGCGGCCTCACCACGGGCCTCTCGGAGGAGAAGCTCGACCCGTTCATGCAGGGCATGCACCTGGCCCTGTGGATCCTGGTCGCCTTCTCGCTCGCCGGCGCCGCCGTCTCGGCGCTGCGGGGCAAGCACGCCGGCGCAGCCGAGACCGCGGGCCCGCAGGCCACCGCGGTCAGGCCCGGTCCGGTCCTCTCCACGGACCGGGTCTGATGGCGGCTCCCTACGCCCACATCGCCGTCTGCATCGACGAGGGCGACGCATCGCGCCGCGCCCTCGAGGAGGCCCGCCGCCTGCGCGCGCTCGGCCCCGGGCGGCTGACGCTGGTCCACGTGCTCGAGGAGCCGATCCCGGGGACGCTCCGCCCGGAGGCGTACGCCGCGCTGACCGAGACACCCGACGAATTGGGGCACTGGCTCGCCGGGCTGGTCGACCGCGGCGCCTCGGAGGAGGGGGTGCTGCTCGACCACGAGTTCCCGCCCAAGGCGGTGGCCGAGTGGGCCGCCGCGGCCGCGCCCGACCTCCTGGTGGTCGCGGCGGTTCGCACGGCCGGCAAGCGGCTGCTGCACGGCGCCTTCGCCGGCCATCTCGCCTACCACGCCCCCTGCCCCGTCCTGGTGGTCCACTAGCGACGGCTCAGGCGGCGGCCTGCCGCGCCCGCGGCCCGGGGTGCGCCGCGTAGGCGGCGAGGGTGGCCAGCACGATCGCGCACAGCAAGGCCATGGCCGGGATCAGGTGGCCGTGGACGATCAGCAGGCCGCCCACCACCGCGCCGAGGAACATCGCCGCCACCGACCCCGCCCGGCGGGCGCTCGTGGCCCCCCGCCCGTCGCCGAGCGGCCGGTCGGAGGAGAGGCCGGTCAGGGTCATGGTCAGGACCGTGGTGGTGAGGTCGGGCACGCCGAGCTTCCTGACGGTGGCGTTGCGCAGCCCCATCGCGAGCGCCAGCAGCCCGATGACCAGGTCGCGGCGGGCGCTGGGCTCGCCGATCCCGACGCCGATCGCGGCCAGCGTCGCCGCGAGGACCAGGGTGGTCTCGCCGCCGAACGCGCCCAGGATCCACCGCCGCTGGTGGGTCTCCTGCCGCCGGGCCAGCAGCCCGCCCCCGGCGGAGCCGGCGGCGAAGCAGAGCAGCGACACCAGCGCGGCGCTCGCCGACACGCCGGACGCGCCGGCCACCCCGAACGCGAGGAAGACGACGTTGCCGGTCTGGTTGGCGACGAACACGTGGCCCAGGCCCAGGAAGCTGATCGCGTCGACGAGGCCGGTGGCGACGGTGAGCGCGACCAGCGAGGGCAGGAGCGGGTCGCGGGTCCTCATGGGGGCCTCCCGGGTCGGGGCATCGGGGCGGGCGCAGCCTACGGCGCGCTTGCGGCGCCATTACCCGCGGTGCGCCCCCGATTGACCCCCCGATCACGCCGGACGTAGATTCGTCCCACGATGCGATGGCGGTGGCTCCGCAGCGATGCGGGCCCCGAGGCAGCCGCGCCCGCCGGACCGGCCGGCGCGGGCGACGCCGCCGAGGCGCCCGACCAGGACCCGGCGAACGGCGCGGGGCCGGTCTTCGTCGGGCGGCACGAGCAGCAGGCCCGCTTCACCGAGCTGATGACCGCGGTCGCGGCGGGGCCCGGCGGGGACCGCGCCGTGCTTCTCCAGGTGGTGGGCCCCGGTGGCACGGGCAAGCGCGCGCTGCTCGACCGCCTCGCGGCGATCTGTGCCGAGCGGGAATGGCGCCACGGGCCGGTGCTCGACGTGGCCGAGGTGGTCGAGTCGAGCCGCGACGAGCTGCTGGAGCGCATCGCCCACACGCTCGAGCCCGTCCCCGAGCGCTTCGAGAAGTTCTACGGGCGGGTGCACGGCATGCGCGCGCGCATGAGCGGCCAGCCGTCGGTGGCGGCACGAACGCTCGGCGGGACGCGGGCGGCGACGGCCGGCGCGCGCGAGGTGGCCCCCGGGCTGGTGACCGGGGTCGCCAACGTCGTCGCCCAGAACCCGCTGATGGACATCGCCGTCGAGCGGGGCGAGGCCCGGCGCACCATCGAGGAGGTCCAGAAGGTCTTCATGGAGGGGCTCGCCGAGCTGGCGCGCGAGCGGCCCGAGCGGGTCGCCCTGCTCTTCAGCGACCTGCACCTGCGGCCCGACGAGCCGAACGTCCGCTGGCTGCGGCGCTGGCTCTTCCCGAAGCTCGCGCGGATGCGCGTGCTGCTGGTGCTCTCGGCCGAGACGGAGCACAAGCTGGCCGACGTCGCGGCGATGTTCAGCGACCGGCACCTCGTCCGGCTCGACCGGCTCTCGGACGACGAGGCGATGGAGTTCGTCGTCCTGGCCGTCGGCCTGGCCCAGGACGCGCCGCTGGCGCGCGCGCTGGTGCGCGACTCCGACCGCTTCCCCGAGCGCTTGGCCCGCTTCTCGGACTGGTTCCGCGACCACCCCGACGCCCTCGGCGACGACGAGGTCCCGCCCGGCGCGAAGGTCTGGGCCGTCGGCGGCTCGGCCGCGGAGCTGCTCGGCCGCGTCGACAGCCCGTTCCTGCGCGACCTGGTGCTCTGCGCGTCGCCGCTGCGTTGGTTCAACGCGGAGCTGCTGACCCGCATCGCCGTCGTGTGCGAGATCGCGCCCGAGGACCCCTCCGAGCGGGCGGCGAGCCTCGTGGAGCACGAGCGCCGGCCCTCCTGGGTGACGCCGGTGGAGGGCGGCTGGGCGGTGAGCGACGGCTCGGACCTCGACGCCCTGCGGCGGGAGTTCCGGCGGCGCACCCCCGGGCGCGCGGCGGCCGTCCACCGCGAGGCGGCCGAGTACCACGCGGAGTGGATGCGGGCCTGGGAGCGGCGCCAGGACGAGGCGACGGACGCCGGCGACCCCGGCGGCGACGCCTTCGACTACCGGCCCATCCTGCTGTCGGAGCGCCGCTTCGCCGACGAGGACTACGAGGCCGCCCTGATGGAGTGGGTCTACCACCTCGTCGCCCTCGCGCCCGAGCGGGGCTTCGACATCCTGCTCGACCACGTCGCCGAGGCCATGGTCGAGGAGGAGCCGCGGCGGGCGCTCCGCCTGCTCGACTCGGTTTCGGGGCTGCGGCTGCCCAAGACCCAGGCGCTCTACCGGCAGCGCATCGGGGACATCGCGCGCGCCCTCGACGGCGCCCGCCACGCCGAGGCGATGGAGCTGCTGGGCGAGCTCACCCGGGCCGGCGCTCCCAACCGGCGAATGGCGGCCACCACCGAGTTCCTGATGGGCCAGCGGGGCATGCAGATCGGGCAGGCCGCCGTCACGGTGCTGCCGCAATTCGAGCGCGCCGAGGCGATCCTCGCGGGGCTGGACGACGACGACGCCCACGGCCGGCTCCTCAGGTTCTGGAACCTCACGTGGCTCGGCTGGATCGGCGCCCTCTCCGGCCGGCCGCGCGGCGTGGTGATGCCGCAGCTCGAGGCGGCGGCCGCGATCGCCGAGGCCCGCGGGGCGCCGGAGCTGCAGGCCGAGGCGGCGCGGGTGCAGGCCCTGGCCCTGAACCACCTCGGCGACCGCGCCGCCGCCGGTCGCATGATGGACGAGGGGCTGGCCATCGCCCGCGCGGCGCGATCCCCCGACACGACCGCCCGCATCCTGTGCGATCGCGCCGACCTCCGCCGTCAGGCGGCCGGCGGCCTGGCGGAGGGCGAGCGCGGGCGGGCGCTCGACGAGGCGGCGGGCGACCTCCGCCGCGCCCGCAGCATCTACGCCCAGCTCGAGGACCGGGGCGCCGAGGCGAGCGTGCTCGTGTCGCTGGTCGCGATCGCCCTCGCCCAGGGGGATCAGGACGCCGCCAGGGTGCTGCGCGACGAGGCCGTCGGGCTCCGCCCCGCCGACCCCTTCGTCTGCAACCAGGTGGGCCTGGCCTACCAGGAGGCGGCGTTCGCGGCCGCCGACTCCGAGGTGAGCACGGCGCTGTTCGACGAGGCGGAACGCCACTACGGCGACGCCTTCACCCTGTCGGAGGAGGCCGTCTTCCTCCTCAACCGCGCCTTCGTGCGCGGGCAGCGCCACGACGAGGACGGCCGCCGCACCGACCTCGAGGAGGCCGGCCAGCGCGACCCCGGCAACCTGGACATCGCCATCGCGCTGGCCCAGGCGCGCCGCGACCAGGGCGACGGCGCGCTCGCCGAGGAGGCGGCGCGAGCGGCCGCGGACCAGATCCTGCGGCTGGCGCCCGAGGGCGGGGACGAGGTGGATCGCGGGGATGACGACGCGGACCCCGATGACGGCGGCGCCGCGGGCGAGAGCCCGCTGCGGACGAACCTGATGGCGGTGCTGCCCCTGCTCGCGCCGGCCGACGCCGCCGAGGTGCTCGCGAGCTGGACCGAGGTCTTCCCCGAGGACGCCGAGGGCCACCTGCTGCTGGGGCTGGCGCGGCGGGCGTCGCCGTCGCCGGTGTGGGCCTTCGGCCCGGACCTCGGCCCGGCGGAGGAGGCGACGGCGCGCGCCGCGTCGCTCGCGGAGGCCCGGAGCGACGACGCGCTGCGCGCGCGATGCCTCACGGAGCTCGCCGACCTCTACGCCCGGCTCGGGCGTTCCGAGGAGGCCGAGGAGGCGGCGCGGATCGCGTCCGAGCTCGCGCCGAACAGCGCGGCGGCGGACGAGATCGTCTCGCGCCTGCAGCGGATGCGGGGCCGGAGCGACGCGATCATCGAGCCGGACGACTACGAGCGGTTCGTCCCGCCGATCGCGATCGAGATCTCCGAGGAACTGGGGCGCTGGGTCCACCCCGACCAGTCCCCGGAGGGCCAGGAGTTCTTCGCCACGATGATCGACGAGGCGCGCGACGCCATGCGGGAGGCGTGGGGCGTCAGCATCCCGGGCCTCCGCTTCCGGTTCGCGCCCGACGCCGCCCCGGGGTTCGTGCGGATCCTGCTCTTCGAGGCGCCCCGCCGCCGGTTCGACCTCGGCTCCGACTTCCTTGCCGGCGCGTCGCCCGCCGACTGCCGGGCCGCGGCCGGGGCCGACGGCGCCGCGGCCGTCCGGCCGTGGGACGGCGGCCCGGGGGCGTGGGTCGGCGAGGCCGAGGCCGGCGCGCTGCGGGAGGCGGGGGTGCCGGTCTGGGACCCGCGCGGCGTGATCCTGGCGGCCCTCACGCAGGTCATCCGCGAGCGCGGCCCGTTCGTCGCGCTCGACGAGCTGGCCTCGATGGTCGCCTCGCAGGGCAACGCCGCCGAGGAGGAGGCCCTGTGGGTCGCCGGCGCGCTGCGGGGGCTGCTGGCGGAGGGCGTCTCCCTGGCCCGGCTGCCGGAGGTCGTCGAGGTCGTCAGGGGCCACGCGGACCGGCCCCCGGCCGAGCTGGCCGAGCGCGTCCGGGCCGCCCTCGGACCCGGGGCCGAGCCGGCCGACATCCCGGCCGAGCGGGTCGCGATCGCGACGGCCGCGGGCGCGGATGAGCGGCGTGGGGACGCGCTCCGCGTCGCCCTCGCCCCGGACGACGCGGACCTGGCGGACGACCTCGAGGGGCGCCCGTGCCCGGCCGCCGAGACCTGGACCGCGCTGGGCGTGCGCGAGCCCGCGCTCGCGGCCGCGGTGGATGACGCGCTCGAGGCCGGGGAGGTCGTGATCTCCGTCGCCGGCGTCCCGCGCGTCGTCGCGTCGCCCACGTCGCCCGAGGACTGGGCCCGCCGCCATCCGCTGAGCGGCGCGCGCGGCCGGTCGGGCGGGCTGGCCCCGCTGTCGTCCGGCGAGGCGCCCATCCCCACCGGCGAGCTCGCGGCGCGGCTGCTGGAGGAGGTGGTCGCCGACGACCCCGGGCTCGTCCTCGGCGAGGCCTCGGTGGACGAGGCGATCCGCTCGGCCGTCCGCGAGCTGGAGGGCGACGACGCGGCGTGGCTCGAGGTGCTCCGCGAGCTCGCGACGCGCCGCGTGCCGCTCGGCTCCACCGACGAGGTCGTCGACGGGCTCGAGGCCGCCGCCGCCCTCCATCGCCGCGCCCTCGCCGCGGCGCCCGCGCCCGTGGGCGGGCCCGTCGCCCTGGGGGAGTCCTCCCCGCAGCGGCCGATCCCCGATGCGACGGCGATCGGCGTCGTCGACACGATCGTGCTCCGGGCCGAGGGAGAGGTCGCGACGATCCGGGTCGCCGCCGAGATCACCCACACCTACCCCACCGAGCTCCGGGCGCGGCTCGCCGGGCCCTCGGGCGTGGCGGTCGACCTCGTCCCCGATGTCGGCATGGACCTCCGGGCGTTCCGGCGCGGGCTCGACCCCGAGACGTGCCCGGCGCTGTCGGCGTGCGTCGGCGAGCCCGCGGGCGGCCCCTGGACGCTGCACGTGCGCGACGAGACGGCGTCCGACACCGGGACCCTCTTCCGGTGGTCGATCGAGATCACGACCACGGCGGCGCCCGAGCCGCCCGACCCGCAGGAGGGTGTGGCGCCGGGCGCGGCCCCGCGCGCCCCGGGGCGGGCCCGGGTGGCGCGACGCCACGCCTCGCAGGTGGAGCACCTCGCCCAGCGCCTCCAGCCCCAGCCGTCGATCGTCCTCGCCCTCGGCGACGAGCTGTGGGGCGAGATGGTCGACGCCGCAGACGAGGAGCGCCCGCGCTGCGACGCCCTGGCGATGGCCGCCGAGGCCTTCTTCGAGGCGCGCGCGGTCCTGCTCGCGAGCGCCATGCTGCCCGAGCGGGACGAGGGGCTGGCGCCGCGCGGGTACGCCATCCGCATCAACGGGATCCCGCGCGGCGCCGGCGAGGTGCCCTCGGGCCGGCGCTTCGTGCCCGGCTGGGACGGGGAGGGCGCGCGGGGAGCCCTGCCGGCCCTCGACGGCGGGCGGGTTGCCGCGCTGCCGGGGGCCTGGGTCCCCATCGCCTCGGACGACCCCGACAGCCCTGAGGGGCTCGAGCCCGAGACCTGGATCGCCAGCCACGTCGTGGCCTGTCTCGCCGAGGCGACGCGGGAGCTGGCGGACCTCGACTGGTGCCGCCGCTTCCTCGACCGCCTGGCCGTGACCTCCCCGCTGACGGTCGCGGCCGTCCGCGAGGCGCTCGGCGAGGAGGTCGTGGCCGGCGCCCTCGCCCGGCTCGCCGACGACGGGGTGCGGCTCCGCGACCTTCGGCTGCTTGAGTACATGCTGGAGCTGGGCGCGGACCCTGAGGCCGGCCCGGGCCTCGACGCCGCCCGCCCGCTCGAGGCGGGCGACGAGGAGCTGGTCACGCCGGCCGCGCTCGCGTGCTTCCTCAGGCTGCGCGTCGGCCACCCGGTCGTGGACGGGCCGATCGAGGCGGTCGAGGTCTCGCCCGGCCTGGAGGGGTGGCTGCGGGCGCGGCTGCGCGAGAGCGACCGCTGGCGGCCGGTCTACGACCTGCCCGAGGCCGAGGCGCTCCTGCGCGCGTTCCGCGACGCCTTCCGGGGCCGCGACGACGAGCGGACCGCGCTCGTCACGTCCAGCGACCTGGGGCGCCACCTCCGGCGGCTGCTGGCGGTCCAGCTCCCCAGGGTCCGGGTGCTCGCGCGCGAGACGATCGACGGGGCGGCGGTCACGACGGTGGCGACGGTCGATCCGCCGGACGGGCTGCCGGGAAGCTGAGGCCGGGAGCGCCCGCGGGGCGGTTTGGAAGCCGTTTCAGGAGTGGCCACGCCGGCTCCCGCTGTTCGTGCACAGCGGGAGCCGCCGCCGTCGTGGCCGTACGCGTTGAGTGCCGCGGCGCCGGGAGGGGGCTAGCCCGCCACGCGCTGAAGGCCGGCCCGCAGGTCGTCGGCATTCATCACGGGGGTGAGCTCGACCTCCGCCTCGAACGTCGAGAAGAACGGCTCGAGAAGAGCCGGCATGTCGGATGGGTCCTTCAGGTCGAAGACGATGGTGGCCGTCCGAACCCCGCCCTCGGGCGCGAAGAAGGCGGCCTCGGGCTGAACCGCGTTCATGAACTCTTCCATGGTCCGCTGCATCGAGCCGTCCCGTATCGCGGCCGAACCCTTGGCGGCGGGAACCCGGACCTTGAGCAGGACTCGCATGGGAGCCTCTCTTTCGTGGCTCTATTGGGCTGCGCGAAGTCACAACCCCCTCGATCCTCTCGGAGCCGCAGTGCCGCCGTCGAGTCGTCCCTCGCGTTCTGAAACGGCTCTTCGCGCGCCCGCCTCACTGGGTAGAGGAGCGGGCCCGACCCGACAGACGTTCCTTCGGGAGCGCCGCCGCGGGCGCCTGCTACCGTGGCCGTTGCACCCGTCCGGCCCCTGAGGCCGCGGCGGTAGCGCTGCCCGAGACCCCGGCGGCGTCCACCACGCAGAGGACGCACCGAGGGGGATCGATGGGCCGCGCGACGATCGAGACGACGCCGTCCGGGCGGGACCGCGGGCCGGCAGCGGCGGAGCGCCCCGGACGCATCAGCTTCCAAGGTGGCGGGCCCTTCTACGCCGAGCTCAAGGAGCGGGTCGCCGCCCTGCTCGAGGAGCCGGGCCGCGCGCGGCGCGCCCAGCTCCGCCTCTACGCGAAGAGCGCCTTCATGCTGGCGTGGCTGGTCGCGTCGTGGGTTGCCCTGGTCTTCGTCGCCGGCACCTGGTGGCAGGCGGGCCTGCTCGTGCTCTCGCTCGGGCTCGCCCTCGCCGGGGTCGCGTTCAACATCGTCCACGACGCGAACCACGGCAGCTTCTCGCCGCACCGGCGGCTCAACCGCGCGATGAGCTGGTCCATGGACCTGATCGGCGCGAGCTCGTACGTGTGGCGGATCAAGCACAACACGGCCCACCACACCTTCACGAACATCTCGGGGGCCGACTCGGACATCGACTCGATGCCCTTCGCGCGCTTCGCCCCCGACCAGCCCCGGCGCGCGTTCCATCGCTTCCAGCACGTTTACATGTGGGCGCTGTATGGCCTCTTCGCCATCAAGTGGCACACCGTGGGCGACTTCGGCTACCTCCGCGACGGCCGGATCGGCGACGTGCCGGTCAGGTGGCCGCGCGGGAGGGAGCTCGCCGGCTTCTGGCTCTTCAAGGCCGCCTTCCTCGCCTGGGCGATCGTCGTGCCGCTCCTGCTCCACCCCGCGTGGCAGGTGGTGTTGGCCTTCCTGGCCACGTCGTTCGTGCTCGCCCTCACGCTGGCCGTGACGTTCCAGCTCGCCCACTGCCTCGAGGAGGCCGACTTCTCGAGCGTCGAGGGGATGGCCGCCGCCGGGCCCACCGAATGGGCGCGCCACCAGATCGAGACCACGGTCGACTTCGCCCCCCACAGCCGCCTGCTGACCTGGTACCTCGGCGGCCTCAACTTCCAGGTCGAGCACCACCTGTTCTCGAGGGTGTGCCACACCCACTACCCGGCGATGGCGGAGGTCGTCCGGGAGGTGTGCGCGCGCCATGGCATCCGTCACCAGTCGCACCCCCGCCTCGGCTCCGCCCTGGCCTCGCACGCGCGCTGGCTGCGGGAGATGGGGACCAAGCCGGCGGTGCGCGCCACCGGCATCCGGACGGACGGCGGGCTCCCGGAGTAGGGCGCTCAGTCAGCGAGGAGGAGCGGTGCCCCACCGCCATCACCGCCGCCGCCGCCGGCATCGCGCGGGCGGCTGACGGCCGTGCACCGCGACCGGCTCATCGCGATGATCGCGGCGCTCGGCGGCTCCTCGACGCGCGACCTCTGCCGGGCGTGCGCGGAGGTCCTCGGCGTCAGCGGAGCGGGCATCTCGGTGATCGGCGCCGCCGGCTCGGAGCCCCTATGCGCGTCCGACTCCACGGCGGCCCGGATCGAGGAGCTCCAGTACACGCTCGGCGAGGGCCCCTGCGTCGAGGCCCACGCCCGGCGGGGTCCGGTCGCCGAACCCGACCTCGGCGGCGACGCGGGCGCGCGCTGGCCGGGCTTCCGCGCCGGGGCGCTGGCCGCCGGTGCGGCGGCGGTGTTCGCCTTCCCGCTGAGGGTCGGCGCCGTCCGCATCGGCTCGCTGACGGTGTACCAGGATGCGCCCGGGCCGCTCACGGATGACCAGCACCGCGACGCCCTGGCGATGGCCGAGGTCGCGGTCCACGAGCTCCTGGTAGCCCAGGCCGGTGACGCGACCGGGGGGACGGCCGACCGGCTCGCCGCCCTCGGCGCCTACCGGGCCGAGGTGCACCAGGCCTCGGGGATGATCTCGGTGCAGCTCGACGTCAGCGTCGCCGAGGGCCTGGTGCGCCTGCGCGCGCACGCCTTCCGCGAGGGCCGTCCGCTGGCCGACGTCGCGGCCGACGTCGTGGCCCACCGCATCCGGCTGGAGCGGTGATGGTGCACGCGTCGCCGGAGGACGCCTAAGATGTCGTCGACGAGGAGGAGCCGGTGGTGGTGACGCGAAGCGAGCGTCTCGCGCAGACGTTCGTGGACCTTGCGGACACGCTGGTCGACGAGTTCGACGTGGTCGACCTCTACGCCCTCCTGGCGGAACGGTGCGTCGAGCTGTTCGACGCCTCCCAGGCCGGGCTCCTGCTCGCCGACGCTGACGGGACGCTGCGGCTGGTCGCGGCGACCAACGAGGCCATCGAGCTCGTCGAGCTCTTCCAGCTGCAGAACGACGAGGGGCCGTGCCTGGACTGCTACCGCTCGGGGGAGCAGGTGCTCGTCGACGACCTCGGGCGCGGCGGGACCCCGTGGCCCCTGTTCGCCCGCGTCGCGCGCGAGGCCGGGTTCCGCTCGGTCAACGCCTTCCCGCTGCGCCTGCGTGACCGGGTCCTCGGCGCGCTCAACCTGTTCGACGTCGCGCCGCGGCCGCTCGACCCGGCGGACGTCGCCGCCGCGCAGGCGATGGCCGACATCGCCTCCATCGGCCTGCTCCAGTACGCGGCTCTCAGCGACGCTCAGGCGCTCGCGGGCCAGCTGACCGCCGCGCTCGAGAGCCGAATCGCCATCGAGCAGGCGAAGGGAGTCATCGCCGAGCGGCTCGGCGTCGGGATGGACGAGGCGTTCGACCGGCTGCGGCGCTACGCGCGCTCGCACCGGCGCCCCCTGTCCGGCGTCGCCGAGGAGGTCGTCCTGGGCACGCTCGCGCCGAGCGACCTGTCGGCCTAGCGCCGGGGCTCGCCTCCCAGGGTGGCCACGTGGGACCCCGCCGCGTACCGCAGGTTCAGCGACGAGCGCTCGCGCCCGTTCGACGAGCTGCTGGGGCGGATCCCCACAGCGGGTCCGCGGCGCGTCGTCGACCTGGGCTGCGGCAGCGGCGAGCTCACCCTGTCGCTCGCCGAGCGCTGGCCGGGCGCGGAGGTCGTGGGCATCGACTCGTCGACGGAGATGATCGCCGAGGCGCGGGCGCTCGCCGGGCCGGTCCGCTTCCGCGAGGGCGACGCCGCGACCTGGTCCGACCCGGGCGCCGACGTGATCGTGAGCAACGCCTGCCTGCACTGGGTGCCCGGCCACCGGGCGCTGATCGGCGCGTGGGGCGGGGCCCTGCCGCCGGACGGGGCGATCGCCGTCCAGATGCCGCTGAACGACCGCTCGCCCGCCCACCGACTGCTCCACGAGCTCGCGGTCTCACCCCGTTGGGCGCCGCGGCTGGCGGGGGCCCTGCGCCCGGCCGGCGCGGTGGGCGAGCCAGAGGAGTACGCGGCCGTCCTGACCGGCGCGGGCCTGCGCCCCGACGTCTGGGAGACCACCTACCTGCACCAGCTCTCCGGCCCGGACCCGGTGCTCGAGTGGATGCGCGGCACCGCCATGCGGCCGGCCCTCGCCGTCCTGGGCGCCGCCGAGACGGAGGCGTTCGAGGCCGAGTACGCGGCGGCACTGCGCGACGTCTACCCGGCGCGCGACGGGGTGACCACGCTCGGCTTCCGCCGCGTCTTCATGGTCGGCCACCGGGCGTGACCTAGGATTCGACCGTGGCCGGCGACGAGCGCATCGTCATCTGCGGCGCGGGCGCGATCGGCGCCGCGGTCGCGTACTTCCTCACCCGCCGCGGCGCCCGGCCGGCGGTGGTCGACCGCGCGCGCCCGGCCGCGGCGGCGTCCGGCAGGGCCGCGGGCTTCCTCGCCCTCGACTGGAACGCCGGGACGCCGCTCGACGAGCTGGCGCGGGCGAGCTACGGCCTGCACCGCGAGCTCGCCGGCGAGCTCGGGGCGGAGCGGCTCGGCTACCGGCCGATGGACGCCCTGATGACCGCGGCGGCCGACGACGAGGACCTCGAGCCCTACCGGCGCCTGCCCAACCCGGACTGGCTGGACGGCAACGTCGTGGCCCACGAGGTCATCGGTGGCGAGGCGAC
>DATLLV010000092.1:0-12844 GCA_035537655.1 Miltoncostaeaceae bacterium
TGAACCAGCCGGTCATGGTCTCGCGGGGGAAGAACGCCGACGAGAAGAAGAGCAGCACGAAGAAGAGCGGGAACGTGCCCTGGACGGCCTCCGCCGAGCCGGTGCGCAGGGCGAGGATGATCCCCAGGCCGCTGACCGCGACGGCCATCAGCGCCGCCAGCAGCAGCAGGATCAGCACGCCGGCGACGCCCCCCTCGACCCGGGCGCCGAAGACGATGCCGACGGTCACGAACAGGACGGTCTGGGCCATCGCCAGGGTGACGCCGCCGCCCAGGCGGCCGAAGAGGATCGCCATCCGCGAGACCGGCGAGGCGACGAGGCGGTCGAAGAAGCCGCCCTCGATGTCCAGCGCGAACGCGGCGCCCGCCGAGGTGCCGCCGATCAGGATGCCCTGCACGATCGCACCGGCTAGGGCGAAGTCGAGGAAGCCGCGCACCGGCGGGAAGCCCGGGATGTTGCCCGGCGCGTTGCCGAACGAGGCCGTGAAGATGGCCATCAGGACGAGCGGGAAGAACAGGGCCGGGACGAGGGCCTGCGGCGTGCGCAGGGTGCCCGTGACCGAGCGCCGGGCGAGCGCCCCCGTCTGGCGCAGGGCGAGGGTCACGCCGGCGAGGGCGCCGGGGCGGGGTGCTCCTCGGCCCCTTCGGCCTCCAGGCTGCGGCCGGTCTTGGCGACGAAGACGTCGTCGAGGGTGGGCAGGGCGAGGTCCAGCCCGGCGACCTCGACGCCGGCCTCGTCGAGGGCGCGGACGGCGCCCGGCAGCGCCGCCGCGCCGCCCGGCAGGCGCAGGGCGAGGGTGCCCGCCCGCGCGGGCAGGGGCTCGCCCAGGGGGCGCAGGGCGGCGGTCGCCGCCTCCTCGTCCTCGGCGCGCGCGAGGGCCACCTGCAGGGTCGGCTCGCCGACCTGGGCCTTGAGCTCGGCCGGTGTGCCCTCGGCGACGATCCGGCCGCCGTCGATGATCCCGACCCGCCCGGCGAGCTGGTCGGCCTCCTCCAGGTACTGGGTGGTGAGGAAGACGGTGGTGCCCGACTCGCGGTTGAGGCGCCGCACCTCGTCCCACAGCGTCAGCCGGGAGATGGGGTCGAGGCCGGTGGTGGGCTCGTCCAGGAACATGACCTCGGGCTCGTGCACCAGCGCCAGCGCCAGGTCGAGGCGGCGGCGCATGCCGCCCGAGTACGTGCCGACGCGGCGGTCGGCGGCGTCGGTCAGGCCGACGCGCTCCAGCAGCTCGACCGCGCGCTCGCGCCCCAGCTTGCGCGCGAAGCCGTGCAGCACCGCCTGCAGGTGCAGCAGCTCGCGGCCGGTCATGTACGGGTCGATGGCGGCGTCCTGGAGGGCGACGCCGATTGCGCGGCGCACCGCGGGGGCGTCCTTGACGACGTCGTACCCGGCGACCAGCGCCCGCCCGCCGGTTGGGCGCAGCAGCGTGGCGAGCATGCGCACGGTGGTGCTCTTCCCGGCGCCGTTGGGGCCCAGGAAGCCGTAGACCTCGCCGCGCGCGACGGCCAGGTCGACGCCGTCGACCGCGCGGATGCCGCCCTTGAACTGCCGCTCGAGGCCCTCGGCCTGGACCGCGTACGCCTCGGCCACCTGGCCACCTCCGCCGTCGCTCCGCCGTCCGGCAGGCTAGCGCGGCTCTCCGGGGGCGGCCTCTGGGGGTGGCAGGCGCCGCCGAGTTGCGGGGGCCTCTGGGCCCTGGCCGGGCCCTCCGGCAGCCGGCGGCACCGCCTGTGGCGGGGCGGGCCGCCTTTGGCCGGCTCCCGGGCATCGCGGTGGTTTGTCTTTCCGGCGCCAGCCACCGGCGTCGGCTGGAACACCGCCGAGGGTCCGCCTACCATCGCCCGATGGCATCCCGGCCCAAGAACAGCCCCGAGGCCGCCGCGCGCCTGGAGCGCCTGCGCGACGAGGTGCTGGCCGCCCTGGAGCAGCGCGACCTGGCGCGTGACGGCGAGGAGCGCGGCGACGGGCACCACCATCCCGCCGAGGCGGCGACCGACGCCGACCTGCGCGAGCGCGAGCTGCGCGAGCAGCTGCGCTGGCGCGAGCGCGAGGAGCGCCTGCGCGCCGCGCTCGCGGCGATCGAGGCGGGGACCTACGGGGTCTGCGTCGACTGCGGCGAGGAGATCCCGGAGGGCCGCCTCAGGGCGCTTCCCGACGCGGTGCGCTGCGTCCCCTGCCAGCGGGTCGCCTCCCGGCGCCCGTAGGCCTCGGCGGGGCGGGCGACCCCCCAGCAGGCGGCGAGGATCACGGCCCACACCAGGGCCGCCGTGGTGACGTGGAACACGACCACCTGCCACGGCAGGCCGTGGCGGTACTGGTACTCGCCCAGGCCGATCTGGACGGCGATCAGGGGCAGGGCGATCAGCGCCAGCCAGCGGGTCAGGGAGTCGGCGCCGCGCTCGCGCCAGACCCACGCCACCAGGACGAGCGCCAGGAGCGAGAAGATCATCGCGGCGCGCACGTGGACCTGGGTCGCCAGCAGCAGGTCGCCGAAGCGCCTGGTGACGTCATCGTCGCCGGAGTGCGGGCCGGCGGCGGTGACGACCACCCCGGTCACCAGCAGCACGGCGGCCGCCAGGGCGACCAGGCCGGCCAGCGGCCCGCGGCGCCGGTCCCAGCCGCGCTCGACGCCGCGCGACCAGTCGCGCGCCCGCAACGCGAGGATCGTCCCCGATCCCAGCGCGAACATCGACAGCAGGAAGTGGGAGCCCACGGCCAGCGGGTGCAGGCCGGTGAGCACGGTGATCGCCCCCAGCGGGACCTGGAAGACGGTGGCGACGGCCACGGCCAGCGACCAGCGGCGCAGCGCGGGCGGCGCGCCGGACAGGCCGCGCGCGATGAGCCAGGTGAACACGCCGGCCGCCATCACGAACCCGGAGAGGATGCGGTTCGTGTACTCGATCAGCGCGTGGCCGGCCTGGGCGGGCACGACGCCGCCGTCGCAGAGCGGCCAGTCCGGGCACCCGAGGCCGGACGCGGTCAGGCGCACGACGGCGCCGCTCGGCACGATCAGCCAGAGCAGGACGAGCGTGACCAGGGTCAGCCCGGCGAAGGCCCCCGGCGCGCGCAGCGCGCGGACGTAGCGCATCGCGGCCATCGTAGCCCCGCCGGAGCGACGGGCGGCGGTGTCAGACTCCCCCGATGGCCCGGCCCGACGACCCTCCCCAGGCGCCGGTCGCGATCCCGGACCGGCGGGCCCGCATCGGCCTGATCGCGGGCGTCGCGATCACGCTGGTGGCGATCGCCGTCGCCGTCGCGTTCGGCATCGCCGACGACGCCGCGCCCGGGCAGATCGTGACGGCGGCGGTCGAGGCCCAGGACGGCGGGATCGAGGGGCCGGTGCCCCCGCCTCCGGCGCCCGGCGAGCCCGGCGCCGCCGCCGCCGCGTTCGCGGCGGCCGCCGGCTGGACGCCGCTCGGCTCGCGGACGGACACGGTGGGCGGGCGCACGGTGACCACGGTCTTCTGGGGCCACGAGGGCCGCCGCGTGGCCGTGACCGTCCTGCCCGGCGACGCCGCCCCTCCGCCCGACGGCGCCCGCCGCACGGGCCGTCGCGGCCTGCTGCTCTACAGCTTCGAGGTCGGTCCGCGGACCGCCGTCACCTGGACGGAGGACGACCGCACCTCGGTGCTGTCGGCGATCGCCGTCCCGCGCGGCGAGCTCTACGACCTCGCCGGCGGCCCGCCGAAGGAGACGTGAGCCGGCGCGGTGCCTGGGCCGCCCTCGCGGCGGCGCTCGTGGCGTGCCTGGCGGCGCCGGCCGCCGCGCAGGCCCATGCGGAGCCGCGCTCGCTGGAGGTCGGGCCGCGTGCCGTGCGGCTCGTGCTGTCGTCGCCGGTCGAGGAGGCGTTCCTGCGGCTCCAGGCGCGGGCCCGTCCCGGCGGACCGGTCGTCTCGGGACCCGCGCGGCGCGACCCGCGGGACGCCGACGCCGTCGTGGCGCCCCTCCTGCGCCCGGGCGCGGGGCGGGTGGTCGTGGAATGGCGGGCCTTCTCGCAGGACGGCCACCCGAGCGGCTCGTCGCGCGCCGGCGGCGACGGCGCGCTGGCGATCGCCGCCCGGCTGCTGCTGCTGATCGCGCCGGTGGGGATGCTGGGCCTGGTGGTGATGGCGGCGGGCGTCGTCGAGCCGGCGCTGCGCGGCGGCGGGGTGGCGCCGCCCGGCCGCCCGGCGGCCGAGGCCGAGGGCGTCCGGCGCCGGGCCGGGGCGGCGCTGGCCGGGCGGGCGCGGGCGTGGTGGACGGCCTGGTGGGCGCTGGCCGCCCTCGGCGCGCTCGGCCTGGTGCTGCTGCCCGTCGCGCTGCTGCGCGGCCTGGACGAGGGCGCCGGCGGCCTCGGCGCCCTGCTGACGGACACGCGCGCCGGCACCGCGCTCTGGGTGCAGGCCGGGGCGCTCGCGGCGGCCGCCCTCGCCGGGGCGGCCCTGTGCCGGCGTGGCCCGCCGGCCGCGGTCGGGCCGGCCCTGGCGCTGGGCCTGCCGCCGGCCGCGGCCCTGGTCGCGATCAGCTGGGCCGGCCACGCCTCGAGCGGCGGCGACGGCACCGCCAACATCGTCATCGACGCGATCCACAACCTGGCCACGGCGGCGTGGCTCGGCGGGCTCCTGGGCCTGGCGGTCCTCGCCCTGCCGGCCGTGCGGGCGCTGCCGCAGGCCGACCGGGTGCGCCTGGGCGCGGCCGTCGTCGTCCGCTTCTCGGCCCTGGCGCTGACGGCCGTGGGCGTGCTGGTGGTGACCGGCGTCTACCGGGCCCTCGCCGAGCTTGGGCCGGTGGGGGAGATCGCCCACTCCGGCTACGGCCGGGCGCTGCTGGTGAAGCTCGGCCTGTTCGCGGTGCTGCTGTGCGGCGGCGCCTACAACCGGCTGGTGGCCCACCCCCGCCTGGAGCGCGCGGCCCTCGGCCTCGACCCGGACGACCGCGGCGCGGCGGCGGCGCTGCGGGTGAGCGTCCGCGCCGAGCTCGCGCTGGCGGCGGCCCTGATGGTGAGCGTTGCCGTGCTGATCAGCCTGCCGCCGCCCGGGTGACCCGCGGGCCGTCCCGCTAGAGTCGGTGACGTGATCGACGACGCCACGGTCCGCCACGTCGCCCGCCTGGCGCGCCTGCGCCTGGGGCCGGAGGAGGAGGCGCGGATGCGCGAGGAGCTCTCCGGGATCCTCGAGCACGTCGAGCGCATCCAGGCCCTCGACCTCGACGAGGTGCCGCCCACGACCCACGTGGTCGAGCTGCTGAACGTGGTGCGCGAGGACGAGCCGCGCGAGTGCCTCAGCCAGGAGGAGGCGCTGCGCGAGGCGCCCGAGGTCATCGAGGGGATGTTCGCCGTCGTCAAGTTCGAGTAGGCCGTGAGCGCGCTGCACGAGCTGACCGCCGAGCAGGGGGTCGCGGCCCTGCACGCCGGCGAGGCGAGCGCCGCGGAGATGGTCGACGCCGCCCTGGCGCGCGTCGAGGACGACCGCTGGGGGTCCTTCCTGGCGGTGGACGCCGAGGGCGCCCGCGGCCGCGCGCGCGAGATCGACGCGCTCGCCGAGCGACCGCCGCTGGCCGGGGTGCCGATCGCGATCAAGGACGCCCTCTCCACCCGCGACCTCACGACCACGGCCGGCTCGAGGATCCTCGAGGGGTTCCGCCCGGTCTACACGGCGACGTGCGTGGAGCGGCTCGAGCGGGCCGGCGCGGTCGTCATCGGCAAGACCAACATGGACGAGTTCGCGATGGGGTCGAGCACCGAGAACTCCGCCTACCAGCTCACCCGCAACCCCTGGGACGGGGGGCGCGTTCCGGGCGGGTCGAGCGGCGGCTCGGCGGCGGCGGTCGCCGCCTACCAGGCCCCCTGGGCGCTCGGCAGCGACACCGGCGGCTCGATCCGCCAGCCCGCCGCCCTCTGCGGCATCGTGGGCATGAAGCCGACCTACGGCGCGGTCTCGCGCTCCGGGCTGATCGCCTTCGCGTCGTCGCTCGACCAGGTGGGGCCGTTCGCGCGCACGGTCCGGGACGCCGCCCTGCTGCTGTCCCACATCGTCGGCCGCGACGAGCTCGACTCGACGTCGCTCGACTGGCCCGAGCCGATCGCCGTGCCCGAGGCGACCGACCTGGAGGGGGTGCGGGTCGGGGTGGTCGATGAGCTGATGGGGGACGGCGTCGAGCCGGGCGTGCGCGCCGCGGTCGACGCGGCCCTGGCGCGGATCGAGGGGCTCGGCGGCTCGGTGGAGCGCGTCAGCCTCGCGACCACCGAGCACGGCGTGGCGACCTACTACCTGATCGCGCCCGCCGAGTGCTCGTCCAACCTCGCCCGCTTCGACGGCATCCGCTACGGCCCGCGCTTCGATGACGCCCGCGACCTGCTGGAGCACTACGAGGTCACCCGCGGCGAGGGCTTCGGCCCCGAGGTGAAGCGGCGCGTGATGCTCGGCACCTTCGCCCTGGCCTCGGGCTACTACGACGCCTACTACCTGCGGGCGCAGAAGGTGCGGACGCTGATCCGGCGCGACTTCGACGCCGCCTTCGAGCGCGTGGACGTGCTGGTCTCGCCGACCTCGCCCACGACGGCCTTCCGCATCGGCGAGCGGGTGCAGGACCCGCTGGCGATGTACCTCTCCGACGTCTGCACGATCCCCTCCAGCCTCGCCGGGCTGCCCTCGCTGTCGATCCCCTGCGGGCTCTCCGACGGGCTGCCCGTGGGGCTCCAGCTCGCCGGGGCGGCGTTCAGCGAGAACCGCCTCCTGAGCGTGGCCCACGCGCTCGAGGCCGCGATCGGCTTCGACCCGCGGCCGCCGGGGGTCCTGTGAGCGGGCCCTGGGAGGCGGTCATCGGGCTGGAGATCCACGTCCAGCTGGCGACCCGCACGAAGATGTTCTGCGGGTGCGACCTGAGCTTCGGCGACCCGCCGAACACCCACACCTGCCCGGTCTGCCTGGCCCACCCGGGCGCGCTGCCGGTGGTCAACCGCGAGGCGATCCGGCTCGGGATCCTGGCCGGCCTCGCGCTCGGCTGCTCCGTGCCGCCGGCCTGCGAGTTCCACCGGAAGAACTACTTCTATCCGGACAACCCGAAGGCGTACCAGATCTCCCAGTACGACGCGCCGCTGTGCGTCGGCGGGCGCGTGGCGGTGCTGCTGCCCGACGGCCGCGACCTGGAGGTCGGGATCACCCGCGCCCACCTCGAGGAGGACGCGGCCAAGCTCGTCCACCTGGGCGCCGGCGGCCGCCGCGCCGGCGCCGAGGCGTCGGGCGTCGACTTCAACCGCGGCGGCACGCCGCTGCTGGAGATCGTCACCGAGCCCGACCTGCGCTCGGCGGCCGACGCCGGGGCCTTCCTGCGCCAGCTGCGCCAGACGCTGCGGGCGCTCGGCGTCAGCGACGTCAACATGGAGGAGGGCTCGCTGCGCGCCGACGCCAACGTCAGCGTGCGGCAGGCCGGCGAGCGGGCGCTCGGCACCAAGACCGAGCTGAAGAACATGAACAGCTTCCGCTTCCTGGAGCGCGGCATCGACGCCGAGCTCGCCCGGCAGACGGCGCTGCTCGAGGCCGGCGGGCGGGTGGTGCAGGAGACGCTGCACTTCGACCCGGACGCGGGCGAGATCCACTCCCTGCGCAGCAAGGAGGAGGCACACGACTACCGCTACTTCCCCGAGCCGGACCTGGTGCCGCTGGCGCCCGACCAGGCCTGGGTGGAGGAGTTGCGCGCCAGCCTGCCCGAGCTGCCGGTCGCGCGCCGGGGCCGCTGGTATGAGCTGGGCCTGACCTACGAGGACGCCGAGGTGCTCTCCGAGACGGCCGAGCTGGGCGAGTACTTCGAGCAGGTGGCCGAGCTGGCCGAGCCGAAGGCGGCGGCGAACTGGATCCGGGGCGAGCTGCGCGCCCAGCTGCGCGAGGCCGGCCAGGAGCCGTGGGAGAGCCGGGTCACGCCAGCGCTGCTCGCGGAGCTGATCGGCCTGCGCGAGGACGGCACGCTGTCGGAGCCGGGCGCCAAGGAGGTGCTGGCCGAGGTCGTGCGCACGGGCGCCTCGCCGGCCGCCGTGGTCGAGCAGCGCGGGCTGGGGCAGATCTCGGACGACGGCGAGCTGACGGCGCTGGTGGAGCGGCTGCTGGCCGACAACCCCGACCAGGCCGAGCAGCTGCGCGGGGGCAAGGACAAGCTGGTCGGCTACTTCGTGGGGCAGGCCATGAAGGCCACCGGCGGGCGCGCCGACCCCGCGCGGGTGGGCCAGCTCGTGCGGGAGAAGGCCGCCGGCTGAGCCGATGCTGCTGGCGGACCTGGTCGCCGCGTCGCGGGCCGTCGGCGAGACCCGCTCCCGCAACCGGAAGGCCGAGGTGCTGGGGGAGGCCCTGCGCGCGCTCGGCCCGGGCGAGGTCGAGGCCGGCGTCGCCTACCTGAGCGGCGCGACCCGCCAGCGGCGCACCGGCGTGGGCTGGGCCTCGCTGCGCGGCCTGCCGCCGCCCGCCGCAGCCCCGGCCCTGCGGGTCGCCGAGGTGGACGCCGCCCTCGAGCGCATCGCCGGCCTCTTGGGGCCCGGGTCGCAGGAGGCGCGGCGGGCGGCGCTGGCGGACCTCTTCGTCCGTGGCCCGGCCGACGAGCAGGCGTTCCTGCGGGCCCTGATCGGCGGCGAGCTGCGCCAGGGGGCGCTCGCGGGCGTGATGGCCGACGCCGTCGCCCGGGCGACCGGGATCCCGCGCGCGGTGGTCGACCGGGCGACGATGCTGCGCGGCGACCCGCGCGCCGTGGCCGAGGTCGCGCTGCGCGAGGGCGCGGCCGGCCTGGAGGCGTTCCGGCTCGAGGTGGGGCGGCCCCTCGCGCCGATGCTCGCCTCGCCCGCGGCCTCGCTGGAGGAGGCCATGGACAAGGTGGGCGAGGGGGCGGTCGACTGGAAGCTCGACGGCGCCCGGGTCCAGGTGCACCGCGACGACGACGACGTGGCCGTCTTCAGCCGCACCCTCGACGACCTCACCGCCCGGCTGCCCGAGGTCGCCGCCGCGGCCCGCGGCCTGCCGGCGCGCCGCTTCGTGCTGGACGGCGAGGCGATCGCCCTGCGCCCGGGCGGCCGCCCCGAGCCCTTCCAGGTCACCGGCTCGCGCATCGCCGCGGGGGCGCCCGGCATCGCCCTGATGCTCTTCGACGCCCTGCACCTCGACGGCGACGACCTGCTCGACGCGCCCCTGGCGCGCCGCGCCGACGCGCTGGCCGCCGCCGCGCCCGAGGCGCTGCGGGTGCCGCGGCTGATCACCGCCGACCCCGCCGCCGCCCGCGCCCACATGGACGCCGCCCTCGCCGCCGGCCACGAGGGCGTGGTGGTGAAGGCGCTCGGCGCCCCCTACGCGGCGGGCCGCCGGGGCGCCGCATGGCTGAAGGTGAAGCCGCGCCACACCCTGGACCTGGTGGTGCTGGCGGCCGAGTGGGGGCACGGGCGCCGGCGCGGCCGGCTCAGCAACCTCCACCTCGGCGCGCGCGCGCCGGACGGCGAGGGCTTCGTGATGCTCGGCAAGACCTTCAAGGGGCTCACCGACGCCATGCTGGCCTGGCAGACCGAGCGCCTGCGGGGGCTGGCCGTGCGCGAGCGGGGCATCGTGGTCGAGGTGCGGCCCGAGCTGGTGGTCGAGGTCGCCTTCGACGGCGTGCAGACCTCGTCGCGCTACCCCGGCGGCGTCGCCCTGCGCTTCGCGCGCGTGCTGCGCTACCGCGAGGACAAGCCCGCCTCCGAGGCGGACGACCTCGACGCGGTGCTCGCGCTGCGCGCCTGAGCCCGCGTCGGCCCGGCGCCGGCCCGCGATGCGCCGGGACCGGCCCTCAGGCGAGCGGCAGGCGCACCTCGACGCTCGTCCCCGAGCCGGTCGGCAGCAGCCGCAGGCTCCCGCCCCAGCGCTCGGCCGTCGCCTTGGCGATGGGCAGGCCGAGGCCGGCCCCGGGCGTGCCGCGCCGGTCCGGTGCGCGGTAGAAGCGGTCGAATACGCGCTCGCGGTCGGCCTCGGCGATGCCCGGCCCGCGGTCGTCGACCCGCACCACCGCCGAGCCGTTCTCCGCGGCGACGCCGACCGTCACCCGCCCGCCGCCGTGGCTGCGGGCGTTGTCGATCAGGTTGATCAGCATCCCTCGCAGCGCGGCGCGGTCGCCGGTCACGACCACGCCGGCGTCGAGCTCGCCGCACTCCTCGGCCGTCGCGATCTCGCCGACCATCTCGCCCAGGTCCACGCGCTCGGCCTCACCGGCCTCGCCGTCGACCCGCGCCAGCCCCAGCAGCCCCTCCACCAGGCGGTCGAGGCGGTCGACCGAGGCCGCCATGTCGCCCAGCGTCTCGGCGCGCTCGCCGGGCGGCACGTCGTGGCGGCGGAGCGTCTCGATCTCCCCGCGAAGGGCGGTGAGCGGCGTGCGCATCTCGTGGGACGCGTCGGCGGCGAAGCGGCGCTGCTCGCCGAGGGTGGCGCGCAGGCGCCGCTGCACGTCCTCGAGGCGGGCGAGCATGCGGTTCATCGCCCGCGCGAGGCCGCCGACCTCGTCGGGGCGGCCCTCGGGGACGCGCAGCGAGGGGTCCTGGCTCGCGGCCACCTGCTCGGCCGCGCGTCGTGCCTGGGCGAGGGGGCGCAGCGCCGGGCGCAGGATCACCAGCGCCAGCCCCGTGGCGATCAGGGCGGCGGCGAGCGCCGAGGTGCCGAGCCCCAGGGCGACCTCGTCGAGCGTCTCGTCGACGTCGGTCAGGGGCCGCGCGACGGCGACCGTGCTGCGGCTGCCGTCGGCGCTCGGCTCGAGGGCCCGCACCAGCAGGCGGTAGTGCTCGCCGTCGAGGGTCACCGTGCGCGGCCCGCTCGGGTTCATACGGCCCGAGGGGTCGAGCTGCACCCGCGTGCCGGCGGGCTCGGGCGCGCGGTCGGGCGCCGGCCGCGCCGGGGCGTCGGGTGTGGGCGGCTCGGCGAAGTCGCGGCCGCCCAGGTCGGGCGCCTCGAGCTCCTTGGCGACCCGGTCGGCGGTCTCGGTCAGCGAGCGGTCGAGGCGGTCGTAGGCGCGCTGCGAGATCAGCAGGTAGGCGCCCACGGCGAAGAGCGCGACCGCCGCCAGCACCGCCGCCGCCGCCGAGAGGGCGATCCGCGTCCTGAGGCTCACGCCTCCCTCAGCACGTAGCCGACCCCACGCACGGTGTGGATGAGGCGCCGCTCGTCGCCCTCCTCCAGCTTGCGGCGAAGGTAGCCGACGTAGACGTCGATGGCGTTGGTCTCGACGTGCGAGCGGAAGCCCCAGGCGTCGGTCAGCAGCCGCTCGCGCGTGAGCACGGTGCCGGGGTGGTCGATGAAGATCGCCAGCAGGTCGAACTCACGCCGCGTCAGGCGCACCGAGCGGCCGCCGCGGCGTACCTCGTGGGTCGACGCGTCGAGGTGCAGGTCGCCGAAGCGGCGCGCGGTGGGCGCCGGGCGGTCGCGCGCCCGCCGCAGCAGGGCCCGCACGCGCGCGATCAGCTCGGCCGTGGAGAAGGGCTTGACCAGGTAGTCGTCGGCGCCGGCCTCGAAGCCCGCCACCCGGTCCGACACCGTGTCACGGGCCGTGAGCATCAGGATCGGCACCGGGTCGCCGCCCTCGCGCAGCCGCCGCGACAGCTCGACGCCGTCGGCGTCGGGCAGCAGCAGGTCGAGCAGCAGCAGGTCCGGCCGCGACGCCCGCAGGGCCGCCATCGCCTCGGCGCCGTCGCAGGCGGCCGCGACGTCGAAGCCCTCGTACCGCAGCGCGCGGGTGAGCATCGCTCGGACCTGCGGATCGTCCTCGACGACGAGCAGGCGGCCCTCCATGAGGAAGAGGGTAGACCCTGGTCCGAACGACCCGGAGCCGCTGCCCACTCCCCGCTATGCTCCGCCGCCGTGAAGCACACCCTCTCGGTCCTGGTGGAGAACAAGCCCGGCGTCCTGTCCAGGGTCGCCGGCCTGTTCACCCGGCGCGGGTTCAACATCGACTCCCTCGCCGTCAGCCCCACCGAGGACCCGGACCGCTCGCGCATGACGATCGCGGTCGACACCAGCCGCTTCCCGGTCGAGCAGATGACGAAGCAGCTCGACAAGCTCATCAACGTCATCAAGATCCGCGATCTCGACCCCGAGAACATGGTCTCGCGCGAGCTCGCCCTGGTGAAGGTCCAGGCCGACGCCCAGACCCGCAGCGAGGTCATCCAGCTGGTCGAGATCTTCGACGCGCGGATCATCGACGTGACGCCCGAGTCGCTGACCATCCAGGTCACCGGCGAGAGCGACGAGCTGGTGAACTTCGAGCAGCTCCTGCGGCCGTTCGGCCTGATCGAGCTGGTCAAGACCGGCGTCGTCGCGCTCGGGCGCGGCGCGTCGATCACCTGACCGCCGGACCCACACCGGCACCCAGCCACACCTGACCCGGAGCGCCACCGTGCCCATGTTCTACGACGCCGACGCCGACCTCGACCTGCTCAGCGGCAAGACCGTGGCCGTGATCGGCTACGGCAGCCAGGGCCACGCCCACGCGCTGAACCTGCGCGACTCGGGCGTGCCGGTGCTCGTGGGCCTGCGCCCCGGCTCGTCCTCGATCGAGGCGGCGAGCGAGGAGGGGCTCGAGGTGCTGCCGCCGGCCGAGGCCGCCGCCCGCGGCGACCTGGTCATGATCCTCGCCCCCGACGAGCACCAGGCGCGCATCTACGCCGAGGACATCGCGCCCGGCCTGCGCGAGGGCGACGCCCTCATGTTCGCGCACGGCTTCTCGATCCACTTCGGCCAGGTCGTCCCGCCCGCCGGCGTCGACGTGATGATGGTCGCGCCCAAGGGGCCCGGCCACCTCGTGCGGCGCACCTTCGCCGAGGGCGCCGGCACGCCAGCGCTGGTGGCGGTGCAGCAGGACGCCACCGGGGAGGCGA
>DATLLV010000093.1:0-4173 GCA_035537655.1 Miltoncostaeaceae bacterium
TCGGCCAGGTCGCCGGCCCCGTCGCCGTCCGCGCCACCGGCGCCCGCGCGCGAGCGCTCGCGCTGGTCCTCCATCAGGCGCTCGAAGCCCTCCGCGTCGACCGCGAGCCCGGCGTCCTGGGCGGCCTCGAGGGTGAGGTCGAGCGGGTAGCCGTAGGTGTCGTGCAGGCGGAAGGCGTCGTCGCCGCTCACCCGCCCGGCGCCGCGCGAGCGCTCGATGACCTCGGCCAGCAGGCGCCGGCCCTGGGTCAGGGTCCGCGCGAACTGCTCGGCCTCCTCGCGGAGCACGTCGCGCACCTCGGCGTCGCGCTCCACCAGCTCGGGGTAGGCGTCGCCCCAGCCCTCGACCACCGGGGCGGAGAGGTCGGCGACCGCCGTGGGCTCCAGGCCCAGGTGGCCGGCCTCGCTGACGGCGCGCCGCACGATGCGGCGCAGGATGTAGCCGCGGCCCTCGTTCGACGGGCGCACCCCGTCGGCGGCCAGGAAGGTCATGGCCCGGCCGTGGTCGGCCAGCACCCGCAGCGCGCGGTCGGCGCGCTCGTCGGCGCCGTAGCGGCGGCCTGAGGCGCCCTCCGCCCAGCTGATCAGCGGCCGGAAGGCGTCGGTGTCGAAGACCGACGGCACGTCCTGCAGCAGGGCGGCCAGGCGCTCCAGCCCGGCCCCGGTGTCGATGTTCTTCGCCGGCAGCGGCGACAGCGTGCCGTCGGCCGCGCGGTCGTACTGCATGAAGACCAGGTTCCAGTACTCCAGGTAGCGGTCGCCGCCGACGGCGGGGCCGCCCTCCGGCCCGTAGGCCGGGCCGCGATCCAGGTAGAGCTCGGTGTTGGGGCCGCAGGGGCCGGTCGGCCCGGCCTGCCAGAAGTTCTCCGAGGCGCCCAGCGCCTGGATCCGCTCGCGCGGGACGCCCATCTCGACCCACAGCTCGACGGCCTCGTCGTCGCCCGGGACGCCCTCCATGCCCTCGAAGACCGTGATCCAGATGCGCTCGGGATCGAGGCCGAAGACCTCGGTCGAGAGCTCCCAGCCGAAGCGGATGGCGTCGGCCTTGAAGTAGTCGCCGATCGAGAAGTTCCCCAGCATCTCGAAGAACGTGAGGTGCCTCGCGGTGTGCCCGACCTGGTCGATGTCGACCGTGCGGAAGCACTTCTGGCAGCTGGTGATCCGCGGCGCGGGCGGGTCACCGGCCCCGAGGAAGTAGGCCTTCAGGGGCTGCATGCCGGCGATCGTGAGGAGCACCGACGGATCGTCCTCGTAGGGGACGAGCGAGGCGGACGGGATCCGCAGGTGTCCCCGGCGCTCGAAGTAGGAGAGGAACGCCTCGCGTATCTCTCGCGTCGTCATCCGGCCGCCGAGTGTACCAACGGCCTCCCGCCCGGCCGTTCCCCGTCGCCGGCGGATGGCGGGCGCGAATCGTCAGGAATGGTCCCCCGCGCGGGGGGCCTCGAATTCCTCCATCCCGTGACCCGGTGACGGCGCGAGGTCGGCGGCGCCGATTCGCTCGAGCGCGATCAGCGACCCCGCCGGGGTCATCAGCTCGATGACGTGGTGCGTCTCGGTGCTCACGGCCGCCGTCACGAGGACGCCCGCCAGGCGGCCCGTCAGCGCGGTCAGGCACGCCTCCAGCGCGAGCCGCTGGCCCGGCGAGAGGGGCCCGAGGTCGGGCGCGAGCGTGTACGACGGCGCGGGTGGAGGGACGATCACCGGGGGTCCTCCGCGGATCGGTGGCCGGACACCCGTGGATACGCGCTGCCATGGGTGGCGGACCAGTTGCGAACACAATTCATCCCGCCGGTAGAAGGGAACAAAACGTGCACGGAGCGGCCTCCGCGTTCTCGACGGGCGGTCTAGACTCCCTCGCGCCCTGCCCCGTGCGCCACCGGCCTCACTCCTTGAGCCAACGCACATGACCGGGGATGCGGTGTCGATGTCGCGGTGCGCCGGGCATCGCCCGCCGCCCACCTGCTGAGGCAGGTTCAAGTCACGAGCCGGAGCGGCGGTGGCGGGGCGCCACCTTTCGGGGCGCCGGGTACCCGCCCGAGGGGCGGGGGTTGGTAGCCTGCCGCGGTGCCGCCCTACCCGCCCGAGGCCATGCGCCATCTGGCGACGCCGACGGGCGCCGGCCCCCCCGGGGCGGCCCACGCCGTCGGCGAGTCCGGCAGCGCCCGGTGCGGCGACCTGGTGCGCGTGGGCGTGCGGGTGGAGGACGGCGTCGTCAGCGAGGCCCGCTTCCAGGCCTTCGGCTGCGGCGCGGCCACGGCCGCCGCCAGCGCGGCCTGCGCGCGCCTGACTGGCGCGCCCCTCGACGACGCGCTGCGGTTGTCGGCCGCCGCCCTCGACGCGGACCTCGGCGGGCTGGGGCCCGCCCGGCGCCACGGCGCGGAGGTGGTCGAGGACGCCGTCGCCCGCGCGTTCGAGGCGTGGGCCTCGCCCCGCCTGGGCGCTCCCGGGCCGCCCGCCCGCGAGGGCCGCGTCGCCGTCGCGATGAGCGGCGGCGTGGACAGCGCCGTCGCGGCGATGCTGTTGCGCGACCGCGGCCTCGACGTCGTCGGCGTGACCATGCGCCTCTGGCACGACCCGTCGGCCGCGGCCGCCGAGCGCTCGTGCTGCTCGCCCGAGACCGTGCGCCTGGCGCGCGCCGGCGCCCACGCCCTGGGCATCCCCCACCTCACCCTGGACGTCGCGGCGCCCTTCCGCGAGGGCGTGGTCGAGGAGTTCATCGCCGGCTACCGGGCCGGCCGCACGCCGAACCCCTGCATCACGTGCAACGGCACCGTCCGCTTCCGCGTCCTGGCCGACGCCGCCGCGCTGCTGGGCGCACGCGGCCTGGCCACCGGGCACTACGCCCGGGTCGAGCGCGGCCCGGACGGCCGCCCGGCCGTGGCCCGCGCCGCCGACGCCGGGAAGGACCAGAGCTACATGCTGGCGATGCTCGAGGAGGAGGTGCTCGCGCGGACGTCCTTCCCCCTCGGCGGCCTGGCGAAGGAGCGGGTGCGGCGCATGGCGCGCGAGGCCGGGCTGCCGGCCGCCGACGCCGTGGAGAGCCAGGAGGTCTGCTTCGTGGGCGAGGGCGGCTACGCCCCCTTCCTCGAGCGGGTCGCGGGCTTGGCCCCGCGGCCGGGGCCGGTGGAGGACGCCGAGGGGCGGCGGCTGGGCACCCACGACGGGCACTGGCGGTTCACGGTGGGCCAGCGGCGCGGCATCGGCGTGGCGGCGCCCGAGCCGCTCTACGTGCTCGCGACCGACGCCCGCCGCAACGCCGTGATCGTGGGGCCGCGCGAGCGGCTGGCGGCGCGGCGCCTGCTGCTGGAGCGCCCCCGCGTGGTCGGCGACCTCGGCGAGGACCCCCTGGAGGTGCGGCTCCGCTACCGCGGCCGGCCGCTGCGCGGGCGCGCGGCCGCGGCCCTCGACGGCCTCCGCGTGGAGCTCGAGGACCCGGCCGACGGCGTCGCCCCCGGACAGACGGCGGCGCTGTACCGCGACGGCCGCCTGGTCGCCGCGGGTACGATCGCGGCTCCGAGCGCAACCGAACGAAACGAGGCGGTGCACTAGTGGACTGGTCCGACGTACTCAAGCTCGCGCTCTCCATCTTCCTGATCGTGACCGGGCTCGGGCTCGCCTACCTGTTCCTGCGCATGGCCGGGGTCTTCCAGCGCCTCGGCACGGCTCTGACCCGGATCACCGACGAGGTCGTGCCGATCCTCAACAGGGCGCAGACGACCGTGGACGGCGTGAACCTCGAGCTCGCCCGCGTGGACGAGATCATGAAGACGGCGGTGGGCGCCACGAAGGGCGCGGAGAAGACGGTGCAGACCGTCTCGAGCGCCGTGACGGCGCCAGTGCGCAAGCTCACGGGGTTCGCCGCCGGCGCCCGCGAGGCCGTGGCCACCCTGCGCGCCCGCCGCGCCGCCGATTCGGCCGGCTGGGCCGCGGCGCCACCGCCTCCGGCGCCGCCGGTCCCGCCCGGCGCGGCCTCGGCGCCCCCGCCGCCGAGCAGGCGGCCGAACCACTTTCCCAGCGCCATCGCCCCGACCTCCCCTGCTGCCGCCGACCCGAGCGAAGCAAAGCCGCCAACGCGGCGCGTGGCAAGGGGTTCGCCACCCGGCCGCATCCGGCGGCAACCGCGGCGCGCATCGACCGATCGCCGCGCTCCCCGACCTCGCAAAATCGTTTCAAT
>DATLLV010000094.1:0-5400 GCA_035537655.1 Miltoncostaeaceae bacterium
CACTCCTCCGGGATGCTCGAGGGCAAGTACACGACCGAGACGACCTTCCCGGCGAGCGACCACCGCAGCCACCGGCCGCGGTCGTGGTTGCTGGAGGGCCTCCAGAAGATCGAGACGCTCGGCTTCCTCACCGACGACCGCTCCCACACGTTGGGCCAGGCCGCCCTGAAGTGGCTCCTCGCCGAGCCGCTGGTCATGACGACGCTACCCAACATCTACTCGCTCGAGCAGCTCGACGAGTTCGCCGCGGCGCCAGACCTGCCCGACCTCTCCGAGGACGACCTCGCCCGCGTGGCCGAGCTCCACGACCGCAACTTCGGCGTGGTCCCGGAGGTCGCGACCGCCTAGCGCGCCGGCGTCCCGGCCAGGCGGGTCAGGTGGCCCCGCACGACCTGGTCGGCGCCGTCCTCGCTCTCGGGCAGCCCGGCGGCGAGCCCCTCGGCCAGGCGCTCGCCGGCGCCGGCCGGGCCGGCGCCGCGCTCCACGTCCCCGAGGGCCTCGACCAGCGCCGGGTCCAGCTGGTCCTGCCGCTCGACCAGGGGCTCCGACGCCCGCAGGAAGCGGCGGTACGCGCCGACCAGGCGGTCCTGCATGGCCGTGACCCGGTCGAGCTCGGGGATCGAGGCCAGCGCCCGCGCCGGCTCCTCGCGCCAGCGCGCGAGCTCGAGGGCGCGCGCGGCGACCACCTCCAGGCTGGCGGCGACCTCGGGCGGGTCGCCGCCGCGGGCCAGCAGCCGGCCGATCGCGGCGGCCAAGTCGCGGAGGGCCTCCGCGTCGACGAGGGCCTCCAGGCGCTCCCAGAGCAGACTTGCCGAGGCGGTCTCGCGCACGCGGCCCGCCTCGCGCTCGGCGGCGAAGCGCGCGTCGAGGCAGAGGAACGCCGGGCCCTCGAAGGCGCAGAGGTAGGCCCGGCGGCCGTGGGCCGTCTCGATGGCCCGGACGCCGAGCGGCGGACGGCCGGCGAGGTCCGCGGCGGCGTCGCGGGCGGCGCCGAGGTCCTCCACCAGCGCGCGCAGCCCGTCCTCGCGGGAGGGGCCGGCGGTCACGCGGCCGCGATCAGGGCCCGCGCCTCGGCCTCGGCGCCGTCGGCCATGCCGTCGACGTCGTCCACCAGGGCGGGGTCGGCGCACAGCCCGAGGTGGAGGGTGCCGGCCAGCGAGACCACGCCGGCGCGCAGGGCGTGGCGCCGGCCGATCTCGGCCACCGAGTAGAGCGCGCCCACCGGCGCCCCGAGCACCGCGACCGGCTCGCGCGGCCCGACGACGTTCGACACCGACAGCGCGAACGCGCGCGGGCTGGCCTCCATCCGCGCCGCCAGGCGCTGCAGCTCCGGCGACATGCGGGCGAGGCCGCTCATCAGCTCCTCGAGCGTCTCGGCGTCGTGCTCGGCCTTGCAGAGGGCCGCGGCGGCGTGCACGGCCCGCAGCCTGGCGACCGGGTCCGGCTCGTCGAGGGGGACCGGCACGCAGAAGAACGAGTCGCGGTTCGCGGCGTCGTCGCCCTCGTGGTGCAGGCTCACCGGCACCTGCAGGCGGATGGTCCGCAGGCGGCCGCCGCGCGCCTCGAGCCAGCGGCGGATGCCGCCCGCCACGACGCTGAGGACGGCGTCGTTGACCGTCGCCCCGCAGGCGGCGCGAGCGGCGTCGTGGAGCGGGCCCAGCGGGAGGGCGGCGAAGGCGACCCGCCGCCGCGTGCCGATGCGGCCGTCGAAGGGCGAGCGCCCCCGGTCCGGCAGCTCGCGGCGCAGGAAGCCGGCGAGGTGGGCGCGGCGGCGCGCGTCGTCGGCCGGCGCCGAGGGGTGGTGGGCGGGGGCCGCGGCCGCCACGGCGCCGGCGTCCCAGAGCACCTCGCGGGCGAGCCGCATCGCGGTGGTGCCGTCGGCCATCGCGTGGTGCGTGCGCCAGATCACCGCCGCCCCGCCGCCCTCGAGCGGCGCGACGTCCATGCGCCAGAGGGGCCGCGAGCGGTCGAGGCGCTCCGCGAAGAGCCGCGCGACCTCGCGCCGCAGCCCGTCGGCGTCGAGCGGCGCACCGACCGGGACGGCGACCACGTGCTCGCCCAGGTCGACCGAGCCGGCGGGCGCCCAGGCCGGGGCGCCGTCGACCTCGACCAGGCGGCGGGACAGCTCCGGCGCCCGCGCGAGGCGGTCGCCGACGGCCTCGCGGAGTGCCTCCGTCGCGGGCGCGCCCTCGCCGAGCACCACGACCTTGCAGGCGTGGCCCGCGACGGTGGCGCCCTCCAGCTCCAGGATGGCCCGGTCCTCGGGCTGCAGCGGGACGGGGAGGGAGCCGGTCATCGCCCCAGGATAGGCGGGACGGAGCGTAGACTGCGCCCGGTGTCCGGCGGAGCCGACTGCCCACCGGTGCCGCCGGCCCGGGTGCCGCCCGCGCGCGACCTCGCGGCCGCGCTCGGGGCCGTGCTGCGCGACCGCCGTCCCGAGGCGCTCCCCGGCCCCGGCCGGCGCGCGGCGGTGCTGCTGGCGCTCTTCGACCGCGACGGCGAGGCCCACGTGCTGCTGACCAAGCGCAGCGACAGCGTCCCTTCCCACCCCGGCCAGATCTCGCTCCCCGGCGGCGTCGTGGAGCCCGGCGACGGCTCGCCCCGCGTGGCGGCCCTGCGCGAGACCGAGGAGGAGATCGGCATCCCCCCGGGCGCGTGGGAGGTGATCGGCGAGCTCGACGACGTCAGCACCATGGTCTCGGGATTCATCGTGCGGCCGGTCGTGGCGCTGGCCGGGCGTCCGCTCGCCCCGGTCGCCAGCGACGCGGAGGTCGCCCGCATCCTCGAGGTGCCGGTCGCCGACGTGCTGCGGGCCGACGCCGCCCTGCCGGCCGACCCCGCGCCCCTCGCCCTTCGCTACCCGCTCGCGGGCGAGGACGTCTGGGGGGCGACCGCCCGCATCCTGCGGATCTTCAGCCGGGTCGCGCGGTGCGCCCTGGCCGGTGCCGGGGGCTAGCGGACCTCGAGCGACGGGCGGGGGGGCAGGTCGGGCGCGGTCACGCCGGCCGCCTCGCCCTCGTACCCGAGGCGCTCCAGGTACTCGAGGTGCCGCGCGAGCTCGGGCTGGCGCGGGTGGTCGGGCGGCAGCGCCGCGGCGACCTTGGCGACCCGCTCGTGCGCCTGGAAGGCGAAGTGGGGGGTCGCGGCCCCGACGAGCTGGGCCAGCTCGTCCTGGGTGGGGACGTCGTAGACGTGCTCGTACACCGACACACCTCGAGGGTACCAGCCGCCCCCTCGATGGGGTTAGGGTGGCCCATGGCCGGCCTTCGGCGGGTGCTGCTGGGCCTCTGGCTGGAGATCAGGATCATCCCGGTCCTGCTCTGGTCGTTCACCGCGATCACGCTCGGCACGGCGCTCGCCTGGCACGACGGGGGCGGCATCTCCGTGCCGGGCTACCTCACGGCCGTCGCGGTCGGCGTGCTGCTGCAGGGCCTCGTCGCCCACAGCGTCAACGAGATCGCCGACTGGCGCTCGGGCACCGACCGCGACCCGTCGCCGCGGGTGATCAGCGGCGGCAGCAAGGTCATCGCCTCGGGGCTGCTGGGCACGCGCGAGCTGCGCGCGGTGGGGATCGCGGCCGCGCTCGCCGCGACGGCCATCGGGTTCCTGGCGGCCGCCACCTGGGGCTGGATCCTGCTCGCCTACGGCGCCGCCGGGCTCGCGGGGGCCGTGCTCTACACCCTGCCCCCGGTCCGGGCCGCCTACCGGCCCTTCAGCGGCGAGGCCGTGGCCTTCGTCTGCATCTGGGGCTGCACGACCGGCGCCTACGTGCTCCAGCGCGGCGAGCTGTCCGGCGGCGTCGCTCTCGCCGGCATCGCCTACGCGGCCTCCTGCGTCGCGATGCTGATGATGCACCACTACCTCGACCGGGTCCCCGACAGCCGGGCCCTGCCGCCCAAGACCACCACCATCGTCCTGCTGGGCCGGGCCGGCCGCCGCTACGCCCTCCTGTGGGCGGCGATCGCGCTCGTCGGGGCGATCCTGCTCACCGCGCTCGTCGACCAGCGCTTCGCCATCGCCGCCGTCGCCTTCGCCCTGGCGCTGGCGGTGCACGCGAGCGTGGACCCCGCCGATCCCGCCTCGGTCACCCGCGGCGAGCTGGCCGTGATCCTGCTCGGCATGGCCGGCGGGCTCGGCACGGCGGCCGCCCTCGAGCCCGAGCTGCTCTGGGCGCTCGGCGCCGCCGCGATCCTCGTGCCCATCGAGCTCGCCGTCTCGGGCATCGCCCACCGCGACCTCATGGCCGCCCGCTCGGAGCGGCCTTCGCCATCGTCCGGCGAGGGTCCGGCGGGCACCCCTGGGCTATCATGACCCCGCCCGGACGGGCCGTGCCGCGGGAGCGATCATGGCGATGAGAGACGACGACAAGCTGGTCCGGCAGCTCTCGCTGGTCGCCTTCCTGATGGCGCAGCAGAGGCCGGTGACCGCCGACGAGATCCACGAGGCCGTGGAGGGGTACGGCGGCATGAGCGAGCAGGCCTTCCTGCGTCGCTTCTACGCTGACCGCGCGGAGATCGAGAGCATGGGGCTGCGCCTGGCGGTCGAGCGCCCCGGCGACGACCCGTTCCAAGGCGATCTCTACGCGCTCCCGCCCGAGAACTACTACCTGCCCGAGCTCGACTTCGACCCGGCCGAGCTGTCGGCCCTGCAGACCTGCCTCTACCTGCTCGAGGGGCAGTTCGCCTACGCCGAGCCGCTGCGCCTGGCCCTGCAGCACCTGACCCTGGGGCGCCCGAGTCCGCTCGACGACCACGCCGCCCGCACGGTGTCGCTGAACCTGCTGGGCGGCGACTACTCCCCCGAGGTCGCGGCCCACCTCACCAAGATCGAGTCGGCGATCAGCCGCCGCAAGACGATCCGCTTCACCTACTACGCCATCGGCCGCGACGAGCGCTCCGAGCGCGAGGTCGACCCGTACAGCCTGCTCTACTCGGCCGGCAACTGGTACGTGGTGGGCTGGTCGCACGAGCGCCAGGACACGCGGATGTTCCGCCTGTCGCGCATCGAGGGCCGCATCACCTTCAAGACGCGCGCCGAGCACGACTTCCCGGCGCCCCAGGACTTCGACCTCTCGCGCTATCGCGACCGGGCCCCCTGGCAGCTCGACGACGCGGCCCACACCGCCACGATCGCGCTCACGCCCACGATCGCCTGGTGGGTGGAGCAGATGTTCGGCGCCTACGGCGAGACCTCGATCGGCGCCGACGGGTCCGGCGTCTACACGACCCCCTACGCCAACCGCGGCGAGCTGGTCGCCTGGATCCTCGGCCTCGGCGCCGAGGCCCAGGCCATCGACCCGCCCGACCTGCGCGACGCCGTGGTCTCGGCGCTCGAGCTGATCGCCGACCGCCACCAGGCCGACGGCGGCCGCGTGCAGCCGCCAGCCGAGCCCGTCCCGGC
>DATLLV010000095.1:0-7039 GCA_035537655.1 Miltoncostaeaceae bacterium
GACGACATGGCCCGCACCATCGACTCGGAGATCCGGCGCATCATCGAGGAGGCCCACCAGCGCGCGCGCGACATCCTGGTCGAGCACCGGGGCGACCTGGAGACCCTCGCCCAGATCCTGCTGCGGCGCGAGACGATCGAGCGCGAGGAGTTCCTGGCCCTGCTGGAGGGCGCCCCCGAGGCGCGCGTCTTCGCCGAGCGCGACCGCCGCGCGGCCGAGCTCGAGGCCGAGGCCAAGCGCCAGGCCGCCGACCCGGCGACCCCGCGCAAGCGCCTGCCCTACCCGGCCGCCGGCGACCCCATCCCCGAGGGCTAAAGACCCCGAGCGCGCTGGGCGCCTCGCGGGCGCTCATCCGCAATTGGCCTAGAGCACCTGGGGGATGATCGGCAGGACCCAGCCATCGTCGATGGGCGCCTGGTGGGCCACCAGGTCGCCGGCCTCGGCGAGCGCCATGAGGTTGGGCAGCTCGTAGGGCTCGGCGGCCGCGAGGTCCACCGCGTAGCCCATGTCGCCGAGGCTGGCCACGGTCACCCGGCTGAGCGGGTTGCCCGCGGCCGAGATGAAGCCCGACATGAGCTCGTTGCGGAACACGGTCTCGCGCCAGTGGCCGTCGCGCGTCCCCGGGCCGCCGGTGTTCTCGACCGGCACCCGCCGCCGTCGCGGCGCGCCGCGCAGGAGCCGGTACTGCTCCATCGCGCCGGCCCCGGAGAAGGTCGGGTTGCCCGTGCCCGCGCCGTTCAGGAGCCCCTTGCGGTCCCACACCGTGCCGATGCCGAGCACGTGGCCCATCTCGTGGGCGATGACGTCGTTCAGCGTGCCGTCGGCCTGCATCTTGGCGAGGTCGGCGGTGTCGAACGACATGCTGCCCTTGGCCGGCAGGAACGCCGCCTTGCCGGCGCCGGCCGGCCGGAGGTGGGTCGGCCCGGCCTGGCCGAGGATCTTCCCGGGCCCGTCGATGGCGACCCCCTGGGCCAGGATGAGCACGTCGTCCACGGTCTCGCCGTCCACGCGGGCGCTCGGCAGGTCGCCGACGATGACGCGCGTCCAGCGGTCGGCCGCGCCGGTGAACGCCGCCCGCTGGCGGGCGGTGAGCCCGCCGAGAAAGCGCAGCTTGATCGTGAAGGGCGACCCCGTCGCGGCGAGCGCCCTGGCGCGGGCCCGGCTGGCGCGGGCGGTGTAGAGGATCGGCTTGGCCACGGCCCGCCGAGCGTACGTCGAGCCGGGCCGCGAGGGCAATCGGCGCCCCGTACGCTTGGGCGGTGGCCGACCCGCTCGCCTGGCTCGCCCCGCCCTGCGCGATGGGCATCGTCAACGTCACCCCCGACTCGCTCTGGGGCGGCGGCGGCCCCATGGACCCCGAGGGCGCGCTGGCGATCCTCGACCGCATGGCCGCCGACGGGGCGGCGATCTGCGACGTGGGCGCCGAGAGCACGCGCCCCGGCTCGAAGCCGGTCGACCCGGACGAGCAGCTCCGGCGGCTGTCGGGCATCCTGCGCGCGCTGCGGGTCGCCGAGCTGCCGCTGCCCCTGTCGATCGACACCGCGTCGGCGCCCGTCGCCGAGGCGGCGCTGGACGTCGGCTTCTCGCTCGTCAACGACATCACGGCCGGCCGCGGCGACCCGCGCCTGCTGCCGCTGGCGGCCGAGCGCGGGGCGGCGGTGTGCCTCGTGCACATGCAGGGCGAGCCGCGCACGATGCAGCGCGACCCCGTCTACGGCGACGTGGTCGCGGAGGTGCGCGACTTCCTCGCCGCCCGCCTTCAGGCGGCGGTGGACGCCGGGATCCCGGAGGAGCGCGTGATCCTCGACCCGGGCATCGGCTTCGGCAAGACGCTCGAGCACAACCTCGCCCTGCTCGCCGGCGTGCCCGCGCTGGCCGAGCTGGGCCGCCCGGTGCTGATCGGCGTCTCGCGAAAGGGCATGTTCGGGCGCCTGCTGGGCCGCGAGGTCGGCGAGCGGGTGCCCGGGTCGATCGGGGCCGGCCTGGCGGCGGTGGCGCGCGGGGCGGCGGTGCTGCGGGTCCACGACGTGCGCGAGACGACCGACGCCCTGCGGGTCTGGAGCGCGGTGGCGGCGGCGGGATGAGCGACGAGCTGCTCGTGCGCATCCGCGGCCTGGAGGCCTTCGGGCACCACGGCGTCCTGCCCGCCGAGCAGGAGCTGGGGCAGCGCTTCGTCGTGGACCTCGACATCGAGCTGCACGAGGCGCTCGCCACCAGCACCGACGAGCTGGTCGACACGGTCGATTACGCGTCGCTGGCCGATGCCGTCCACGACCTGGTCGCCGGCCCCCCGGTGGCGCTGCTGGAGCGGCTGGCGGGGATGATCGCGGACCTCGTGCTCGAGGACCCCCGCGCCCGGGCCGTGACCGTCACGGTCCACAAGCCGCACGTGGCCCTGCGGCCGCGGGTCGCCGAGACGGCCGTCACCCTGCGCCGCGCCTCGGCGTGAGCCGCTATTGGCTCGGGCTCGGCGCGAACCTGGGCGACCGCCGGGCCGCCCTCGAGGCCGCCCTGGCGTGGCTGGCCGGCGCGGGCCACCGGGTCGAGGCCGTGAGCCCGGTCTACGAGACGGCGCCGCGCGAGGTCGCCGACCAGCCGGCCTTCCTCAACGCCGCCGCGCGCATCGCGAGCGACCTCGACCCGCCGGCCCTGCTGGCGGAGGTCAAGCGCATGGAGCGCGAGCTGGGCCGCGACCCGGACGGGGTCCGCTTCGGCCCGCGGGCGATCGACTGCGACCTGCTGCTGTGGGACGGGGGTTCGTGGAGCGCCCCGCGCCTCGAGATCCCGCACCCGCGCCTGGCCGAGCGGCGCTTCGCCCTGCTGCCGCTGCTCGACCTCGACCCGGGGCTGACCCTTCCGGACGGCCGCGCCCTGGCGGCCCTGGAGTCGTCGCTCGATCCGGCCGAGCAGCCGGCTCGGCGTCTGCCGGAGCCGCTCGGGGGGTGAGCTATCATCGGCGGGCTTTCGGCACGGAGGAGTCGCGCATGTCCCACACCGACGAGCTGGAGGAGTACGACGCCGAGCTCGAGCTTCGACTGAAGCGCGAGTACGCCGACGTGTTCCCGCTCTTTGGGTACTGCGTCCTGACGCAGGAGGCGACGTACCTGTGCAACCGCTTCGAGCGGGACTTCATGCCGCAGGCGTCCTACCCCTTCTTCCACATCACGATGGAGGACGTCTGGGTGTGGGACAAGAACCGCCCGTCGCGGATCATCCCCAAGGTCGAGATCTACACGACCCAGGACGTGACGGTCGAGATCCTGAAGGGGACCGAGTCCATGGAGGCGGGCGAAGCGCCTGTCTCGTAGCTGGTCCGGGGGGTCGGAGGGTTGCTGCTCGCGATCGACGTGGGGAACACGCAGACCCTCGCCGGCGTCTACAGCGGCGAGGAGCTGCTGCACGAGTGGCGCATCGCCACCGAGCGCGGCGCGACCGCCGATGAGCTCGCGGCCGAGCACGACCAGATCCTGCGCCTGCGCGGGGGGAACCTCGGCGCGCTCGACGACATGGTGGTCAGCTCGGTGGTGCCCGACCTCTCCGCCGCGTACCGCTCGCTGGCGCTCAGGTACCTCGACCGCGAGGCGCTCGTGCTCGAGCCGGGCGTGCGCACCGGCCTCTCCATCCTGATCGACAACCCCCATGAGCTCGGCGCCGACCGCATCGCCAACGCCGTCGCGGCCCACCGCCGCCACGAGGGCGCCTGCATCGTGGTCGACTTCGGCACGGCCACGACCTTCGACGCGGTGTCGGCGGCCGGCGAGTACCTCGGCGGGGTGATCGCGCCCGGCATCGAGACCTCGCTCGAGGCCCTGACCGCGCGCGCCGCGCGCCTGGTCACGGTCGACCTGATCGCGCCGCCGCGGGTGATCGGCAAGTCGACCGTGGAGAGCATGCGCTCGGGCGTCGTCCACGGGACGGTCGCGATGGTCGACGGGGTCGTGGCCCGCATCAAGGAGGAGCTCGACCCCGACGCGTTGGTCATCGCCACCGGCGGCCTCGCCGACCTGGTCTGCCCGCACTCGGTGCAGATCGACGAGAACGACCCCCTGCTCACCCTCGAGGGGCTGCGCATCGTGCACGAGCTGAACGTCGGCCGCGTCTCCGCGGCCCGGAGCGCACGGTGAAGAAGCGCATGCGCCAGATCCTGGCCGAGCGCGCCGCGCTCACCCGCGAGCCCGCCTCGCCGGGGCCGCCGCCGCCCGGCTGGCCGGTCGCGCAGCCGTTCCGCATCGGCCGCCTCGAGCTGCCGAACCGCCTTGTGCAGGCGCCCCTCGCCGGCATCGCCAACTGGGCCTTCCGGCGCCAGTCGCGCCGTCACGGCGCCGGGCTGGCGGTGTCGGAGATGATCGCGAGCTTCGGCATCCGCCACGCGAACCGCAAGACGATGGGGATGCTGACGATCGTGCCCGACGAGCACCCGGTCGGCGTCCAGGTCTTCGGCGCCGACGCCGACGCGATGGCCGAGGCCGCCCGCGCCGCCGAGGAGGCCGGCGCCGACCTGGTCGACGTCAACATGGGCTGCCCGGTCCCGAAGATCTGCAAGACCGGCGCCGGCGCCGCCCTGCTGGCCGACCCCGAGGGCGCCGCGCGGGTCGTCGAGGCGATGGCGCGCACGGTCGACATCCCCGTGACCGTGAAGATGCGCCGCGGCCTGACGCCGGCCACGGCGGTGCCGGCCGAGACCGCGCGGCGGCTCGAGGCGGCCGGCGCCGCGGCCCTCTGCGTGCACCCGCGCGCGGCGGCCGAGGAGTACGAGGGCCGGGCGGACCACCGCATCACGGCCGAGATCGTCGAGGCGGTCGGCATCCCCGTGATCGCCAGCGGCGACGTCTCGACGCCCGAGGGCGCCCGCCGGGTGCTCGAGGGCACCGGCTGCGCGGCGATCGCCGTCGGGCGCGCGGCGCTCGGCTACCCGTGGGCCTTCGGCGACATCCTGCGCGGCTCCCACCGGCCCCCGCCCGAGCTGGCCGAGGTGGTCGACGAGGTGTCACGCTTCGCCGCCGACGCGCGGACGGCCCTGGGGGACGGGCGCGCCTGCGGCTACATGCGCAAGTTCTACCCGTGGTACCTCGCCGGCCACGACCTGCCGCCCGGGGTCCTCGAGGAGTTGCTCACCACCCCGACGCTCGACGGCGCCCTGGCACGGCTGCGGTCCGTCGCGGCCGCTCCGGCCGCCGCTTGATTCACCGGGAGAGCGACGCTACCTTTCGCCGCCGCTCTCCGCGGCGGCCGCGACAAGAAGGTGATTGATGGACCGGGAAGTGATCCTCACCGAAGAGGGCTACCAGAAGCTCAAGGAGGAGATCGAGCACCTCTCCACGGCCAAGCGGCGCGAGGTGGCGGAGCGGATCAAGGAGGCCCGCGAGTTCGGCGACATCTCCGAGAACTCGGAGTACGACGACGCCAAGAACGAGCAGGCCCAGCTGGAGTACCGGATCCAGTCGCTCGAGCAGAAGCTGCGCAACGCGCGCGTGGTCGACACCGAGCACGTGTCCACCGACACGGTCTCCATCGGCGCGAAGGTGACGCTGAGGGACACGAAGAGCAGGAAGACGCGCGAGTACTCGATCGTCGGCTCGGCCGAGGCCGACCCGAAGAACCAGCGCCTCTCGAACGAGAGCCCCGTGGGGAAGGCCCTGCTCGGCAGGAAGAAGGGCGAGAAGGTCACCATCCCGGCCCCGCGTGGCGCGCTCGAGTACCAGATCGTGAAGATTCAGGCGGGCGACCACGGCTGATCCGGAGCCGCCCGAGGGCGGGCCGGAGGGCGGCCTCCCGGCGCTGATCGGGGAGCGCCGCGCGAAGGCGGAGGCGCTCCGCGGGAGGGGCATCGACCCCTTCCCGCCCCGCTTCCCGGGCAGGACGGCGATCGCCGACGCGCGCGCCGCCGCCGAGGCGCTCGAGCCCGGCGCGACCGGCGCCGCGCCCGTCCGCGTGGCCGGCCGCCTGGTCGCGAAACGGGGCCAGGGGAAGATGGCCTTCCTCGACCTCGAGGACGCCAGCGGCCGCATCCAGCTCTGGGCGAGGGTCGACCGCCTCGGCGAGACCGGGATGGCCGACCTGCTCGACGCGGACCTCGGCGACATCGTCGGCGCGGCCGGGCCGCCCTCCCGCACCCGCCGCGGCGAGGCGAGCGTGGCGGTCGAGGAGGCCGTGCTGCTCGCCAAGGCGCTGCGCCCGCCGCCGGACAAGCACGCCGGGGTGCGCGACCCCGAGATCCGTCACCGCCAGCGGTACCTCGAGCTGATCGCCGACCCCGACGCCCGCGAGGCCGTCCGGGTGCGCGCCCGGGCGATCGCGGCGATCCGGCGCTTCCTCGACGACCGCGGCTTCGTCGAGGTCGAGACCCCTGCGCTGCAGCCGGTCTACGGCGGCGCCGCGGCGCGGCCGTTCGTGACCCACCACAACGTCCTCGACCGCGACCTCTTCCTGCGGATCGCCACCGAGCTCTACCTCAAGCGCCTGATCGTCGGCGGCCTGGAGCGCGTCTACGAGCTCGGCAAGGACTTCCGCAACGAGGGCGTCAGCAACAGGCACAACCCCGAGTTCACGATGCTCGAGACCTACGAGGCGTACGCGGACTACCGCGACGTCATGGAGATGCTCGAGCAGCTGGTGGCGGCGGCGGCGATCGCCGCGACCGGCGGGACGACCGTGCCCTGGAAGGGCGGCGCGATCGACCTGGCGCCGCCCTGGCGGCGCGCCGACCTCCGCGACGCGCTGCGCGAGGCGAGCGGCATCGACGTGCGCGAGCGCGCCGACGCGGCCTCGCTGCGCGAGGCGATGCGCGCCGCGGGGCTCGACGCGCCGGACGACCTGCCCTGGGGCCGGCTGGTGGACGGGCTGCTGACCCAGACGCTCGAGCCGACCCTGACCCAGCCGACGATCCTCCAGGACTACCCGGTCGAGCTGTCGCCCTTCGCCAAGCGCCGCCCCGACGACCCGGCCGTGGTGGAGCGCTTCGAGGCCTTCGCCGGCGGCATGGAGATCGCCAACGCGTTCACCGAGCTGAACGACCCCGACGACCAGCGCGCCCGCTTCG
>DATLLV010000096.1:0-7472 GCA_035537655.1 Miltoncostaeaceae bacterium
GAGCAGGAGCACGACCTCGAGGCGGTGGTCGATGACGTGAGGGCGTCGGTGCTGATGAAGGCCGGCGAGATCGCCGCGCTGCGCGCCCAGACGCTGGGCGACAACGCCGAGGGCCTGGCGGCCGCGGCGGCCGCGATCCGGGCGGCGACCGAGGGCGGCGGCACCGTCATGGCGTTGGGCAACGGCGGCTCGGCGACCGACGCCATGGACGCGGTCGCGGACCTGCGCGCCGCGCCCCAGGGGTGGCGCTCGCGCGCGGGCGGGGCTGCCTGGCCATCGACCTCGACCCGCCCGGCGACGATCCCTTCGTGCGCCAGGAGCTGGCCGAGACGCTCTACCACGTGCTCTGGGAGCTGGTGCACGTGTTCTTCGAGCACCGGGGGCTGCTCGAGGGGCGCGAGGCCCGCGAGGGCCACGACTCGGGCGCGTCGGCGTTCCTCTACCCCTTCCTGGCCGAGCAGGAGCACGACCTCGAGGCGGTGGTCGATGACGTGAGGGCGTCGGTGCTGATGAAGGCCGGCGAGATCGCCGCGCTGCGCGCCCAGACGCTGGGCGACAACGGCCAGGGCCTGGCGGCCGCGGCGGCCGCGATCCGGTCGGCGACCGACCGCGGCGGCACCGTCCTGGCGCTGGGCAACGGCGGCTCGGCGACCGACGCCATGGACGCGGTCGCCGACCTGCGCGCCGCGCCCCAGGGGTGGCCCTCGCGGCGGGCGCTCGACCTCTGCGAGGACCCGGCGATCCTCACGGCGATCGCCAACGACGTCGGCGTCGAGGCGATCTTCGCCCGCCAGGTGATCGCGTACGGGCGGAAGGGCGACGTCGTGCTGTCGTTCTCGACCAGCGGCAACTCGGCCAACGTCATCGCCGCCCTCGCCGAGGCGCGGCGGCGCGGGCTGACGACCGTGGCCATGGTCGGCTACGACGGCGGCCGGGTGGCGGCCGAGGGGCTCGCGGACGTCGCGATCGTGACCCGCTCCGAGCACATCCCGCGCATCCAGGAGGCCCAGGCGAGCGCCTGGCACGTCGTCAGGGAGCTCGTCGAGCGCCCGACGCCGTGAGCGCCGGCCTGCGGCGGGTCCGCGTGCGCGTGGAGGGGACGGTCCAGGGGGTCGGCTTCCGGCCCTACGTGCACCGCCTGGCCGGCGACCTCGGCCTCGCCGGCTTCGTGCTCAACGACGCCCGCGGGGTGGTCGTCGAGGTCGAGGCCGACGGCGCGGCGGTCGACCGCTTCCTGGAGCGCCTGGCCGCCGACGCCCCGCCCCTCGCCTCGGTCGAGCGCGTCGAGCCGAGCGAGATGCCCCCGCTCGGCGACCACGGCTTCGCGATCCTCGCCAGCGAGCGCGGCGACGAGCCGTCGGCGCGGATCGCCCCCGACGCGGCCACCTGCGACGACTGCCTCGCCGAGCTGCGCGACCCCGCCGACCGCCGCTTCCGCTACCCGTTCGTCAACTGCACGGCGTGCGGCCCGCGCTTCACGATCGTCCTCGGCGTCCCCTACGACCGCGCGACCACCACGATGGCCGGGTTCGCGATGTGCGATCGCTGCCGGGCCGAGTACGAGGACCCGGCCGACCGCCGCTTCCACGCCGAGCCCAACGCGTGCCCGGAGTGCGGCCCCTCGGTGCGCCTCGCGGGCGAGTGGCCAATTGGCCGACGACCCATCGGCCAATTGGCCACCGACCCCGTCGCCGCCGCCGCGGCCGCCATCGACGACGGCGCGATCGCCGCCGTGAAGGGCCTCGGGGGCTTCCACCTGGCCTGCCGGGCCGACGACGAGGACGCCGTGGCCCGGCTGCGCGCGCGCAAGCGGCGTGAGGAGAAGCCCTTCGCGATCATGGCCGCCGACCTGGCCACGGCGCGCCGCCTCGCGCGGCTGGGCTCGGCCGAGGAGGCGCTGCTCAACGGGCGCGACCGGCCGATCGTGCTCGCTTCCCGGCGGCCCGGCGCGGCCGTCGCCGCCGCGGTGGCGCCGGGGACGGCGGACCTCGGGCTGATGCTCCCCTACTCCCCGCTCCACCACCTGCTTCTCGGCGACGCCGGCGGCCCCCTGGTCATGACGAGCGGCAACGTCAGCGACGAGCCGATCGCCCACCGCGACGAGGACGCGCTCGAGCGGCTGGCAGGGATCGCCGACCTGTTCCTGCTCCACGACCGCCCCATCGCCACCCGCACCGACGACTCGGTGGTGCGGCCCGCCGGCCCGGCGACGGCGATCGTGATGCGGCGCTCGCGCGGGCGGGTGCCGGGCGCGATCGACCTGCCGGTCGCGGCGGAGCGGCCGCTGCTGGCGTGCGGGGCCGAGCTGAAGAGCACCTTCTGCCTGGCGCGCGGCCGGCGCGCGTGGGTGAGCCACCACATCGGCGACCTGGGCAACTGGGAGACGCTGCTGTCGTTCCGCGAGGGGGTCGCCCACTTCGAGCGCCTCTTCGCCGTCGAGCCGGAGGTGGTGGTCCACGACCTGCATCCGGACTACCTCTCCACCCGCTACGCGCTGGAGCGCGAGGGCGTCGAGACGGTGGCGGTGCCCCACCACCACGCGCACCTCGCCGCCTGCCTGGCCGAGCACGGCTGGCGCGGCCTCGCGGTCGGGGCGATCTATGACGGCGCCGGCCTGGGCCCCGACGGCACGGTCTGGGGCGGCGAGATCCTGGCCGGCGACCTCGCCGGGTCGCGGCGCGCCGCCCACCTGCGGACCGTGCGCCTGCCCGGCGGCGACGCCGCCGCGCGCGAGCCCTGGCGGATGGCCTGCGCGTGGCTGCAGGAGGCCGCCGGCGCCGATCCCGGGCCGCCGGCCGCGCTGGCCGGCCGCGTCGACCCGGCGACCTGGGACGCCGTCGCGCGCCTGGCCCGCTCCGAGCGCTCGCCGGTCACCAGCAGCGCCGGCCGCCTCTTCGACGCCGTCGCCGCGATCTGCGGCCTGCGCGCCCACGCCGGCTACGAGGGCCAGGCCGCGATCGCCCTCGAGGCCGCGTGCGACCCGGCCGAGCGCGGCGAGTATCCCATTGAGGGCCTCGACCCGCGGGCGGCGGTGCTCGCCGCGGCGGCGGACGTCGCCGCCGGGCGGCCCGCCGGTGCCGTCGCCGCGCGCTTCCACAACGCCCTTGCGACGGCGACCGCCGAGGCGCTCGTCGCGGCGGCCGGGGCCGCGGGCGCGGAGGTCGCCGTGCTGTCGGGCGGCGTCTTCCAGAACCGGCGCCTGCTGGAGGGCGTGACGGCCCGCCTGGGGCGCGCCGGCCTGCGCCCGTTGGTGCCCGCGCTGCTGCCGCCCAACGACGGCGGCGTCGCCTACGGGCAGGCGGCCGCCGCGGCGGCGGCGGCGTATGGTGGCGCGCACGTGACGTCCCCGGAGACCGCATGACCGACGCCACCAGCCACCCGCCCACCGACGCGACGCAGCACCGGATGCAGGCGGCGCGGGAGGCGGGCGACGACGCCGCCGACCTCCTGCGGCGCGCGGGCTGCCGGCCCACCGCCCAGCGGCTGCTGGTGCTGCAGGCCCTGGGGCGCGGCGACCACGTGTCGGCCGAGGACGTCCTCGCGCACGCCCGCGAGCGCTATCCCTCGATCAACCCCTCGACGGTCTACCGGACCCTCGACGCGCTGGTCGAGGCCGGGATCGCCCGCCGCACCGACCTGGGCTCGGACCGCCTCTTCTACGAGATGGCGCGCCAGCACCGGCACCACCACGCCGTCTGCGAGTCGTGCGGCGCCGTCGCCCACCTGCACGACGCCAGCCTGGGCCCCCTCGCGGCGGCGCTGCACGAGGAGACCGGCTACGCCCTGACCGCCGAGCGCGAGATCGCGATCCCGGGGATCTGCCCCGCCTGCCAGTCGGCGCCTCGGTGACGCAGCGGCGGGCGGTCGTCCTGGGGACGGGCGCCATGGCCCCGGAGATCGCCGTCGCGCTCGCCGCGGCGGGCGAGCGGGCGGTGCTGGCCGGCCGCTCGGCCCAGCGCGCCGAGGCGGCCCGGGCCCGCGCCGTCGGCCTGGGCGGCGACGGCGACGCGATCGCGGCGGCCGCCATCGGCCCGGACGCGCTGGCCGGCGCCGGGCTGGTGGTCGAGTCGATCGCCGAGGACCTCGAGGCCAAGCGCGACCTGCTGGACCGGGTCGAGCCGTGGTGCCCGCCCGATGCGGTCGTCGCCACCAACACCTCAAGCCTGCGGATCGCCGACCTGGCGGTGGCGCTGCGGCGGCCCGGGCGCTTCGCGGGCCTGCACTTCCTCAAGCCGGCCCACCTGACCGCGGTGGTCGAGGTGGTCCCCGGGCCCGGCACCGACCCCGCCGCCGTGGACGCGCTGCGCGGCCTGGCGGCCCGCATGGGCAAGGCGCCCCTCGTGGTGCGGCGGGACGTGCCCGGCTTCATCTGGAACCGGGTGCAGTTCGCGGTGCTGCGCGAGTGCCTCCACATGCTGGAGGAGGGCGTCGCGAGCGCCGCCGACATCGACGCCGCGGTCGCCGACGGGCTCGCCCCGCGCTGGATGGCGGCCGGGCCGCTGGCGACCGCCGACCTGGGCGGCCTCGCCACCTTCGCGACGATCGCCCGCGAGCTGCTGCCCCACCTCGCCGACGGCCACGACGCGCCGCCGGCGCTGACGCGGGCCGCGGCGGCCGGCGAGCCGCTGGCGCCCTGGACCGCCGCCGCGGGCGAGGCGGTCGCGGCGCTGCGGGCCGACGCCCTGGCCGAGGGCCGGCGCGTCGCCGAGCGGCGGCGGGCGCTCGGCGCGTGATCGCCTTCTCCGCGCACCTCGGGATCCTCTTCCCGGAGCTGGCGCCGCTGGAGCGGCCGGCGGCCGCGCGGGCCGCGGGCTACGAGGCCGTCGAGGCGTGGTGGCCGCCCGCTCCCCACCCCGGCGACTGGCCGGGGGCCGTGCGCGCGGCCGGCCTGCGGGCGGTGCTGGTCAACGCGGACGGCGGCGACCTCGCCGCCGGCGAGCGCGGCTTCTGCAACCTGCCCGAGCGGGCGGAGGCGGTGGTGGAGTCGGCGCGCGCCGCGGCCCGGGTGGCGGCCGCCGGCGGCGGCGATCTCGTCAACCTCCTCGCGGGCCGCTTCACGCCCGACCGGCCCGAGGCCGACCAGCTCGCGGCGGCGCGGGCGGTCGTGCGCGACGCCGCCGACGCCGTCGCCGACCAGGGCGCCCGGATCGTGATCGAGCACCTCAACGACACCGACGTCGCCCGGCCCCTGCTGCCGACGCCCGCCGACGCGGCGGCCTTCGTCGAGGCCGTGGGGCACGAGGGCGTCAGCGTGCTCTTCGACGCCTACCACGCCGCCATGGCCGGCCTCAACCCGCTGGAGGAGGCCGGCCGAGTCGCCGGCCTGATCGGCCACGTGCAGTACGCGGACCACCCCGGGCGGGGCGCGCCGGGCACCGGGACGATCGACCTCTGGGCGCTGGTCGACCGCCTCGACGCGCTCGGCTACGAGGGTCACGTGGGGCTGGAGTTCCTCCCCGCGGGCCCCACCCCGCCCGCGCCGCGCAGGGGCTGACCGCCGGCCCAGGCGCCCGAGGCGACGGCGCGCGACAGCCGCGCGGCGGCCCCGACGCAGCCGCGGGCGAGCGCGTCGCGCTCGGTGCGGAACCGCTGCGTCGGCGCCGAGACCCCGATCGACGCGATCGTGGCGCCCCACGCGTCGCGCACCGGCGCGGCGATGCAGCAGCAGCCCTCGGCCAGCTCCTCCAGGTCGAGCGCCAGGCCGCGCTCGCGCACCGCCCGCAGGTCGGCGGTGATCCGCCGCCGCTCGACCAGCGTGTGCGGGGTGCACGCTTCGAGGGGCCGCGCCCGCAGGTAGTCGTCGACGTCGGCGTCCGGCAGGCCGGCCAGCAGCACCTTGCCGATGGCGGCCGTGTGCGCCATCGCGGTGAAGCCGACGCCGGGCTCGGGCAGGTGGAGCTCGCTCGGGCCGCGGGCGATCTCGGCGACGGCCACCTCGCCCGAGCGCAGCACGGCCAGGAAGACGTCCTCGCCCAGCTCGTCGGCGAGCTCGGCCATCACCGGGCGCGCGGCGCTCGCCACGTCGAAGCGCTCCTGGAAGGTCCGGAACAGCGACGAGAGCTTGGGCCCCAGCCCGTAGCACCCGTGGGCCAGGCGCACGGCGTAGCCCTCGTCCTCGAGCGTGTGCAGCACCCGGTAGCTGCTGCCCAGGCTCGCGTTCAGCTGCTGGGCGACGGCTTTGGCCGGCAGCGGCCCGGGCGCGGCCGCGATGAGCTCGAGCGCGCGGAGGGCGCGGGTGGCGGAGGCGAGGCTGTCGCGCGGCTCGGCGTCGGCGGCGCGGAGGGTCGCCCGCAACGCGGCCCCGTCCATCCGCCGAGCCGGGATATCGGCCAATGCCCCCTCACATCCGGGCGGATCCGCGCCCGGAGCCTGCGGCGAGCCTAGTCCAGCGGCGGGCGGCGGGCCAGTTTTCCGGATACCGGAGCGCGGGTCCGCGCGCGCCCCCGCCGGCAATACGCTCGTCGCCTCGTAACGACTGTCACGATCGAGGGGGGCTTATGTATCGGGACCGGGACGGCAACGAGTACTTCGTGGTCGACTCCCACCTCCACTGGTGGGACGCGAGCCCGGAGAACCAGAAGAACAAGTACGGGGCGGGCTTCATCTCCTGCTTCTACGACTACCACTCGGGCCTCTCGCCCGAGGAGTACGTCTGGCCCCGTGAGAAGTACGAGAAGTACGACCAGGAGACGATGCTCAGCGACCTCTTCATCGACGGCTACGTCGACGTCGGGATCTTCCAGCCCACCTACCTGACGGACTTCTACGTCAACGGCTTCAACACCACCGCGCGTGACGCGGAGCTGAAGGAGAAGCATCCCGACCGGTTCATCCTCAACAGCGCCTGGGACCCGCGCGACGAGGAGGCCGGCCTCGCCGCCTTCGAGGAGAAGGTGGAGCGCTGGGGCATCAAGGGCGTGAAGCTCTACACGGCCGAGTGGCGCGGCGACTCGCGCGGCTGGAGCCTCGACGACCCCTGGGCCGAGCGCTACCTGGAGAAGTGCGTCGAGCTGGGCGTGAAGAACATCCACGTCCACAAGGGCCCGACGATCTGGCCGCTGAACAAGGACGCCTTCGACGTCCAGGAGATCGACCACGCGGCCACCAACTTCACCGACCTCAACTTCATCGTCGAGCACGTCGGCATGCCGCGCACCGAGGACTTCTGCTGGATCGCCGTGCAGGAGCCCAACGTCTACGGCGGGCTCGCGGTGCTGATGCCCTTCATCCACCCCCGCCCCAAGTACTTCGCCGACGTGATGGCGGAGCTGCTGTTCTGGCTCGGCGAGGACCGCCTGCTGTTCTCCTCCGACTACGCCCTCTGGCACCCCAAGTGGCTCGTCGAGAAGTTCGTGGACTTCGACCTCCCCGAGCAGGTCGCGTCCGAGACCGGCGTCTCGCTGACCGTCGAGGCCAAGGAGAAGATCCTCGGCCTGAACGCCTGCAAGCTCTACGACATCGACCCGGTCGAG
>DATLLV010000097.1:0-6479 GCA_035537655.1 Miltoncostaeaceae bacterium
GGTGCGCGTGCTGGCGGGCGAGCGCTCGTGCGCCGGCCGCGTCATCGACGCCTCGCTCACCGGCCTGCTGGTCGAGCTCTCGGAGCCGCTGGCCTTCGTCGAGACCGACGTCGTGGTCGCGCTCGTGCTGCCCGAGGCCGGACGTCACGACGTCGACGCGGTCGTGGTGCGGCGGGTGGTGAACCCCGAGGGCCAGATCATGCTGGCCCTGCGCATGACCGGCCGGCGCCCGCGCCCGCTGGGCGCGACCCGCGCCACCGGCCGCGCCCGCGTCGCGCCCGCCTGGCAGAACCGCGAGCGGCCCCGGGCGGTCGCCCTCGCCGAGCTGCGCGCCGTGGGGACGCGCGCCTACGAGCTGGCGCTGGTGGACGCCGACGCGCCGGCGCCGGCGCCGCTCGTCGCCTGGGTCAGGCGTCTGGCCGTTGAGCTCGAGGTCGATCCGCCGGGACGCCCGGCGGCGTGCCGCGAGCTGCTCAGCGCCGTCTCAGACTTGAGCCGGCGCGCGCGCGATCAGAGGCCGGCCCAGCCGGCGTAGTCCTGGTTCGGCCACGGGCTCGGGCCCTTCGGCGGCGGCGGGCCCTGCGGGGGCTCGGTCGGGAGCACAGCTCCTCCACAGGTGGGCAACGGGATGTCCGGACGCTACCCGGCGCCCCGGACGGCCCAATCCGGTGCTGTGCGCACGGGAACTGAAGTTATGTCGCGTTGGGTGGTGAGGGGCCCCGGGACGTGGCTCCCCCGCCGAGACTTCAGCGGCCGGCGCTCGTCAGCTCGCGGGCAGTTCCTGGACGGCCCAGCGGTTGCCGTCGGGGTCGGCGAAGAAGACGAAGGTGCCCCAGGGAAAGCTCTGCACCTGCGCCACGTCCAGCCCGCGCCCGGCCAGCTCGGCCCGGGCGGCTTCGGCGTCGGCGACCACGAGCTGCAACGAGGCCGAGCCCGGCTCGCTGTCGGTCAGGCCCTCGCCGATGGCGATCGAGCAGCCCGAGCCGGGCGGCGACAGCTGCACGAAGCGGATCTCGTCGCTGACCCGGTGGTCGTGGTCGAGCGCGAAGCCGGCCCGCTCGACGTAGAAGGCGATCGCCCGGTCGACGTCCGTGACCGGCACGTGCACCAGCTCCAGGCGGAGGTCCACGCGGCGAGCCTATAGGTTCCATCGCCGTGCGCCTCACCCTGCTGCGCCACGCCACCCTGCGCCTCGAGATCGGCGGCCACGCGCTGCTGGTGGACCCGATGCTCGACGCGCCGGGCGCCCGCGCGCCCGTACGCGGGACGCCCGAGGAGCGGCCGAACCCGCTGGTCGCGCTGCCGGTGAGCGTTCGCGAGGCCGTCGAGGGGATCGACGGGGCGCTGGTCACGCACACCCACGTCGACCACCTCGACGCCGCCGGCGTCACCGCCCTGATCCCGCTGGCCGTGCCCGTCTTCTGCCAGCCGGAGGACATGGGCGACCTGGGCCAGCTCGGCCTGGACCTGGTGCCGGTGCCGTCCGCGGCTCCGGTCGAGTGGCAGGGCCTCACGATCCACCGCACCGGGGGCCGCCACGGCCGCGACGACGCCATGGTCCAGGGCCTCGGGCCGGTGAGCGGCTTCGTGGTCACGGCCGACGGCGAGCCGACGGTCTACGTGGCGGGCGACACGGTCTGGTGCCCCGAGGTGGCCGAGGCGATTGCCGCCCACGCCCCTAACTGGATCGTCGTGAACGCCGGCGGCGCCCGCTTCCTGGAGGGCGGGACGGTCACCATGGAGGCCGCCGACGTGGCGGCGGTGGCCGAGGCCGCGCCCGGCGCGCGCGTGGTCGCCGTGCACATGGAGGCGATCAACCACTGCCTCGAGACGCGCGCCGACCTGGCCGCCGCGCTCGCGGTTGGCGGCGCGGACGGCCGCGTGACGATCCCGGCGGACGGCGCAACCCTCTGAGAAGCGCCTGAGTGCGACGGTCACCGGCTGCGTAGGCCGCGCGTGTCCACGACCTCGAGGTCGCCGCCGGTCAGGCGACCCAGCCCGTGGAGGTCGTCGTCGTCCCAACGCCGGTCCGGCGCGCCCGTCACGTACCAGGGCGAGCCGTTGTCGGCGAGGATCATCCCGTAGCGCTTCAGGGCGACGGCGACGGCGCGGGCCTGGGGCCCGAGCCCGGCCAGGGCGACGCCCCGCTTCAGCCGCACGCGCAGGCCCATGGGCGGCAGCGACGGGTCGGCGCCCGCGCCGGCCGCGTGGCGCGCGGGGTAGACGAACGCGCTGCGCGTGCGCGGCGCGGTGAAGCGCAGGGCGTGGTCGATGCCGCCGGCCGCGAGGTCGCCGTAGCGGGCCAGGCCGGGCAGGATCGGCAGGCCGGCGGCGTCGGCGCTGGTCCAGCCGCCGGGCCGCAGCCGGTTCGAGCGCAGGTCGAAGACGGCGCCCGAGCCCGCGCTCCACGCGCCGCCGGGCCAGCGCCGGGCGGCGAACAGCTCGTAGAGGCGACAGGCGTCGCGGTCGACCATCAGGAGGTGGCGGTCCGAGCCGCCCTCGATCCGGGGCCGCGCCGGGATCGGGTAGCGCACCCGGTCAGACTCGCTGGCGTACTGGAAGCGCACCGCCCGTCGCGGCGCCCGCGCGCCGACCACGTTGACCGGGATGCCGTACCTCCCCGCGGCGCTGAAGTCCGGATGGAGGCCGGCGTCCAGCCCGATGGCCGCGATCAGCGCGTCGGAGCCCCGCAGCACCGGCCGGGCGTCGACCCGGGCGTTCCAGACGTTGCCGGGCGGCAGGATCGGGCAGCCCGGCGCCCCGGGCAGGGGGCGGGCCGAGGCGGCGGCGGCGGTCAGGGCGACCAGCAGGGCGGCCAGTGGTGCGGCGCGGCGCAGCATCGGCGCAGTATCGCGACATCTAGAGTGCGCGTCGTGCGCATGCGCTTCGGCGTCTTCCTCGCCCCGTACCACGAGCCGGGGCAGAACCCCACGCTCGCGCTCGAGCGCGACCTGGACCTGATCGTGCTGCTGGACCGGCTCGGCTTCGACGAGGCGTGGGTCGGCGAGCACCACAGCACCGGCTGGGAGACGATCGCCTCGCCGGAGCTGTTCCTGGCCGTGGCTGCCGAGCGGACCCGCCACATCCGCCTCGGGACCGGCGTGGTGAGCCTCCCCTACCACCACCCGCTGATGGTCGCCGACCGCATCGTGCTGCTCGACCACCTCACCCGCGGGCGCCTGAACTTCGGCGTCGGCCCCGGCGGCCACCTCACCGACGCGCGCATGCTCGGCATCGAGCCCGGCCTGCTGCGTCCGCGGATGGCCGAGGCGCTCGAGGTGATCATGCGCCTCCTCACCGAGACCGAGCCCTTCTCGCACGAGTCGGAGTGGTTCTCGCTCAGCGACGCGGTGCTGCAGCTGCGGCCCTACCAGGACCCCCACCCCCCGCTGGCCGTCACCAGCATGGAGTCGCCCGCCGGCATGGTCCTCGCCGGCCGCCACGGCGCGGGCGTGCTGTCGCTGAGCGTCGCCCGCGGCCCGCGCGGCCCGATCGACCTGCGCGAGCACTGGCGCGTGGCCGAGGAGGCCGCCCAGGGGGCGGGCCGGACGATCCGCCGCGAGGACTGGCGCCTGGTCGTGCCCCTGCACCTCGCCGAGACGCGGCAGCGGGCGCTCGACGAGGCCCGCGCGGGCGGCGCGGCGTACATCCTCGACTACGCCGAGGGCGTCACCGGCCGGCCGCGTCCGGTGCCCGGGCCACGCGACGCGCTCATCGACCAGATGGTCGAGCTGGGGGCGTGGGTGATCGGCACGCCCGACGACGCGATCGCGGCCATCGAGCGGCTCCGGGAGCGCTCGGGCGGGTTCGGCGGCCTGCTCGTCGTCGGTCACGAGTGGGCCGCGCCCGACGCCACCGCGCGCAGCTGGGAGCTGCTGGCGCGGGACGTGGTGCCGCGCTTCCAGGGCTCGCTCGCGGGGATCGAGGCGTCCAACGAGGTCGCCCGTGCCCGCAGCGCCCTGACCGGCGAGGAGCGGGTCGCCGCCGTGGAGGCGGCCCAGCGGGCCTACGAGTCCGGCCGGGGCGGCGCGTAGCCTCTCGCCCGCCGTGCGCGGGAACCCGATGTCACAGCCGATCGGCCGGGCGCAACAGCCCTGTCACAACGGCCGTCCTACCGTGGGGGCGCGGACGGCCCCCGGACCCGGCGCTTGAGCGGCGGGGCGGAGCGGCCGACACCAGACGTGATGGCCTCCACCGCCCCCACCCTCCCCCTCGCGCCGTCCGTCGGCGAGTTGCGGTCCTTCCGCTGGGATCTGGCCGACGGCGCCGCCACCACGGTCCACGTGGCCGAGTACCCGCGCCGCCGGGTCGCCCTGCGCGTCGTCGCGTTCGAGGAGCCCGAGCCGCTCGCGGCCTGGTGCCTGCGGGCCGGGGTGGGCGACGCCCTGGTCGGCGGCTTTTTCGTGACGCCCGTCGGCACGCCGCTCGGGGACCTCTGGACCGACGGCGTCCGGCGCCTGAGCGTCCCCTTCGACCCGCCGCTGGGCCCGGGCCGCTCGTGCGTCGCCGTGGACGGGCGCAGGGTGCGGCTCGACGGCCGCGGCCGCCTGCCGCCCGCCCCACGCGGCGATCTGCTGCAGGCCGGGCCGCTGCTGGTCCGCCGCGGCCGCGCCATCGTTCGCGACGGCGACGACCCCGAGGGCTTCTCGGCGGGCAGGGCCCAGTTCGACTCGGACATCTGCGACGGGCGCCACCCGCGCGCCGCCCTCGGCCTGACGCGCGGCCGGCTGCTGGCGGTGGCCTGCGAGGGCCGCTCGCGGACCGAGGCGGGCCTCACGCTGGGCGAGCTCGCGGCGCTGATGGCGTCGCTGGGCGCCCGGCGCGCCATCAACCTCGACGGCGGCGGCTCGACGGCCCTGGTGCACGGCGGCGTGCTCCGCAACGCCCCGCGCGAGGCGGACGAGGTCGAGATCCCGGGGGGGCGGCCCATCGCCACCGCCCTCGCCTTCCTGCCGGCCGGCGGTCAGCCGACCGGCACCGCCGCCGCCGCGTAGATCGCCACCACCCGCCGGGCGATGTCGCCCCAGGCGAAGCGGCGCGCGGCGACCCGCCGTCCGTTCGCGCCGCGCAGGGCGCGCTCGGCCGGGTCGGCCGCGGCGTCGGCCAGGGCCCTCGCCAGCGCCGCCTCGTCGCCCGGCGGCACGAGCCAGCCCGAGCGCGCCGGGGACGCCGGGTCGGCGTCGATGAAGCTGGGCGGCGCCCCGGCGTCGGTGGCGATGGGCGGCACGCGCATGGCCATGGCCTCGACGTAGACCAGGCCGAAGCGCTCGGTCGCCGAGGGGACGGCGAGGACGTCGGCCGACGCCAGGGCGCCCGCCACGGCCGCGTGGTCGTGCCAGCCGGCCAGGAACACCTCGTCCCCCCAGGGCGACGCCGCGGCCGCGTCGGCCGGGTGCTCGTCCTCCCACTCCCCCGGCGCCCCGCCCCACAGCACCAGCGGCAGCGGGCGGCCCAGGGCCTCGCGGGCGCGCGCGTGGGCCCGGATCAGCGCCGGGATCCGCTTGACCCTGGTGAAGCGGCCGACGAACAGCACGACCGGCGCCGCCGGGTCGGCGAGCGGGGCGATCTGCTCGCGCGAGTAGCCGATCGATCCCGGCCGCGGGTCGGCGGACGACCATCCGCGCGGCTCGTCGCACAGGCTGCGGGCCCAGAAGGCGGCGCGCTCGGCCGGGGCGGCGCGGCGGCCGTCGAAGACCCGCAGGTCGACGCCGTTCGGCACCACGTCGACGGCGTCGCGGTCGAGGCCGAGCACGGCCACCGCCTCGTCGCGGCCCGGCTCCGAGCCCACCAGCACCCGCGCCGAGCGCGCCGCCCAGCCGCGCATCCGGTGGGCCCAGGCGCCGCCGTGGGGCCACGGCGCGCCGGCGTCGATCTGCTCCAGCATCAGCAGCTCCGTGCCGTGCAGGTGGGTCACAACGGGCAGGTCGGGGCGCAGGCGCGCCAGCGCCTCGTGGGCCGGCGTCAGGTGGTGCAGGTGGGCGACCTCGACGTCGTCGAGCACGCCCGGGGCGCCGAGGATCCGCTGCCACTCGGCGACGAGGTGCTCGAGCGCGTCGTCGCCGAGCGCCGCCATCACCCGGTCGGGCGCCCCCGGCCGGTCCTCGTACGAGGGGTGGAATGGCGGCGAGGCCGCGATCGGGTCGGGCGCCGCGAGGGCCGCGTCGTAGTCGACGGCGACCAGATCCAGCCCGGCGAAGAAGGCGCGCGCGTCCGCCGGCCCGCCCGGCGGGCCCAGCGAGCCGGCGACCACCCGGGGCCGGAAGCGGCCGCCGATGGCCGCGATCTCCCGCGCGAGGTAGCGCACCACCTGGGCCGAGCCCCCGCGCGGGAAGAACATCAGCACCTGCAGCGCGACCGCCATGACCGGCGGTCTACCCGGCAAGACCGCCGTTCAGGCCGCCGGCCGGCACCGCCGGCCGCGGGATGCGCCGGTAGACGCGGACCTCGTCCTGCTCGAAGACGACCTCCCAGCGGTTGCT
>DATLLV010000098.1:0-14500 GCA_035537655.1 Miltoncostaeaceae bacterium
AGCACCGGGGTGGAGTTGCCGAGCTCCAGGGCGACGTGCTTGCGCGGCTGGCGCTGGCGGATGCCCCAGCCCACCGGCGGGCTGCCCGTGAAGGAGATCATCGGCACGTCGGGGTGGTCGACCAGGGCGTTGCCCACCGAGCCGCCGCCGCCGATCACCACCGAGAGGAAGCCGTCCGGCAGCCCGGCCTCGGCCAGGGTGCGCGCCAGCAGCAGCGCCGAGAGGGGCGTCGCCGAGGCCGGCTTCAGGACGACCGGGCAGCCGGCCGCGATCGCGGGCGCGAGCTTGTGGGCGACCAGGTTGAGGGGGAAGTTGAAGGGCGAGATCGCCCCGACCACGCCCATCGGCTCGCGCACGATGATGCCGAGCTTGCCGGCGCCGGCCGCGCTGGACTCCATCGGCACCATCTCGCCCGCCAGGCTGCGCGCCTCGACGGCGGCGAAGGTGAGGGTGTCGACGCAGCGCGCCGCCTCGGCGCGCGCCTGCTTCATGGGCTTGCCGGCCTCGAGGCAGATCGTGCGGGCGAAGGTCTCGGCGCGGTCGGCCACCAGGCGGGCGGCGCGCTCCAGCACCTGGGCGCGCTCGGCCGGGGAGGGCGGCGGCAGGTGGGTCTTGGCCTCGGCGACGGCGGCGTCCACGTCCTCCGGGCCGCCCACGGCCACGCGGGCGATCTCCTCGCCCGTGTACGGGTTGACGACCGCGAGGTCCTCGTTGCGCTCGTCGAAGCGCCCGCCCTGCAGCAGCCCCGTGGGCTGGGCCGGGTCGAGGGCCGGGCTCAGGACCGCCATTGCTGCCTCCTCCGATGACGCGGCCCGCAAGGCCGCGAGGACTCAGGATCACGATACCCCTCGGCGGGGAATCTCGACCCGTGGCAGATCGTCGCGGCCGGCCTGGGATCACCGGCGTGACGCTGCTGTCGATGGCCGACGCCCAGGGCGTGGTCGCCTCGGGCGGCTCGGCGTGAGGGCCCGGTAGGCTCCGCCGCCAGCGGACGTCGATCCCGGGAGGATCCTCCTGCAGGCGGCAGAGCTGATGGTGCGGTGCCTCGAGTCGGAGGGCGTCGCGCGCATCTTCGCCATCCCCGGCGAGGAGACGCTCGAGATCGTCGAGGCGCTCAGCCGCTCGCCGATCGAGATCGTCATCGTGCGCCACGAGCAGGGCGCGGCCTTCATGGCCGACGTCCAGGGGCGCCTCACCGGCCGAGCAGGGGTCTGCCTGGGCACGCTCGGGCCGGGCGCCACCAACCTCATCACCGGCGTCGGCGACGCCTTCCTCGACCACGCGCCGATGGTCGCCATCACGGGCCAGGTGCGGCTCGACCTGGTGCACAAGGAGAGCCACCAGTACGTCGACGTCGTCGACATGCTCCGGCCGGTCACGAAGTGGAACGCGCGCATCGAGCGGCCGGAGACCATCCCCGAGGTGGTGCGCAAGGCGTTCCGGCTGGCCGAGGCCGAGCGGCCGGGTCCCGCGCACCTCGAGCTCTCCGAGACGATCGCCGCCGCCGACCTGCCCTCGTCGCTGCGGCCGCTGCCCAAGAGCGCGCCCGCGCCCACCCACGCCGACCCCGCCGCGGTGCGCGAGGCGGCGACGGTGATCCGCTCGGCGAGCCGGCCGGTGATCCTGACCGGCAACGGCACCATCCGCACCGGGGCCGCCGGCGGGCTGCGCGCGCTCTGCGAGCACGCCGGCATCCCGGCCTGCCCGACCTTCATGGGCAAGGGCGCCCTCGACGACCGCTCCCTGTTGTCGCTGCCCGCCGTCGGGGTGCAGGCGCGCGACAGCATGACGGCCGGCCTCGACGAGGCCGATGTCGTGATCTGCGTGGGCTACGACCTGGTCGAGTTCGGCCCCGCCGCCTGGAACGGCTCCCGGAGCAAGCGGATCGTGCACGTGGACGCCCGCCCCGCCGAGGTCGACGCCGAGTACATCCCCGAGGTCGAGCTGGTGGGCGACATCGGCGAGACGCTGCGGCTGCTGCGCGGCGAGCTGCCGGCGCGCCCGGTGCCGGCCTACGCGACCCGCCTGCGGGTCGCCGTGACCACCGAGTTGCGGGCCACCGTCGAGCGGCCCGGCTTCGTCAGCCCCCAGGCCGCGATCCTGGCGATCCGGGGCGCGATGGCGCCCTCGGACATCCTCATCTCCGACGTCGGGGCTCACAAGCTCTGGCTCGGCCGGCTCTTCCCGGCCTACGAGCCGAACACGGTGATCATCAGCAACGGCTTCGCGACCATGGGGATCGGCCTGCCGGGCGCGATCGCGGCCGCCCTGGCCCAGCCCGAGCGCCGCGCCGTCACGGTCTCGGGCGACGGCGGCTTCCTGATGAACGTGCAGGAGATGGAGACGGCGACGCGCCTGGGCCTGCCCTGCGTGGTCGTGGTCTGGGTGGACGGCGCCTACGGCGTGATCGGGTGGAAGCAGGAGCGCCGCTTCGGGCGCACCCACGCCATCGAGTTCGGCAACCCGGGCTGGGCCGAGCTGGCGGCGTCGTTCGGCTGGAGCCACCGCCACGCGACCGACGGCGCGGCCCTGGGGGCGGCCCTGGGGGCGGCCCTGGCGGAGGAGGGCCCGGCCCTGATCACCGTGCCGATCGACTACCGCCAGAACGTCCGGCTGGCCAGCCTCGGCGAGCCCGCGCTCGGGGCCTAGCCGCGGGCTGGACGCCGGGGCCGCCGCCGTCGTAGCGTCGCCCCACGGTGTGCGGCAGGAGGAGGACCCAGCCATGACAGACAAGGCGGTCATGTCCCGCTTCTACGATGCGGTGGCGGCCGGCGAGCTGGGCGTCATCGACGAGCTGCTGGTCGACGACTTCGTGGAGCACGAGGCCGTCGCGCTCACGCCCGATCGCGAGGGGGTGCGCCAGTTCTTCACGATGCTCGGCGCGGCGTTCCCGGACCTGCGCTTCGCGGTGACGCACATGGTCCAGGAGGACGACCTGGTGATGGCCCACGGCCTGTTCGAGGGCACCCACGAGGGCGAGTTCATGGGCATGCCCGCGACCGGGAAGCGGGTCAGCGTGCCGTTCGCCGACGTGGTGCGCTTCCGCGACGGCCTGGGCGTCGAGCACTGGGGCGTGCTCGACAGCGGCATGATGATGCAGCAGCTCGGGCAGGGCCCCGCCGCCGCCTAGCGGCTCGGCGGGACCCAGGGACCGGGGGGTGGGGCTAACCCCCCGTCGCAGACGCCGGGAGCCGCCAGGAGCGGACGGCCGCTGCCCCCATTCTGCGGCGACGGGGGCGGCGAAAGGGTGCGGATGTCCGTTCATCCGCGCGAAGGGAGCACCCCGTGCCGCCGCCCCGATCGATCCTCGAGCGCCACGGCCGCCTGATGGCCCGCGGGCGCTGGATCGTGATCCCGCTCTTCGTCGCCCTGCTCGTCGGCGCGGTCATGCTGGCCGGCCGCATCGGCGACGTCACGACGGACGAGCAGACCCTGCCGGGCAGCGAGGCCGCCCGCGGGATCGAGCTCGTCCAGACCCGCTTCTCAGACGGCCGCGAGGCGACCGACGTCCAACCGGTCTTCCGCAACCCCTCGCTGACGGTCGACGACCCCGCCTACCGGGCCGAGGTCACCGCCGCCCTGAAGCGGGGCGCCGAGGTCGTCCCCGGGACCCGCGTCGTCTCGTACTTCACCACCGGCAGCCGCGACCTCGTGGGCCAGGACGGCCACATGACGTTCGCGACCCTCTCGGTCCCCCTGCCCGAGCGGCAGGCGATGGACCACATCGACGCCATCCGCGACGCCATCGGCACGCCCGACGGCTTCTCGCCGACGCTGATCGGTGGCGACGCGGCGGTGTGGCACGACCTCGAGCCGCAGCTCAACGACGACCTCGCGCGGGCCGAGATGATCGTGCTGCCGGTCGCGCTGCTCGTGCTGCTGATCTTCTTCGGCAGCGCCGTCAGCGCGCTGCTGCCGGTCCTGCTGGCCGGCGTCTCGATCGTCTTCGCCTTCGCGGGGACCTACCTCGCCGGTCAGACGATGGACATCGCCGACCTGGTCACGAACGTGATCACGCTGGTGGGGATCGCGATCGGCATCGACTACGCGCTGCTCGTCGTCTCCCGCTTCCGCGAGGAGATGCGGAACGGCGCCGAGCGCGTCGATGCGGTCGGCCGCACGACGGCGACCGCCGGCCGCGCGGTGCTGCTGTCCGGCGTGACCGTGGCCATCGGCCTCGCGGTGCTCGTCGCGCTGCCCGTGCCGTTCATCCGCTCCATGGGGATCGGCGGCATGCTGGTGCCGGTGTCGGCCGTGCTGACCGCGCTGACCGTGCTGCCGGCCGTGCTCGCCGTCCTCGGCCCGCGCGTGGACGCCCTGCGCGTCTACCCGCGCCGGTGGCGGCTGCGCGAGGCCGCCCTCTGGGGCCCGATCGCGCGCGCCGTGACCGGCTGGGCGATCCCCCTCGCCGCGGTCGCCCTCGTCGCCCTCGTGGCGCTGGCCGGCCAGGCGACCAACATGAGCATCGACCAGGACGAGCTGGCCGACGCCCCGAAGGTGGAGTCGGTCCAGGCCGGGCGCCTCGTGCGCGCGGAGCTGGGCGGCACCCTGAACCCCGACATCTACGTCATCGACAGCGGCCGTCCGGACGGCGCCTACGATCCCGCGACCATCACGGCGCTCGGCAAGGTGGCCGACGGCTTCCGGGCGCAGCCGGACATCGTCAGCGGCGTCACCTGGCCGTCGGCGACCGACCCGGAGGCCTTCCGGGCGGCGGCCGAGGGCGGCCTGGTGGACCGCACCGGGCAGTACGCCCTGATGCAGGTCGCCCCGCGCGGCGACCCGCTCTCCGAGTCGGCGCGCGAGCTCAACGACCTGATGGAGCACCGCAAGGCGGAGGTCTCCGCCGCGGTGCCGCACGGGAAGGTCCTGCTCACCGGCGAGCCGGCGGTGCAGAACGAGTTCAACGAGGCGCTGTACGGGCCGTTCCCGTGGCTGGTCGTGGGCGTCCTCGTGCTCACCTTCGTCGCCCTCATGCGCGCGTTCCGCTCGTGGCTGGTCCCGCTGATCGCGGTGCTCGCGTCCGGGCTGTCGCTGCTCGCGACCTACGGCCTGCTGTACCTCGTGTTCCAGCAGGGCATCGGGTCGGGCCTCCTGGGCCTCGACGGCGAGGTCCGCGGGATCGCCGTGTGGGTGCCGGTGATGCTGTTCGCCTTCCTGTTCGGCATCTCCATGGACTACCAGGTGTTCCTCGTCGAGCGCATGCGCGAGCTGCGCGACGGCGGCGAGCGCAACCGGCGCGCGGTGCGCGTCGGCCTCGCGAGCACCGGCAGGATCGTGGCGACCGCCGCGCTGATCATGGTCGTCGCGTTCGGCGGGTTCGCCGCCGGGCAGGACGTCTCGCTGAAGGAGTTCGGGTTCGGCCTCGCCGCCGCCGTGGCGATCGACGCGCTGCTCGTGCGCTGCCTGATCGTCCCGGCCATCATGCGGGTGGCCGGCGAGCGCAACTGGACGATGCCGCGGCGGCTCGCGCGGATCGCCAGGGTGCGCCCGCGCCCCGCGCTCCCGGCTCGTACGATCGAGGACCCGCGATGAGCATCTTCCGCCGCTACGTGGCCGCGCCCCTCACGGAGGGGCGCGCGCTGCGCTCCCTGGCCTTCGTGGCCAGCGCCATCCCCCTGGGGACGGCGTGGTTGGTCATGCTGGTCACCGGCTGGTCGCTCGGGCTCGGGCTGCTGATCACGCTGCTCGGCATCCCGGTGATCCTGGTCCTCGGCGTCGCCGTTCGCGGCGCCGCGGCCCTCGAGCGGCGGCTGGCCGACGGGCTGCTCGGCACCTCCCTCGCCGGCGCGGCCCGGCCGCTCTGGACCGGCGGCCCGCTCCGGAGCCTCTGGTGCTGGCTGACGGACCCGGCGTGGTGGCGTGAGCAGGCCTACCTGCTGCTGCGGTTCGTCGTCGGGCTGCCGCTCGGCATCCTCGCCCTCAGCGTGATCGCCCAGGGCCTGCAGGCGCTCACGCTGCCCTTCTACTACTACGCGACCGACGACCAGCTGTACGGCGTCTGGGACGTCGACACCTTCAGCGAGGCGATCCTGCTGGTGCCGGCCGGCGCCCTCCTGCTGATCCTCTCGGTCCCGCTCGTCACGGCGCTCGGCGCGCTGAGCGGCGCGCTCGCGCGCGGGGTGCTGGGGACCGGCGAGCGGCGCTCCGAGGGCCCGGCGCGGCGGTCGGCCGGCGGCCCGGCCCTGCGCCTGAGCCGGCCGACCAGGCGTGGGCTCACGATCCACGCGGCGGTCTCCGCCTCGATCGTCCTGGTACTGATCGTCATCTGGGCGGCGACGACCCCGGGCGGGTACTTCTGGCCCGTCTGGCCGTTCCTGGTCCTCGGGCTCGTGCTGGGGATCCACGCGGCCTGGGTGCTCACTCCCGCGCTGGTGCCCGACGCCGGCCCGCGCGGGGTCGCGCTCGCCCGCCACGGCGGCGTCATGGCGATGGTCATGCTGTTCCTGACGCTCATCTGGGCCGTCACCACGCCCGGCGGCTACTTCTGGCCGATCTGGACGTTCACCGCCCTGGCGAGCGCGTTCGGGATCCATGCGGGGATCCAGGCGAGCCTCGGCCGCCGGCGCGAGGCCGAGGCGACCGAGCGGATCGAGGTCCTCCAGGAGACCCGCGCCGGGGCGGTCGACGCCCAGGCGTCCGAGCTGCGGCGCATCGAGCGCGACCTGCACGACGGCGCGCAGGCGCGACTGGTCGCGCTGGCGATGGACCTCGGCATGGCCAAGGAGCGGGTCGACGACCCGGAGGTCCGGGAGCAGGTGACCCGGGCCCACGAGGAAGCCAAGCGCGCGATCGTCGAGCTGCGCGACCTGGCCCGCGGCATCCACCCGGCGGTCCTGACCGACCGGGGCCTGGAGGCCGCGCTGGGGTCGCTGGCCGGCGCCAGCCGCCTCTCGGTCGAGCTGAACGTCGACGCGGGAGGGCGCCTCGACCCCGCGCTCGAGGCCGCCGCGTACTTCACGGTCGCCGAGGCGCTCGCCAACGCCGCCAAGCACAGCGGCGCCACGTCGGTGCGGATCGACGTCGCCCGGCGCGACGACCTGCTCTCGGTCCGGGTCGCCGACGACGGGATCGGCGGCGCCGACCCCGACGGCGAGGGCCTGATCGGCCTGCGCCGGCGGGTGGAGGCCCACGACGGGCGCCTCGTCGTCGACAGCCCCCCGGGCCGGGGCACGATCCTCACGGCGGAGCTGCCATGCGGGTCGTGATCGCCGAGGACCTCGCCCTCCTCCGCGACGGCATCGTCCGCCTCCTCCGCGACAGCGGGATGGAGGTGGTCGCCGCCGTCGATGACGGCGACGCCCTGGTCGAGGCGGTCGCCCGGGAGCGGCCGGACGTCGCGGTGGTCGACGTCCGCCTGCCCCCGAGCTTCCGCGACGAGGGCCTGCGCGCGGCGCTCGAGGCCCGGCGGCGCGTGCCCGGCACCGCGGTGCTGGTGGTCTCGCAGTACGTCGAGCAGACCTACGCGGTCGAGCTGCTGGCCGACGGCGGGGGCGGGGTGGGCTACCTGCTGAAGGAGCGGATCGCCGACCCGGCCGACTTCGTCGAGGCCGTGCGCCGGGTCGCCGACGGCGGCACCGCGATGGACCCCGAGGTGGTGGCCCAGCTCGTCGCCCGCCGCGGGCGCTCCGAGCTCGGCGAGCTCACCCCGCGCGAGCGCGAGGTGCTCGAGCTGATGGCCGAGGGCCGCTCCAACGCGGCCATCGCCGAGTCGCTGGTGGTGACCGAGGGCGCGGTCGAGAAGCACGTCTCGAACATCTTCGGCAAGCTGGGCCTGACGTCGTCGGAGGGGGCCCACCGCCGCGTGCTCGCCGTGCTGGCCTTCCTGCGCAATGCCTGACCCGCCGACCCATCGCGACTGTAGGAGAGCGCCATGTTGTCCATCCCCACCATCCCGCGGCCGCGGACCACCCTGCCCGACGAGGCGCAGCTGCAGACCGCGTCGGTGCGCGCCGGCGCCGCCGGCGCCCTCGCCGCCGGCGCCCTGGCGGTCGGCGCGCTCGCGGTCGGCGCGCTCGCGGTCGGCGCGATGGCCGTCGGACGCCTGGCCATCAAGCGGCTCGCGATCCATCGGGGCGCCATCGGGGCGCTGTCGGTGGGCGAGCTGGAGGTCGGGACGCTCCGAGTTCGCGAGTTCGTGGTCGAGCAGCGCGTCGGGGCCGAGCCTGGCGCCGCGTGAGCCGCACCGCGGCCGCAGCGCAGACAGGGGAGGGGGCGCCCGGCGGACGGCCGCCCCCCTCTGACGGACTAAGCGTTGACGCTTGTCTTGATGAGCCCGCCCAAGCCGGCGCCGAGGTGGATCTCGTCCTCGCCGCCGAGGGCGTTGACCGTCAGGCTGTCGTTCGCAGCCTCGGGGTGCGCCACGGCGACCTTCGCCGCGAGGCCGTCCACGACCGCCCGGCCGCTGCGCGGCCGGATGTCGATCTCGTCGTCGCCGGGGGTCGCGTTGACGACCACAGAGTCGGCGACGCCATCGCCGGCCGTGCCGCCGATCGCCGCCGCCAGGTCCACGTAGATCTTCTTGACGTCGGTGCCGGACAGGTCGTTCACCGTGGTGGTGTCCGTGCCGCCGAGCGTGTCGAGGTCGACCTTCTCCACGCCGTCGGTGTCCATGGTGATGTTCCCGGCATCGCGGAAGAACCGCAGACGCGCCCCGTTCGCCGAGGCGTCGAAGTTCTCGTTGCCGCTGGCGCCGTTGAAGTCCATGGTGTCGTAGCCGCTCTGGCCCTCGATGACGTCGCTTCCGTCGCCGGGGTCCCAGGTGAAGACGTCGTGACCGGAGCCCATGAGGGCGGTGTCGTTGCCGCGGTTGCCGTCGATGTCGTCCGCTCCGGGGCCGCCGAAGTAGAGCTCGGCCCCGCCGCCGCCGAGGAGCGTGTCGTCGCCGGCACCGCCTGAGACCGTGGTGATCTCGGTGTCAGTGAAGGTGCCGTTGACGTCGTCGATCCGGACGGTGTCGTCGCCGCCGCGAGCGGTCACGACGATGCGGTCGAAGGTCGCCCGATCGAAGCTGGCGTCGGCCGTGCCGTCGTCGCCGGCGTCGATCTGGAGCATCGTCGGGGTGCCCGCCTGTAGCCGCAGCGCGACCGTGTCGGACGCGTTGTCGCCGTTGACGAGGAGCGTCCCGTTGGCGACCTGGGCCGTCGTGGCGGCCGCGGCCTGGTCGGCGGCGAGGCCCGCTCCCGCGGCGAGCAGTGCGCCGGCGGCGAGCAGGCCGGCGATCGAGCGGCGGCGGATGCGCGGGCGGAGTTGAACGGTGCGTGTCACGACAGGTTCCTTTCGGTGGGTGGACCTGTCGAACAAGACGCCTTCGGGGCGCGGCTATTCCCCGAGCTCCTCCACCCGTCGCCCGAAGGCCTGACCCTCGGGCCAGTACTCGGGCAGGAAGGTCACCGAGACGCCCGCGCGGGAGCCGGACGACTGGACCATCCAGCCGTTGCCGATGGCGATGCCCATGTGCGAGATCGAGCCGCGCCGCGAGCGCGTACCGCGGTCGCCGAAGAAGACCAGGTCGCCGGGCGCGGCGAGCTCGACGGCCTCGCGCTCGCGCGCGACCTCCTGCCAGGCCATCTGGTCGGCCGTGCGCCGGCCCAGGCCGCCGAGGGCCGCCGGGCGCGCGCCGCCGGCGCTGTACGCCCACCAGGCCAACCCGGAGCAGTCGAAGCCGCCGTGCGCCTGGCGGCCCCAGGGCGAGCGCGGCGACGGCCAATCGCCGCCCCAGACGTAGGGCTGCCCGACCTGCGACAGGGCGGCCTGCACGACCGCGAAGCGGGCGTCGCTCATCGCCGGCAGCCGGATCGAGCGGAACAGCGCCACGCGCGTCCGGTCCTCGGGCGTCAGCGCCCGGGCCCGGTCCACCATGACGACCAGCGTGGCCAGCGGGACCGGCTGCGCCCGCGCGCGCTCCAGCTCGTCGCGCGAGCGGTTGCGCAGCAGGCCGAGCTCGCGCACCAGCACCTCGGAGCCGAAGTTCGGCGGCAGGGCGAGCGGCCGCGCGTCGTCGGTCGTCAGCGCCTGGAGCCCCAGCCGTTCGGGCTCGAGCCCGAGCGCGTCGACGATCCGCCGGTCGGCCAGCCAGGCCGAGGCCGGCGCGGCCGGATCGGGGCTCGCCGCCGGCAGGCCGGTGAGGATCGTCGTCGCCCGGTCCAGGTCGGCGCGGGTGGCGAGGCGCGAGAGGTCGGCCCCGGCGAGCTCGGGCCAGAGCCCGGCCGCCGCCAGGCGCGTCGCCGCCGGACGGGCCCAGCGATACGGGTCGGGGGGTGTCTTCGTGGCCGGCGCGCGCGACAGCGCCGCGGCCGCGACGACGGTGGCGACCAGCAGCGCCAGGACCGCCAGCACCGGGCCCAGGAGGCGCGCAGCCGCCCGTCTGTGGGACCATCCGTGCGGTACCGAGCCGACCCGGAGGGACGAGATGCCGGACGACCGTCGCGCGGAGCTTCGCGAGCGCCTCACGCCGGAGCAGTATGCAGTAACGCAGGAGGGCGCCACAGAGCGGCCGTTCACCGGTCGGTACGCCGACCACCACGAGGACGGCGTCTACACCTGCGTCGTCTGCGGCGACCCGCTGTTCGACTCGGACACGAAGTTCGAGTCCGGCACCGGGTGGCCGAGCTTCTACGAGCCCGCTCAGGGCGACGCCGTCGAGGACCGCGACGACCTGAGCCACGGCATGGTCCGCACCGAGGTCGTGTGCCGCAGCTGCGGCGCCCACCTGGGCCACCTCTTCCCCGACGGCCCGCGCCCGACGGGCATGCGCTACTGCATCAACTCGGCCTCGCTCGACTTCGAGGGGCGCGAGGAGGGCTGAGCGCCCGGCCGTGATCAGCGGCCTCGTCACCGCCCTGCTCGTCGCCGTGGCGCCGTCCACGGCGGCGAGCCTCACGCCGGCCCAGCTGGCGGGGCAGCGGGTGGTCTACGGCTTTCCGGGCACGTCCCCGCCGGCCGCGCTCGAGCGGCGCATCGCCGCCGGGGAGGCCGGGGCGGTGCTGCTGCTGGGGGGCAACATCGCCGGCCTCGACGGTGCGCGGGCGCTGGCCGCTCGGCTCCAGGCGATCCCGCGCCCGGCCGGGCTGCGGGCGCCGCTGCTGGTGATGGTCGATCAGGAGGGCGGCCTGGTGCGGCGCCTGCCCGCGCCGCCCGCACGCAGCGCGGGCGAGATGGGGGCCGCCGGGCCCGCCGCGGCCGCCGCCGCCGGTCTGGCGACCGGCCGGGCCATGCGCGCGGTCGGCGCCAACGTCGACCTGGCCCCGGTCGCCGACGTGGCCCGCCCGGGGTCGGTGCTCGCGGGCCAGAGGCGGACCTTCGGCACGACGGCCGGGGCCGTCGCCGGCGCGGCGGCCGCCTTCGCGGGGGGGCTGCGTGAGGCCGGCGTCGCGGCCACGGCCAAGCACTTCCCCGGCCTCGGCGCGGCGACCGAGACCACCGACGCCGCGGCGGTGCGGATCACCGTCCCGGCCCGCCGGCTGCGCTCGGTCGACATGGCGCCCTTCGCGGCGCTCATCCGGCGCCACGTCCCCCTGGTGATGCTCGGCACGGCCGTCTACCCGTCCCTCGACCCCGACGCGCCCGCGGCGCTGTCGCGGCCGATCGCGACCGGCCAGCTGCGCGAGCGGCTGGGCTTCGACGGCGTCACGGTCACCGACGCCCTGGACACGCCGGCCCTGGCGCCGTCCGGCGGCCCGGGTGCGGTCGCGGTGAAGGCGGCCGCGGCGGGCAGCGACATGGTCCTCTACACGGGCCTCGAGAACGGCGAGGCGGCGGCCGGCGCCCTGCGCGACGCCATCGCGGCCGATCCGAAGGTGCGGGCGGCCGCCGTGGCCGCCGTGGCCCGCGTCCTCGCCCTGCGCGCGCGCCTGCGATGATCCGCCCCGTGTCCACGGGCGGCCTGCGCGACGTCACGTTCGACGAGGCCCTGGCCGTGGTCCGGGGCCAGGCCCTGGACCTGCCGGCCGAGCCGGTGGCCCTCGAGGAGCTGGCGGGCCGCGTGTTGGCCGAGGACGTGCTCGCGCGCGGCGACCATCCGGCCTTCACCAACTCGGCGATGGACGGGTACGCCATGCGCGCAGCCGACGCCGCGGGCGGCGGAGCGCTGCGGCTGGTGGGCGAGAGCCGCGCCGGCGCGCCCTACGCCGGGACGGTCTGCGCGGGCGAGGCGGTCCGCATCTCCACCGGCGGCGAGCTGCCCGAGGGCGCCGACGCCATCCTGCGCGTCGAGGACGCGGCCGAGGAGGGGGAGGGGGCCGCCGTGCGGGCGACCGTCGCGCCCGAGCCCGGGACGTTCGTGCGCCGCCGCGGCGAGGACGTGCGCGTGGGTCAGCCGCTGATGTTCACGGGGCAGGTCGTCGGCCCCCACGAGGTGGCCGTCGTGGCCGGGGCCGGCCACGCCCGCGTCCTCTGCGTACGGCGCCCGCGCGTCGCCGTGGTGGGCAGCGGCGACGAGGTGGTCCCCGCCGGCGAGGAGCTGGGCCCGGGCCAGGTGTACGACGCCAACCGGCCCGGCGTGGCGGCCCAGGCCGAGGCCGCCGGGGCGCGGGTCGTTGCGCGGGCGCTCGTCCCCGACGACCTGCGCGCCACCATCGACGCGATCGGCGGCATCCTCGACGGCCGCGACGCCGAGGCCCCCGACCTGCTGGTGACGACCGGCGGCGTCTCGGTGGGCCGCCACGACCACCTCCGCCCGGCTCTGGACGCGTGCGACGTGGGCGAGGTGCTCTACGGCGTGGAGATCCGCCCCGGCCACCCGCTGTGGCTGGGCCGTCGGGGCGCCCAGTTGGTCCTGGGGCTGCCCGGGAACCCGGTCTCGGCGGCCGTCTGCTTCCACGTCTTCGGCCGCCCGCTGATCGGCCGCGGCGACCCCTGGAGGCGGCGGATGCCGATGGCCGAGCGCTACGTCAAGCCGACGCCGCGGACCGAGCTCGTGCGCTGCGTCGAGCTCGAGGGCGCCCTGCGGCCCCTGCCTCGCCAGGGCTCCCACGCCATCACCTCGCTGGCGGGCGCCACCCACCTGGCGGCGGTCGACGCCGAGCGACGCGAGGTCGCCGCCGGCGAGGAGGTCCGGGCCGCGCCGCTGGTCTGAGGACGCGTCCAGGGGCCCGGACCCCGGCGCCGACGTCGTCCCGCGCGCCGACCGCCGGGAGCGCTAGGCGCGCGCGCCGGTCGGCGCCGATAATGGGCGGACCGGGCCGGAGTAGCTCAGTTGGTCAGAGCAGCCGCCTTGTAAGCGGCAGGTCCCCGGTTCGAATCCGGGCTCCGGCTTGCGTGAACCCCGCGCATGGACAGGCGGTTTCGCCTCGACTCTGTCCACCCGTCGAAGAGCGTGTGGCCGCTGATACCCGCGCATGGCGCCAGGACCGCGCAGCGGGCGCGGCGGACGGCGCTCGGGCGGGCCTCAGACGACCTGGCCGACAGGGCTTCCGTGAAGTCCGAATCCGGCTGCCGCCGGCCCGGGCCCAGACCCCCGCTCGCGGTATCCTCGGCTCCCGACGATCCGGAGGCGCCGATGGGCACGGTTGGGGTGGTCCGATCCGACGGGCCGGGGCAGCGGATCCACGACGTGGCCGACCCGGCGAGCGGGCAGTTGAACTCCTTCCCCGTCCCCGGCGCTCTCAGCGCGTCCACGCGCGCCGCCCGCATCCGCCAGCTCGGCTACGGCGCGACGGCGTCGATCTTCGGCACGGCGTCGCACCGCCTCTCGCCGCAGGCGCCGTATCAGGCGAACCCGAAGGCGTGGGTGGACGCGTTCGAGGGAACGTGGGGCGCGGGGCCGGGCAACGACCAGGTCTGGTGGCGCCTGCCGGCGACGTTCCCGACGGAGTTCATGTCGGGCATCAACCTGAACTTCCAGGGCGTCGGACAGGGCGCGAGGCTGGTCAGCTTGACGGTCCAGACCTGGCCCTTCTCGGGCTTGACCGGCGCCGTCGTCATCGAGATCGGCGCGCTCCGCACCGAGATCCCGATCTCCGTCGCGGCCGAGCACATCATCGACATCGCCTTCGTCCACGGCGGCGGGTTCATGGACACGCGGATCTTCTGGCGGCCCGGGATGATCGACTTCGTCTGGAAGCGTGGGGCGATGCGGAGGGGCTTGACGGCGCCGGGCGCGTAGCTCGGGCTCTCCGGCTTCCCGAGGCCCGAATGGCGAGCCGGGTGTGCCGGTCTCGGGGGTTCTTCCCCCCGGGTCGCCAAACCGCCGCCGGCGCGCCTAGGGTCATGCGGGGGCGTCCGAGTCATGCGGGAGCTCATGCCGGCCAGACCCTCGGCGAATCCCCAACGCCGAGCTCTCGAGTCGCCCAGGACTGCAGGAAGGCCGGCAGGTCAGCGTTGATCGTGTCGGCCTCGGTGGTCGGCATGCCGTGCGGGAATCCTTTGTAGGTCTTCAGCGTCCCGTTTTGCACGAGTTGCGCGGACAGCGGTCCGGAGTCGGCGTAGGGAACGATCTGGTCGTCGTCGCCGTGCATCACGAGGACCGGCACCGTGATCTTCTTGAGGTCCTCGGTGAAAT
>DATLLV010000099.1:0-15321 GCA_035537655.1 Miltoncostaeaceae bacterium
GTGAGCCCCCGCCGCACGGCCGCGCCCAGGCCGCGGTTCGCGCCCATGGCGACCACCTCGGCGCCCGACGACGCGGCGCGGGCGGCGGTCGCGTCACGCGAGCCGTCGTCGACCACCAGCACGCGCACCTCGCGCCCGGCGACCTCGGCGGGGGCCCGCGCCACGACCGCGGCGACCGTGGCCTCCTCGTCGTGGGCCGGCAGCACCAGCACCACCGGGCCCGGCGGCGCGGGCGCCCCGGCCGGCGGCGGCGGCCCCTGGCGGGGCAGGCGGAAGCGCCCGAGCAGCCCCGGCGCCGGGTGGAAAGCGCCGACCGCACCGGCGACCAGTGCGTAGGCCGTCTTCAGGGCGTGGGCGGCGACCGCGGTCGCCAGCGCCGCACCTGCGTCGGCGCCCAGGGCGACCATCGCGGCGGTGGCGGCCGCCTCGTACGTCCCGACGCCGCCGGGCGTGATCGCCACGAACTGGGCGGCGATGGTCACGGCGGTGACCAGGGCGGCGTCGCGCGGCGAGAGGTCGACCCCGGCCCAGCCGGCGCAGGTCCAGACGAGGACGCTCTCGAGCAGCCAGGCGGCGGCCGCGCCCGGCAGCGCCAGCGCCAGCCACCCGCGCGAGGGGCCCAGGCGCCGCACGGCGCGCGCCAGCCAGGCGGCCGCGCCGACCAGGGCCAGCGCCGACACCACCGCCAGGGGGATGCCCGCGCCGCCCACCAGGTCCTCGGCGAGGCCCGGCCCGAGGGCGGCGGCGATGGCGACGACGGCCAGGACGTCGGCGGCCCGCAGCAGGATGGTCGAGGCGGTCGCGGCCCCCAGGGGCACCGGCGACCGGCGCACGGCCGAGTAGACCCGCAGCGGCTCCCCCAGCTTCAGGGGCAGCAGGTGATTCCCCGCCAGGGAGACGTGGATCGCCGCGAGCGACTGGCCGAAGCCCAGCCCCGGCAGCGCGCGGCACCAGAGGCCGGCGCGTAGGGCGAAGGCCAGCGCGTAGGCGCCGAGGGCGACCGCCAGGCCCAGCGGGTCGTCCGCCGCGGCGCGCGCCGCGTCGGCGAGGTCGCCGAGGTCCAGCGTCATCGCGATGTAGACGACGCTGGCGGCGAACGCCGCCGCGCCGATCGCCCAGACCGCCCGCCTCGGTCCACCCGACCCGCGTTGAAAGGTGCGCCTTATATTCAACGGCGGTTGACCTTACACTCTGGCCCGCCGGCCGGGCGGCGCGCTCGGGCACGGCGTCCGGCAGCGATCGACGGGAGCCACGACGAGCCGCATCACCCCCCTGCGCTGGGCGATGATCGCCATCGCGGTCGTGGCCTTCGCGGCGGCCGCCGCCGGGATCGGCTCGCGGGCCTCGTACGGCGCCCAGACGTCCGCCGACGAGCCCCACTACCTGCTCACGGCGCTCAGCATCGCCCACGACGGGGATCTCGACGTGCGGGACGAGTTCGCGGGCATGGAGTACCTGCCGTTCCACGAGATCCTGCTCGACCCCCAGGCCGCACCGCGCCGCGACGGCAGCCTGATCGAGCCCCACGACCCGCTGCTGCCGGTCGTCCTCGCGGCGCCGGCGGCGCTCGGCGGCTGGGTGCTGGCGAAGCTGACCCTCGCCGCGGTCGCCGCCGCGCTCGCGGCGCTGCTGCTCTGGATCGCCGTCCGCCGCTTCGGCGTCCCCGTCCTGGCGGCGGCGGTGGTGGTGGGCGTCTTCGCCGCCTCGGCGCCGCTCGCGGCCTACGGCTCCCAGATCTACCCCGAGCTGCCGGCGGCGCTGCTGGTCGCGGTCGCGATCGCGGCGCTGACCGGGCCGCTCGGCCGCGGCGGGCTGGCGGCGCTCGGGCTCGCGGTCGTCGCGCTGCCCTGGCTGTCGGTGAAGTACGCGCCCGTCGCGGCGGTGCTGGCCGCGATCGGCCTCTGGGCGCTGCTGCGCGCCGGCCGGCGCCGCACCGTCCTCGCCCTGGCCGGCGGGCTCGTCGCCAGCGGGGTGGCCTTCCTGGTCGTCCACCAGGCGCTCTACGGCGGCGTGACGCCGTACGCGTCGGGCTCGCACTTCGTCGATGGTGAGCTCACCGTGGTCGGGTCGCCGGACTACGTCGGGCGCTCGCGCCGCATCGTGGGGCTGCTGGTGGATCAGGACTTCGGGATCGCCGCCTGGCAGCCGGCCTGGCTGCTGCTGGTGCCCGCCGCGGCGGCGATGCTCGCCCGCCGCCCGCGGGGCTGGCCGGCGCTCCTGCTGACGCTGGCCGCGGGGTGGTTCGTGGCGACCTTCGTCGCGCTGACGATGCAGGGCTGGTGGTTCCCCGGCCGCCAACTGGTCGTGGTGCTGCCCGCGGCGGTGCTCGCGATCGCCTGGTGGGCCCGCCGAGGCGGCGGCCGCCTGGCCGTCGCCGCGGCCCTCGGCGCCGTCGGGGTCCTCGCCCAGGCATGGGTCAGCGCCGAGGGGGCGCTCGGGCGCCTCGCCTGGGTGGTGGACCTGCAGAGCACCTCCAACCCGCTCTACCGGGCGTGGACCGCGGTGCTGCCCGACTACCTCACCGAGAACGCCGCCACGTGGCCGCTGCACTGGGCCTGGGCCGCCGCCCTCGCGGCGGTCGCCGTCGTGGCCTGGCGGGCCGAGCGGGCGCGCTCGCGGGCGGCCCCGATCGGAGAGGCGGCCCGTGCCGCCGCGTGAGCGCCGCGTGCTGGTGACCGGCGCCGCCGGGTTCATCGGCTCGACCCTGAGCGAGGCGCTGGTCGCCGAGGGCTGGCGCGTCACCGGCCTCGACGGCTTCATCGGCGCGTACCCGCGCGCCGCAAAGGAGGCGAACCTCGAGCGCCTGGCGCGTGAGCCGCGCTTCGACCTGGTCGAGGCGGACCTCGCCGCCGCCGACCTGGCCGCCGTCCTGGCCGGGGGGCCGCGGGTCGTACACCTGGCCGGCCGGCCCGGCGTGCGCTCGAGCTTCGGGGACGGCTTCGGGCCCTGCCTGCGCGACAACCTCGACGCGACCCACCGCGTGATCGGCGCCGCTCTGGAGGCGGGCGTGCCGCGGCTGGTCTGGGCGTCCTCGTCCTCGGTCTACGGCGACGAGTGCGGCGAGCGTGCCGCCGAGGAGCGCACCCCGACGCGGCCGATCTCGCCGTACGGGGTGGTCAAGCGGGCCTGCGAGGACCTGGCCGCGCTGGCGGCGGGGCGCGGCCTGAGCTGCGTCGGGCTGCGCCTGTTCACGGTCTACGGGCCGCGCCAGCGCCCGGACATGGCGGTGCGGCGGATGTGCGAGGCCCTCGCCGGCGGCCCGCCCTTCACCGTCTACGGCGACGGGTCGCAGGCGCGCGACCTCACCTACGTCGCCGACGCCGCCGACGCCGCGGTCCGGGCCCTGTGGGCCGGCAGGCCGGCGCCGGTGTACAACGTCGGCGGCGGGCGGCCGGTGGCCGTCGCCGAGATCGCCGCCCTCCTGGGCGAGATCGGCGCCCGGCCGGTCCCGACCGTGGCCGGTCCGCCGGCGCGAGGCGACGTGCGCCGCACCTCGGCCGACACGGCGCGCGCCCGGCGCGACCTCGGCTGGCGCCCGCGCACCGGGCTGCGCGACGGGCTGGCGGCGCAGCTCGCGTGGGCGCGCGAGCGGCACGGCGTGACGCTCGACCTCGGCGTCGGCCTAGGCCCGTTCCAGCGGCCGCCCGAGCCGCTCGACGGTGCCGACGCCGCCGTCCACCACATGGATCACCTCGCGGGCGCCGGCGCGCATCAGGAGGCTGGCGCCGAGGCCGCTCCGCTGCCCTGAGGCGCAGATCACGGCGACCGGCAGGCCCGCGTCGATGCCGTCCGGGACGCCGTGGATCGCGTGGTACGGGGCGTGGGCCGAGCCGGGGACGTGCCCCGCGTCCCACTCCCGGTCCTCGCGCACGTCGAGGACCTGCAGGGCGGGCTCGGACTCGATGAGCGCCGGGAGGTCCTCGGCGGCGACGCGCTCCATCCGGGCGACCGGGCGACGCTCCTCGCGCCAGGTGGTCATGCCGCCGGCCAGGTAGCCCGCGATGGTGCGGACGCCGACCGACGAGGCCAGGCGCGCCGCGCGCAGGCCGTCGGCGTCGTCGCGGCCGATGAAGACGATCGGCTCGGCCGGCTCGGCCACCCAGGCCAGCTTGGTGCCGAACCCCGGGCGCAGGTGGGTGACCAGGACCGCGCCCGGCACGTGGGCCTCGGCGAACTGGAGGTCGGTCCGCACATCGACGACCAGCGCGCCCTCGGCCACGAGGTGCGCGACCTGGCCCGCCGACAAGGGCGCGGCGCGCACGCCGGCGGTGAGCAGCGGGCCCCGGTTGAGGGCCACGATGTCGCCGAAGCGCGGCGGCTGGGGGCCGAGCCCCGCGAGCGCCCGCGCCACGAAGCCGTCCTCGCCGGACTCCGACAACAGCGGGTTGTGGCCGAGCTCGAAGCCGATGGTCGAGCAGATCTTCTGGTCCATGTCCGGCCCGCCGCACATCGAGCCGCCCAGGTGCCCCGGCCAGACCTCGGTCTCGGACGGCAGCGCCAGGAGCCCCTCGGTGAGGCTGCGGTAGAGGGCGCGGGCGCCCTCCTCGGGCTCGACGGCGAGGTCCGGGCGGGCGACGTCGCCGACGAAGAGCGAGTCGCCGGTCAGCACGGCCCAGGGCTCCTCGCCGCGCGCCGTGTCCACCAGCGCGAAGGCGGTGTGCTCGGGGCGGTGGCCGGGGGTGTGGATCGCCCGCACCCGCAGGCGCCCCAGGGCCAGCTCCCAGCCGTCCTCGAAGGGCACGTGCGGATACTCGGCCTCCGCCGCCCGGTGGACGTGGATGGTGGCGCCGGTCGCCTCGGCCAGCCGCCCGTGTCCGGAGACGTGGTCGGCGTGGGTGTGGGTCTCGAGCACGTGCTCGATGCGCACGCCCCGGTAGCGCGCCAGCTCGAGGTACTCCTCGATCTCGAAGCGCGGGTCCACCACCGCGGCCGTCCCCGCGTCGTCGTCGCCGATCAGGTAAGAGGCGCAGCCCAGATCGTCGTGGATGATCTGGCGGAAGAGCACCGGACCACCCTATGTCAGAGGGCGAAGACGATCCCAGCCGGCTCGCCCGGGTCGGCCGCGATCAGCGGCAGCGCCGCCCGCAGGGCGCGCTGGAAGACCGCGGCGCTCTCGCCGAAGAGCCGAGCGAGCGTCTCGTGCGGGGTCGGCACGGCGCTCACGCCGTTGGCGTGGTCGGTCACGAAGCCCATCAGCGCGAAGGGCAGGCGCGCCTCGCCGGCGAGCACCGTCTCGGGCCCGCCGGTCTGGCTGACGCAGGTGACCCCGGCGGCCGCGAGCTCGGCGATCTCGCTGACGGAGTTCAGGCGCGGGCCGTCCACGTGGCCGTAGACGCCGCCGTCGCGCACCGCCAGGCCGGCGGCGGCGACGCCCGCGACCAGGCCGCCGCGCGCCCGCTCGCCGAAGGGCCGGTCGTAGATCCAGTGGCCCCGCCCCGGGATCTCGGGCGTCGTGAAGAGCGTGCAGAGGGAGCCGTCCGCCATGCGGTTGGACGGGAAGTGGAGGTCGTCGAAGACCACCAGCGAGCCGAGCTCCAGCGCGGGGTCCACGGCCCCGCAGACCGTCGTCGAGACCAGCGCCGATGCGCCCAGGGCGGCCATGGCCGCGACCGTCGCGCGCGGCGCGAGCTGGTTCGACAGGCGCGCGTGGCCGGCGCCGTGGCGCGGGACGTGCAGCACGGGCACGCCCGCGAGCCGTCCCGTGACCACCTCGGCCCTCCCGTAGGGCGTCTCCACCGTCTCGGCCGCCCGTCCCTCGAGGCCCTCCAGCTCGTAGAGGCCGGTCCCGGTGATCAGGCCGACGGTCGCGGGCGTGGGCACCGCAGGATCCCTAGTGCGCGAGCGCCTCGACGTCCCAGCCGGCGGTGGCCGCCCCGGCGGCGTAGGCGCTCTCCAGGAACTCCATCAGCGCGGCCCGCGGGTCGGGCAGGGTGCGCGCCTCCTCGTACATCAGCAGCGCGAGCGAGCCGGTCGGCCCGGTCTGCCAGGCGGCGCCGGCCGGGGCGAGCGGCTGCCGGGTGAGGTCCGGCGGCTCGGGAGCGGTGTAGGAGTAGAAGGCGGGCGCGGGGATGCGGTCGTCCCCGGCCCAGAAGCCGAAGCTGATCACCTCGTGCGTGTAGGCCTCCGCGGTGACCGTGTCGGCGCCCTCGATCGGCGGCGCCCGCCGGCCCGAGAAGCGCGTCACGGCCAGGTCGAAGCTGTGCCAGAAGAGCTGGACCGGGCTGGTCTTGCCGGAGAAGCTGCCCGAGAACTCCCAGAACGCCTCGGCCGTCGAGCCCAGGACCGTCCACCAGCGGCCAACGGCCTCGGCGTCGTAGGAGTGGTGCTCGGTGTCCGCGGGGAAGGCCGGGCTGTCGCCGAGGTCGAAGGGCGTCGGCAGGATCGCGCAGGGGACGCCGAGCGCGCCGAGCGCCGCGAACAGGCGGTCGTGGAAGGCGGCCACGGAAAGCCCGTCGTGGAGGGCGAAGTCGGCCGTGCGCCCCTCGCTGGTGCGCACGACCAGCCGGTGGGCGACGAGGTCGAACTCGATCTCGGCGCTCCCGACGGCGCAGGGCATCGGCCCGGTCGTGACGCCGCGGGCGCTGAGGCGGAGGGTGACGTGCCACCAGTGGTTCAGCGGCGGGGTCAGCGCCATCCGCACCTTGCCGACGATCTGGCACCAGCGGTGCAGCGTCTCCTTCGTGGGCCGCCACTCGTCGAGCGGGAGCGGCGGCCAGGCGGTGGCGCGCGTCATGCGCCGCCCAGCCTAGCCGCCCGGGCTATTCCTCGCCGCCGACGATCTCGCGGGGGTCGACCCACTCCTTCTCGCGCTCGACCAGGCGTCCCTGGCGCAACTGCTCCTCGTCGATCTCCTCGGCGGGGGCGTCGGGCGGGAAGCGCTCCTCGGCGTGCGCCAGGACGTCCTCGTCGGCCTCGCTGAGGCGGGGCGGGCGCTCGCGCTCGGTCATGGGGTCCTCCGCGATCGGGTCATGCCCTACGGTGCCCGCGGGGCCCCGGCGCTACTCCCCGGGCGCGTCGGCCGAGGGGGTCGCGGTGACCCGGTAGCCGCCGCGGTGCGCCGAGAGCAGGAAGTCGGGGTTCACGCAGGGCCCGTCCGAGCGGTGCTCGAAGGTGCGCTCGACCTCGGTGCGGCACATCGGCAGCGGCTCGCGGGCCAGCCGCAGCCCACCGAAGCCGCCCTTGGTGCGCTGCAGCAGCTTGAAGCGATGGAGGTCGATCTCGGCCCGGTAGACCCCCTCCAGGCAGCCGATCCAGGTGCGCCCGTCCTGTTCGTAGGAGTAGAGGCGGCTGCAGCCCGACTCCAGGCATCCGAGGGGCATCACGACCCGCTCGCACGCAACCGGGCAGAGGCGGCAGGAGCCCGCGGCGCGGGCCTCGGCCGCGGCCGTCCGGGTGGTCGTCACCTGGGTACTCGTCGTGCCATCGGGCTACTGAAGCAGCCCGCCGCGGCGGGGGTCAAGGCGCGGTGGCGACGGCGCAGAGCGCCACCCCGGGGACCCGCAGGCCGTCGGCGGTCGCGAAGGGCGCGTAGGCCGTCGCCAGGCGCTCCCGCAGGGCCTCGCGATCGTCCTCGCCGAGGGCCCGGAGGGTCTGCCCGATGAGCCCCGAGGTGTCGGTCACGAGGTCGAGCCAGTCGCCGGCGTCGCGGTACTCGATCGCCACCTCGACCTCCTCCAGGCGCGCGTCGACGAGCCCGGCGCCGTCCAGCAGCCCGCGCAGCCGGTCCTCGTCGGCGAGGCCGAACGGGGACGGCTCGCCCGGCGCCGGCGGCGGCGCGAGGCCCAGCTCGCGCAGCAGGCCCGCGCCGACCGACTGCCAGGGGTTGCGCCCGGGCGCGGCCCACACCGACAGCGCCACCCGGCCGCCCGGCCGCAGCACGCGCCGCGTGCCGGCCAGCGCCGCGGCCGGGTCGTTCATCAGCATGTAGGCGAAGCGGCAGAGGACGGCGTCCACCGAGGCGTCCGGCAGGTCGATGCGCTCGGCGTCCATCACCCGGTGCTCGACGTTGCGCGCGCCGACCTCCGCGGCGCGCCGCCGCCCGATCGTGACCATCGCCTCGGTGAAATCGGTCGCGATCAGGCGCCCCTCGTCGCCCAGGGCGGCCGCCGCCTCCAGGCCGGTGTCGCCCGAGGCGGCGCCGAGCTCGAGCACCGTCTGCCCCGGCGACGGGTCGATCGCGCGCACCAGCCACCGCCGCACCGGGGCGAGCGCCTCGTCGATGCGGGCACGCCGGCGCTCCCAGCCCGGCGCCATCGCCTCAGAGATCGCGACCCGCGCGGCGCGCTGCTCGTCCGCCTCCACCTCGCAACGGTACCCGGAGCCGCGGTACCCTGGCCCCCATGCACGTGATCGTTGGCCGCAAGGAGCACTGGGTCGACAACTGATGACTGGCGGAGCTGGCGGCGCGCCACCGCGCGGTCGCCATCGACGTCGGGACGGGTGACGGCGCGGGCGCCCGCCGGCTGGCGGCCGCCGACCCGGACCTGCTGGTCATCGGGGTCGACGCCAACGCCGACAACCTGAGGGCCGTCTCGCGCCGCGCGGCCGCGGCCCCCGCGCGCGGAGGGCTGCCCAACCTGGTGCTCGGCCGCCTGGCCTTGGAGCGGGGGCCCGGCGCCCTGGCGGGGCTTGGCGACCGGGTGTCGGTGCTGCTGCCGTGGGGCTCGCTGCTGCGCCCCGTCGCCGCCGGCGAGGCCGAAGGGCTGGGCCGCCTGGCCGGGCTGTGCGCACCCGGGGCGCGGGTCGAGGTGGTCTTCGGCGAGGGCGACCTCGCCGCGCCGTCGGCCGGCGCGCTGGAGGCGGCCTACGCCGAGGCCGGCCTGGCGGTCACGGCCCGGCTGGCCGGCGCCGCCGAGGTCGCCGCACTGGGGACGACCTGGGCCAAGCGGCTGGCCCGCTCGGACCCGGGGAGGCGGTTCTGGTGGCTGGAGGGTGCGGCGATCAGCCCTGCGACGCGGACGCCGCGCCCAGCGGGTCGCGCCCGCCTCACCTGAGCGCCGGGGGCCACACGTCGCCTGGACCTGCCGGCGATGGCGAAGGACCAGCGTGGGCGCACACCGGGGGCGACGCCCCTCAGGCCAGGCAGCGCTCCCCGAACAGGGTCTTGAGGTCGGCCACCAGGCCGTTGTCGCGCGGGTTGACGCAGAACTGCTCGCCCAGGCGGTAGCGGCGCGGGCCCTCGCCGGTCTCGACCTCGACGACCACCGGGACGTCGCCGCTGTGGTCGGCCAGCAGGCGGCGGAGCTCGGCCAGGGGGGTGGCCGAGAGGCGGGCGAGCGGGACGCGCACCTTGAGGCGCTCCTCCTCGGCGCCGTCCTCGGGGACGAAGGCGCGGACCGCCTGGGCGACGAGCTTCGTCTCGCCCTCCCCCTTCTGGTCCACCCGCCCCGAAATGACCCCCAGCGCGTCGGCCACCTGCAGGTCGCGCGCCTCGGCGAGGACGGCCGGGACGATCACGACCTCCACCGAGCCCTCGAGGTCGTCGAGGCGCGCGAACATCATGGGCTCGCCGCGGCGGGTCATGATGTTCTTGACCACCCCGACCAGACCGCCGACCGTGACCGCCTCCCCGTCGGCGCGGTCGACCAGCTCGGCCAGGCCGCAGGTGACCACCCGCGCCAGCTGCCGCCGGCAGTCGTTGAGCGGGTGGCTCGAGACGTAGAGGCCGAGGGCCTCCTTCTCGGCGGCCAGCAGCTCGTCGCGCGGCATCTCGGTCGCCGGGATCGGCGGGTCGAGCTCCACGACGGCCGGCTCGCCGCCGCCGATCGCGCCGAAGAGGGATTCCTGCCCGGCCGCGAGGTCGAGGCGGCGGCGGGCCGCCTGGCCCATGGCCGCGGGGAGCGCCTCCAGCAGCCCCAGGCGCGAGGCGCCGGTGGAGTCGAGGGCGCCGCCGCGGACGAGGCTCTCCAGGGCGCGCTTGTTCACCTGGGCCTGGTCGACGCGGCGGCAGAAGTCCCAGATCGACTCGAAGGGGCCGCCCTCGTCGCGCGCCGCGAGGATCGCCGCCACGGCGTTCTCCCCCACGCCCTTCACCGCGGTCAGGCCGAACCTGATCTCCCTCGGAGATCCGGGCATCTCACCCGGACCGGTGACGGCGAAGTCCGGGCCGCTCAGGTTGACGTCCGGCGGCAGCACCGCGAGATCCATCTCCGCGCAGGCGGACACGTAGAACGGGACGCGGTCCTTCGTGTCCATCACCGAGGAGAGCAGCGAGGCCATGTACTCGGCCGGGTGGTTCGCCTTGAGGTAGGCGGTCCGGTACGCGAGCAGCGCGTAGCAGGCGGCGTGGCTCTTGTTGAACGAGTAGTCGCCGGCGGCCTCGCAGAGGCTCCATAGGCGCCCCGCCACCCTGGGCTCGGTGCCGCTGGCGAGGCAGCCCTCGATGAACTCGTCCTTCAGCGAGGCCATCAGGACCTTGTCCTTCTTGCCCACCGACTTGCGCAGGTCGTCGGCGCGCGAGGGCGAGAAGCCGGCGATCTCGAGCGAGATCGCCATGAGCTGCTCCTGGTAGACGGCCACGCCGTAGCTGACGCCGGTGATCGCCTCGAGGCGCGGGTCCTCGAAGGTCACGCGCGCCGGGTCGCGCTTGTTGCGGGCGTAGGTGCTGATGAACGCCATCGGGCCGGGGCGGTAGAGGGCCACGAGCGCGATCAGGTCGGCGAACTCGGTGGGCCGCACCTCGCGCAGGGCCTCGCGCATGCCGCTCGACTCGAACTGGAAGACGCCGATCGCCTCGCCTCGCGCGAGCATCTCGTAGGTGCCCGGGTCGTCGAGCGGGACGGTCTCGATGTCGAGCTCCTCGCCGGTGCGGCGGGCGATCAGGCCGAGGCAGCCCTGGATCACGTCGAGGTTGCGCAGGCCGAGGAAGTCCATCTTCAGCAGGCCGAGGCTCTCGACGTCGTGGTCCGGGACCTGGGTGACGACGTTGCCCTCGTCGTCCAGGCGCACCGGGAGGTAGTCGGTGATGTCGCCCGGCGCGATCACGACCCCGGCGGCGTGGACGCCCTCGTTGCGGACCAGCCCCTCGAGCGGGCGGGCCGTGTCGATGATCTCCTTCGCCACCGGGTCCTCGGCGTACGCCTGGGCCAGCTCGGTGCCGGGCTTCATGGCGTCCTCGAGGCGGATGCCGATCGGGCGCTCGGGGACGAGCTTGGCGATGCGGTCGACCTGCCCGTAGGTGTGCCCGAGCACCCGGCCGGCGTCGCGCACGACGGCCCGGGCGAGCAGCTTGCCGAAGGTGCCGATGCGAGCGACGGCCGAGGAGCCGTACTTCTCGGTGACGTACTGCACCACGCGGTCGCGGCCGGCCACCGAGAAGTCGGTGTCGATGTCCGGCATGCTCTTGCGCCCCGGGTTGAGGAAGCGCTCGAACAGCAGCCCGTGGGCGAGGGGGTCGAGGTCGACGATGCGCAGCGAGTAGGCGACCAGCGACCCGGCGGCCGAGCCGCGCCCCGGGCCGACCGCGACGCCGTTCTCGCGCGCCCAGCGCATGTAATCCCAGACGATCAGGAAGTAGCTGGCGAAGCCCATCTCGCTGATCACGCCGAGCTCGAAGCGCAGGCGCTCCTCGGCCTCGGGCGGGGCCCCGCCCGGGTAGCGCGCGGCGATCCCCTCGCGGCAGAGGCGCTCGAGGTAGGCGTCGGCGCTCTCGCCGCCCGGCACCGGGAAGCGGGGCAGCTTGATGTCGCCCAGCGGCAGGTCCAGGGCCGCGCAGCGCTCGGCCACCTCCACCGAGACCGGGATCGCGTCCGCGAAGTCCGGCAGGGCGGCGGCCATCTCGGCGGCGGTCTTGAGGTAGAACTCCTTCGTGTCGAACCGGAAGCGGTTCGGGTTGCTCAGCAGGTCGCGGGTCTGGATCGCCAGGAGCGCCTCGTGCGCGTCGGCGTCCTCGCGGCAGGGGTAGTGGGCGTCGCACGTGGCGACCAGCGGCAGCCCCGCGTCGGTCGCCAGCCGGCGCAGGTGGGCGTTGATGGGGCTCTGGCTCTCCAGCCCGGCGTGCTGGACCTCCACGTAGACGTCGTCGCGGCCGAAGATCTGGGCCAGGGCGTCGAGCTCGGCCCGCGCCGCGGTCACGTCGTCCCGCGCCAGCGACTCGCAGACCACCCCCGACAGGCAGCCCGAGAGGGCGATGATGCCGTCGGCGTGCCGGGCCATCAGCTCGTGCGAGATGCGCGGCTTGCGGTGGTACCCCTCGAGGTATCCCGCCGAGCAGAGCCGGATGAGGTTGTAGTAGCCCTCGGTGGTCTCGGCGAGCAGGGTCAGGTGGTTGCGCCGCTCCCGCGCCGGGCGCTCGGCGTGGTCGGGCACCACGTAGGCCTCGAGCCCGAGGACGGGCGTGATGCCGCGCGCGGTGGCCTTGCGGTACAGCTCGACCGCTCCGCTCATCACCCCGTGGTCGGTCAGCGCGACCGCCGGCTGGCCCATCTCCTCGACCCGGTCGAGCAACCGCTCGATGCGGCAGGCGCCATCCAGGACGGAGTAGTCGGAGTGGACGTGGAGGTGGGCGAAGGGCGGGTCCGCGGCGGCCGGCATCGGAGGCTGAGGCTACCCGCGGACACGGGGCCCGGCAAGGGAGCGTCCACGCTAGATGCGGGGGATCCCGTCCGGCCGCGGCGCTATACCTGGTGCCCCGGCGCCGGCGGCCGTCTCGCGCTGCGATCCGCCGGTCTTGCCCTGCGATCCGGGGCTTTCGCGCCCCGCCGGAGCGGTCGTAGCCTCGCCGTGTCCGGCAGGGGGGACGAGGGGGGACCATGACCGTCACCGAGAGGGCCACGCGCATGCTCGAGGCGTTCAACGAGGGCGACTGGGAGGCGTTCCGGGACCAGATCGCCGACGACGTCGTCTACGTCGAGTCGGGCACCGGGCGGCGCATCGAGGGGGCCGAGTCGTACATCGCGCTCTGCCAGGGCTGGCGTCGCGCGCTGCCGGACGTGCGCGGCGTGGTGCTGCGCGAGCTGGCGGACGGCGCGGTGACGGCGCAGGAGGTGGCCTGGAGCGGCACTCACGACGGACCGCTGCCGACGCCCAACGGCGACATCCCGGCCACCGGCCGGCCGGTGAGCCTCGAGGCCACCCTCTGGGTGGAGGTGCGCGACGATGCCGTCGCCGAGGTGCACCACCACCTGGACGTGATGGCGCTGATGGCCCAGATCGAGGGGCTCGGCTAGGCCGGGCCGCCCGGCTGGTGCAGGCGGACGGGGACGGCGGCGCCGTCCTGCGTCGTCACCATCGTGAAGACGGCCCGGCAGACGTCGCGCGACGCCTTTGCGACCGGGTCCTCCGCGCGCGCGTCGAGCGTCACCCGCAGCGAGGTGGTGCCGACCTCGGCCACCCGCGCGGTGACGTGGCAGACCTCGCCGGCGTGGATCGGCGACGACCAGACGCAGTCGGTGACCGCCTTGAAGAAGACCGTCTGGTCGGGCGCCACGGCGCGGGTGGCGGCGACCCAGGCCGCCATGTCCATCCAGCTCAGCATGTGGCCGCCGTGCATGACGCCCAGGGTGTTCTCGTGGCCGGGCATCACGAGGATCGAGAGGACGTAGGGCTCAGCCGCGGGCGCCTCACTCATGGGCGCCGATCGCCCGCGCGATCACCATCTTCTGGACCTCCGAGGTGCCCTCGCCGATCTCGAGGATCTTGGCGTCGCGGTAGAGGCGCGCGATCGGGCTCTCCTCCATCCAGCCGTAGCCGCCGTGGATGTGCAGCGACCGCTCGGCCACGGTCTGGGCCAGCCGGCCGGCCGTGAGCTTGGCCATGGCCGCCTGCTTCGTGACCGGGGCGCCCGAGTCCTTCGTGCGGGCCGCCGCGTACAGCAGGGCCCGCGCCGCGGCGATCTCGGCGGCCATCTCGGCGAGCGCGAACGAGACGGCCTGGAAGGCGACGATCGGTCGCCCGAACTGGCGCCGCTCCCGAGCGTAGGCCAGGGCAAGCTCGAAGGCGCCCTGGGCCAGCCCGACGCCCATGGCGGCGATCGCGATGCGGCCGCCGTCGAGCGCGGCCAGCGCCTGGCGCATGCCCGCCCCCGCCGGGCCCAGCCGCGCCTCGGGCCCCAGCTCGACCCCGTCCAGGTGCACGGGCCGCGTGTCCGACGCCCGCCAGCCCACCTTGCGCAGCGGCGGGCCGGGCCGGTAGCCGGGCGCGTCGGCCGGGACGATGAACAGGCTGACGGCGCCGTCGTCCTCGCGGGCGGTGACCGTGCAGCAGGCGGTGATGTCGGTGCCCGCGTTGGTGATGAACATCTTCTCGCCGCTCACGGTCCAGCCGCCGCCGTCGCGCGCCCCGGCGCGGGTGCGACACGCGCCGACGTCGGAGCCCGCCTCGGGCTCGGTGAGGCCGATCGCCCCCAGCCGCCGGCCGGCGGCGAGGTCGGGCACCCAGCGACGGCGCTGGTCCTCGCTGCCGCCCACCACGATCGGCATGGTCCCGAGGCCCGTGTGGGCCGCCACCGTGACCGCCACGCTGGAGTCCACGCGCGCGAGCTCCTCGATGGCGATCGCGTACGAGAGCGTGTCGAGGCCGGCGCCGCCGAGCTCCTCCGGCACCGTCATGCCCATCAGCCCGAGCCCGCCGAGCGTCGCGACGATCCCGTAGGGGAAGCGCCCCTCTCGGTCGAGCTCCTCGGCGACGGGGGCGATCTCGCGCTCGGCGACGTCGCGCACCGTCGCCCGCAGCGCGACCTGCTCGGGGGTGAGGCCCTCGTTCACGCGGCGGCGAGCAGCCGGGCGCCGGCCCGGCGGCGGGCCGCGCGCAGGGTCGTCTCCCCCCGGGCCCGCGCCTCGGCGATCAGCTCCGCCACCAGCGGGCCGATCGCGTCGACGCGGGCGGCGACCCGGTCCCGGTCCCAGCCGTTGAGCTGCTCGGCCACCGCCATCAGGCCGCCCGCGTTGGCGATGAAGTCCGGGACGTAGCCGATGCCGCGCTCGGCCAGCAGGTCGGCGACCGCGTCGTCGGAGAGCTGGTTGTTCGCCGAGCCCGCCACCCAACGGCAGCGCAGCTCCGGCACCGTCCTGGGACGCAGGACGCCGCCCAGCGCGCAGGGCACCAGCACGTCGCAGGGCCGGGTCAGCGCGTCGTCCGGGTCGATCACGGCCGCGCCCGTGCGCCGGGCCACCGCCGCGGCCCGCGCCGGGTCGGCGTCGCAGACCCACAGACGCGCCCCCTCGGCCGCGAGCAGGCCGGCCACCGCGGCCCCGACCTTGCCGGTGCCCTTCACCACCGCCCGCGCCCCGGGACGGTGCCGGAGCTGCGCTGCCGTGGGGTGGCGGGCTCGGCGAACAACCAGCTCTCCGACGACGAGGTCGCCGACCTGCTGGCCGAGCGGGG
>DATLLV010000100.1:0-8730 GCA_035537655.1 Miltoncostaeaceae bacterium
CCGCTCCTTGGGGCAGGTTGCCCACGTGTTACTCACCCGTTCGCCGCTGTACTCCCCTCCGAAGAGGGTTTCTCGCTCGACTTGCATGTGTTAAGCACGCCGCCAGCGTTCGTCCTGAGCCAGGATCAAACTCTCCATGAAAAAACCGGAGACGACCCGAGCTCCGAAGAGCCGGGTGATCCGAGCTGTTGCTGCCTTCCCGAGCGGCGTCGGCTCGCGCCGGACCGCCGGGTCGACGGGGTTCGTTCTAAAACCTGGCCATCACGACCCGCGGGCAGGACCCGGGGCCTCGATGCATGCTGTTCAGTTTTCAAGGATCGCGGCGACCGCTGCCGCGGCCGGCCTGATCGACCCGATTCCCACCTTCGCGGCCCCCGGCGTTCCGGAGGCCCCCACGCGGGCGCATCGCGCGCCTCGCTACGCGGGCGTCTCCATGGGCTGGAGGTCGAAGAGGTGAGGTCTCAATCGGGTTCCTGTCCCACCGGCAGGCACGAACCTCCCGAAGGGTCGTGGGAGTATACCGCCGCGATCCCGGCGGTCAAGGCTGGCCGGGCCGTCCGGACATCACCTGTCAGTCCCCGTGGCCGGCCGCCCGCAGGCGGGCGAAACGCCGCTTGCCGGCCCGGATCACCCGGCCGTCGAGCGCGTCGGAGGGGAGGTCGATCTCGGTCACCCGCTCGCCGTCCAGCGTCACGCCGCCGCCGGCGATCAGGCGCCGGGCCTCGCTGCGCGAGGGCACCCCGAGGGCGTCGGCCAGCAGCGCCGGCAGGTGCACGGTGCCCTCGGCGATCGCGATCTCGGGCACCTCCTCGGGGGCCTGGCGGTCGCGCACGACGCGGTTGAAGTGGGCCTCGGCGCGCTCGCCCGCTCCGGAGCCGTGGAAGCGGTCCGCCACCAGGCGGCCCAGGCGGCGCTTGTCCTCGGCCGGGCGCCCGCCCGGCGGCGGCTCGCCCGGCGCCAGCAGCCGGTACCACTCCGCCAGGGCCGCGTCCGGCACGCTCATCGTGCGCCCGAACTGCTCCTCGGGCGGGTCCGCGACGCCGATGTGGTTGCCGAGCGACTTGCTCATCTTGCGCTCGCCGTCCACGCCGGCCAGCAGCGGCATCGTCATCACGACCTGGGGCGCCTGGCCGTAGGCGCTCTGGATCTCGCGGGCGAGCATGAGGTTGAAGAGCTGGTCGGTGCCGCCGAGCTCGACGTCGGCGCGCAGCTCCACCGAGTCGTAGGCCTGCATCAGCGGGTAGAGCAGCTCGAGCACCGACACCGGGCGGTCGTCGGCCATCCGCTCGGCGAAGTCGTTGCGCCGCAGCAGCTGGTTCACCGTCGCCCGGCCGGCGAGGCGGAAGACGTCCTCCAGGCCCATGCCCGCGAACCACTCGCCGTTCGAGCGGATCTCGGTGCGCTCGGGGTCGAGGATGCGGAACGCCTGCTCGCGATACGTGGCCGCGTTGGCGTCGATCTGCTCGCCGCTCAGCATGGGCCGGGTGGAGGTGCGCCCGGACGGGTCACCCACGCGCGCCGTCCAGTCGCCGATCACCAGCACGGCCAGGTGGCCGGCGTCCTGGAATTCGCGCAGCTTGCCGAGCACGACCGAGTGGCCCAGGTGGATGTCGGGCGCCGTGGGATCGACGCCGAGCTTCACCCGCAGCGGCCGCCCCAGGGCGAGCTTCTCCTCGAGGCCACCGGGCGGCACGACGTCCACCGCCCGGGCCGCCAGGGCCGCGGAATCGCTCACGGCCGCGGGAAGGAGCGGGACAGGTACGGAGAGCCGGCGAGCCCGAAGCGCCACGGCCGGGCGGCCGCCTTGCTGATCCCGACCCGCGGGCCCGCGACGAGCTCCACCGGGCCGGTGCGCGGGGCGAGCCGGACGGCGGCGTCCGGGCCGGCCGCGGCGGCCCCGTTCATCCGCGCGTCGACGCCGAGGGCCTGGCAGAGCCGGCCGGGCCCGGCGCAGAGCAGCCGGTCGGCGATGCCGCCGCGCCGCGCCCGCATCGCCTCGAGGCCGTGGGTCGGCGCGAGCGCCCGCAGCAGCGCCGCCGCCCCGCTGCCCTCGGGCTCGCAGACCAGGTTCATGCACCAGTGCAGCCCGTAGCTCCGGTAGACGTAGATCCGGCCCGGCTCGCCGAACATGATCGCCGCGCGCCCGACGGGGCCGCGGAAGCTGTGGGAGGCCGGGTCGTCCTGCTGGTAGCGCTCGGTCTCGACGATCACGCCGCCGACGCCCCCGACCAGCAGCGTGCAGCCGACCAGGTCGGGCGCGACCTCGGCCACCGGGCGGTCGAAGAAGCCCTGACCCAGGGCCTCGGCGGGCGGGGCCGGCGCGGTGGCCGCCCTCACCACGAGGCCACCATGGCGCGCGCCGCGTCGAGCTGGTCCAGGACGGCGCCGCGGCCCGTGCCGCCGGCGGCGGCCTTGGCCTCGACCGACGCCTCGGCCGAGAGCGCGGGCGGGTCGATGTCCGACAGCCCGGCGGCGGCGAACTCGGCCGGCCCGGCGTCCTCGAGCCCGATGCCGCGCTCCAGGCACACCCGCACCAGGCGCCCGACGGCCTCGTGGGCGCTGCGGAAGGGCCACCCGAGCTTGACGAGGTGGTCGGCGAGGTCGGTCGCCGCGAGGGTGCCACCGGTCACCGCCGCCCTCATGCGGTCGCTGCGGACGCCGGCCGTGGCGATCATCCCGGTCATCGCGGGGAGGAGCAGGTCGACCGTGTCGGCGGCGTCGAAGAGGTACGCCTTGTCCTCCTGCAGGTCCTTGTTGTACGCGAGCGGCAGGCCGTGGAGGACGCCGAGCAGGCCGGCCAGATCGGCGGTCAGGCGCGGCGCCTTCGCGCGGGCGAGCTCAGCGGCGTCCGGGTTCTTCTTCTGGGGCAGCATCGACGAGCCCGAGGCGAAGGCGTCGTCGAGCTCGACGAAGCCGTACTCGTCGCCGGCCCAGAGCACGATCTCGGCCCCGAGGCGCGACAGGTGCGCGCCGAGCTGCGCGGCGAAGTGGAGGTAGTCGATCAGGGCGTCGCGGCTGCCGACGGCGTCGAGGCTGTTGGGGCTGGGGCGGTCGAAGCCGAGGTCCTCGGCCACCGCGGCGCGGTCGACCGGGAAGCCCACCCCGGCGAGGGCGCCCGAGCCGAGCGGGCACTCGCCCGCCGCGGCGATCACGCCGCCCAGGCGGGCGTGGTCGCGGCCGAGCATCCAGACGTAGGCCAGCAGGTGGTGCGCGAGGCGCACGGGCTGGGCGCGCTGGCCGTGGGTGTAGCCGGGCAGCAGCGTGTCGACGTGGTCCTCGGCTTGGCGGATGAGGACCTCGGCGAGCGCCGCGATCAGCCCGCGCTGGGCCGCCGCCCGCTCGCGCAGCCACAACAGCACGTCGGTGATGACCTGGTCGTTGCGGCTGCGGGCCGTGTGGAGGCGGCGGCCGGCGTCGCCGACCAGCTCGGTCAAGCGGCGCTCGACAGCGGTGTGGATGTCCTCGTCGGACTCGCGGAAGGCGAAGTCGCCCTCCCGCAGCTCGTCCTCGATGCGGTCGAGCCCGGCCGCGATGGCGTCGGCGTCCTCGCCCGAGATGATCCCCTGGGCCGCGAGCATGCGGGCGTGGGCCCGCGAGGCGGCGAGGTCGTGCGGCCAGAGCCGGCGGTCGAGCTCCAGCGACGCGTTGAGGCGATCGAAGGCGCCGGCCGACCCGCCGGCGAAGCGCCCGCCCCAGAGGCGCGCGCCGTCGCTCATCCCCCGACCGCCGCCCGCGCGCGCGCCCGCCGCGCGGCGATGGCCGCGCCCAGCGCCGCGCAGACGCGGTCGACCTGGGCCTCGATCATCTCCGGGAAGAAGGGCAGCGCGATCGTGGAGGCGCTGATGGCCTCGGTCACCGGGAACTCCCCCGGGCCGTGGCCGTGCGCCTCGCGGTAGTAGGGCTGGAGGTGGATGCAGGGCAGATAGGGCTTTGCCGAGACGCCGACGGCGTCGAGGTCGCCGATGATCTCGTCGCGCGCGAGGTCGGGGTCCAGGCGGGGGGCGTAGACGAACCACGAGCGCCGCTGGGCGCCCTCGTACATGGGCGTGACGCCGTCCATGCCGCGCACCCGCTCCTGGTACCAGCCCGCCACCCGCTCGCGGCCGGCCATCATCTCGTCGAGGCGCTCGAGCTGGGCGACGCCGATCGCGCAGTGGACGTCCGAGAGGCGGTAGTTGAAGCCCAGGCGCGAGTGGACGAGCCAGGCGCCGTCGTCGGAGCGGCCCTGGTTGCGCAGGCTCGACAGGACCCGCGCGAGCTCGTCGTCGTCGGTCAGCACGACCCCGCCCTCGGCGGTGGTGAGCTGCTTATTGGCGTAGAAGCCGTAGACCGCCGGGTGGCCGAAGGTGCCGAGCTTGCGGCCGTCGTAGGCGCCGTCGATCGACTGGCAGGCGTCCTCGACCCGCGCGAGGCCGTGGCGCTCGGCGACCGCGACCAGCTCTGGCACCGCGGCCGGGTAACCGAAGATGTCGACGATCAGGATGGCCTTCGTCCGCGGCGTGATCGCCGCCTCGACGGCCGCCGGGTCCATGTTGAACGTGAGCGGGTCGACCTCGGCGAAGACCGGCGTGGCCCCGGTGAAGAGCACCGCGTTGGCCGAGGCGACGAACGAGAACGACGACGTGACGACCTCGTCGCCCGGCCCGATGCCGAGCGCGTGCAGGCAGAGGTGCAGGCCCGCCGTGCCGCTCGAGACCGCCACCGCGTGCCGCACGCCGATGCGCTCGGCCCAGGCGCGCTCGAAGCGCGGGCCCATCGGGCCCAGCGAGAGCTGGCCCGACCGCAGGACCTCGTCCACCAGCTCGCGCTCGCGCTCGCCGATGACCGGCCGGGCGAGCGGGATGCGCTCCTCGGCCGCGCTCACCCGGCCGGGGCCGAGGGCGCGGGCGCGCGCGCGGCCCGCCGGACCCCGTGCTCCAGGCTGTCGAGCAGCGCCTCCCACGATGCCTCGATGATGTTCTCGCTGACGCCGATCGCGCCCCAGGTGTCGCGGCCGTCGCCCGAGTCGATGAGCACGCGCGTGATCGCGCCGGTGCCCTTGGTCTCGTCGAGGATGCGCACCTTGAAGTTGACCAGCGAGATGCCGGCCAGCTCGGGCACCCGCCCCTCGAGCGCGCTGCGCAGCGCGCCGTCGAGCGCGTGGACCGGGCCGTTGCCCTCGGCGGTGGCGACGAGCCGCTCGCCGCGGTGGAAGACCTTGACCGTCGCCTCGGTCTCGACGCGGCCGTCGGCGCGCTTCTCGGTGATGACGCGGAAGCTCTCCAGCGTGAAGAGGGGCTCGTAGACCCCGGTCTCGCGCTCCAGCAGCAGCTCGAAGGAGCCGTCGGCGACCTCGAAGTGGTAGCCGCGGTGCTCGAGCTCCTTCAGGCGGCCGAGGATCGCCGGCACCCGGGGCTCGACGTCGGCCAGGTCCACGCCCAGCTCGCGCGCCTTCGCGAGGATCGTGCCCCGGCCCGAGAGCTCGGAGACCAGCACCCGGCGCTCGTTGCCGACCGTGGCCGGGTCGATGTGCTCGTAGGCGCGGACGTCGGCGTTCACGCCCTGCTGGTGCATGCCGCCCTTGTGGGCGAACGCGTTGTGGCCGACGTACGGCGCCCAGAGGTCGGGCGCCAGGTTGGCGGTCTCGGCGACGTAGCGGCTCAGGGCCGTGAGCTCGGCGAGGCGCTCGGGCTCGACGGTGCGGTAGCCCATCTTCAGGCTCAGCGACGGGATGATCGAGATCAGGTTGGCGTTGCCGCAGCGCTCGCCGTAGCCGTTGATCGTGCCCTGCACCATCCGCGCGCCCTCGTCGACGGCGGCGAGGCTGTTGGCGACCGCGCATTCGGCGTCGTTGTGGGTGTGGATGCCCAGCGCGGCGCCGGGCAGGGCCGCGCGGACCTCGCGCACGACCTCGGCGAGGCGCGCCGGCAGGGTGGCGCCGTTGGTGTCGCAAGGCGTGATCCAGGCGGCGCCGCCGGCCTGGGCCGCCTTGAGGCAGTCGAGCGCGTAGCCCGGGTGGGCCTCGAAGGCGTCGAAGAAGTGCTCGGCGTCGTAGACGACCTCCTTGCCCGCGGCGACGAGGAAGGCGACCGACTCCTCGATCATCCGCAGGTTCTCCTCGCGCGTGACGCGCGTGACCTTCTCGATGTGGAGGTCCCAGGTCTTCCCCACGAGCGTGGCCACCGGGGCGGCGCACTCGGCCAGGCCGCGCAGGGCCGGGTCCTCCGACGCGGCGACGCCGCGGCGGCGGGTCATGCCGAAGGCGGCGAGGCGGGTCGCGCCGAGGTCCTCGCCCTCGAGCCGCCGGAAGAGCTCGCCGTACTTCGGGTTGCTGGCCGGGAAGCCGGCCTCGAGGTAGTCGAAGCCGTAGTCGACCAGCCGCAGCGCCACGTCGAGCTGCTCGCCGACGGACAGGCTGAGGCCCTCGCGCTGCATGCCGTCGCGCAGCGTGGTGTCGTAGATCGCGATCAGCTCGCTCACGCCAGCTGCGACGCCTCCGGCGCCTCGACGTAGTCCAGCCACTCGGCCGAGCGCGCGTCGCGGCCCTCGGTGGCGGCGAAGAAGCGGTCCTGCAGCCGGCGCGTGACGGGGCCGGGCGAGCCGAGCTCGTGGTCGTCGACCTCGTTCACCGGGCAGACCTCGGCGGCCGTCCCGGTGATGAAGACCTCGTCGGCCGTGTAGAGCTCGCCCCGGGCGACCTCGCGCTCGACCACCGGGATGCCCTCGTCACCGGCCAGCGCGATGATGCTCGCCCGCGTGATGCCCTCGAGGATCGAGGCGTGGATGGGCGGCGTGACCAGCGTGCCCTCGCGCACGAGGAAGAGGTTCTCGCCCGACCCGTCGGCCACGTAGCCGGACTCGTTGAGGAGGATGGCCTCCTGATAGCCGGCCTTGTGCGACTCGATCTTCGCGAGGATCGAGTTGAGGTACTGGCCGCCGGCCTTGGCCGTGGCCGGGATGGTGGTGGAGCCGATGCGGCGCCAACTCGAGATCTTGGCGCGGATGCCCTTCCGCAGCCCCTCCTCGCCGAGATAGGCGCCCCACTCCCACGCCGCGACCGCGACGTCAACGGGCGCCTCGAGCGGGAAGAGGCCCATGGTGCCGTAGCCGCGCAGCGCGATCGGCCGGATGTAGCAGGCGCCGAGCCCGTTGGCCGTGACGACCTGGTGCACCGCGTGGCGGATCTCGGCCCGCGTGTACGGCAGGGGCATGTGGTACATCTGCGCCGACCGCTGGAGGCGGGCGAGGTGGTCGCCGAGCCGGAAGACCGCGGTGCCGCCCTCGGCGTCGTAGGCGCGGATGCCCTCGAACACCGTGGTGCCGTAGTGCAGGCCGTGCGACAGCACGTGCACGCGGGCGTCCGGCCAGTCGACCAGCGCCCCGTTCATCCAGATCTTCTCGGCTTCCTGCATCGGCGTCCTCCGCGGGTCGGCGAAGATTACCGGAGCGCTGCCATGACCCGGTCCCGCAGGTCGGCCGTGCCCAGCTCGCCGCCCAGGTCGCGCGTGCGGGCGCCGCCCTCGATGACGGCGTCCACCGCGCCCTCGATGCGGTCGGCGGCCCCGGGGGCGCCGAGCGAGTAGCGCAGCATCATCGCCGCGGACAGGCAGGTGGCGATGGGGTTGGCGACGCCGGTGCCGGCGATGTCCGGCGCCGAGCCGTGCACCGGCTCGTACATGCCGAGCGAGCCGGGGCCGAGGCTGGCCGAGGGCAGCAGGCCGATGGAGCCGGTGATCATCGCGGCCTCGTCCGAGAGCACGTCGCCGAAGAGGTTCTCGGTGACGATCACGTCGAAGTCGGCCGGCCGGCTGACGAGCTGCATGGCGGCGTTGTCCATCAGCATGTGCTCGAGCGCGACGCCCGGGTGGCGCTCGGCCGTGCGCATCACCTGCTCGCGCCACAGGCGCGAGGTCTCGAGCACGTTGGCCTTGTCGACCGAGGTCACCTTGCCCCGCCGCCCGGCCGCGGCGCGGAAGCCCCACTCGGCCAGGCGGTCGACCTCGGCGAGCGTGTAGACGCAGGTGTCGAAGGCGCGCTCGGGCTCGCGGCCGCGCTCGCCGAAGTAGATCCCCCCGGTCAGCTCGCGCACCACCAGCAGGTCGGTGCCCTCGATCCGCTCGCGCCGCAGCGGGCTGGCCTCGTAGAGCGCCGGCCAGGGGCGCACCGGCCGCAGGTTGGCGTAGAGGCCGAGGCCCGAGCGCAGCCCCAGCAGCCCCTGCTCCGGGCGCGGCTTGGCCGGGTCGGTCGTGTCCCACCTGGGCCCCCCGACGGCCCCGAGGAGGACGGCGTCGGAGCCGGCGCAGGCCTCCAGCACCTCGTCGGTGAGCGCGGTGCCGTGGGCGTCGATCGACGCCCCGCCCACGAGGTGCTGGTGCCACGAGAGCGCCAGGCCGTAGTCGGGCGCGACCGCGTCGACCAGCTCGCGGGCGACCGCCACCACCTCCGGCCCGATCCCGTCGCCCGGAAGCAAGGCGACCGACACCTCCCGCAACCCGCGCCTCCTCGCAGCCGCCCGCGGACCGCGGGACCCTAGCAGCGGCCCGGGCCGGTCAGCGCCGGGCGCGGGCGTTGAGGCGGTACCAGCCCTCGGCCGCGATCGTGCTGCGGTAGATGCGCTCCCGCTCCTGCTCCTCGCCGGCGCGCTCGGCGCGGACGGCCCCCGGCAGGCTCGCGGCGTCGCGGCGGAAGGGGATCATGGACGAGCGGCGCGCCGCGCGGCCGGCGGCGGAGGGTCATCGCGGAGACCGGGAG
>DATLLV010000101.1:0-2464 GCA_035537655.1 Miltoncostaeaceae bacterium
GCGCCGACCCGGCCCACCGCGCCCTCGCCGAGGAGCTCGCGGCTGCCGCGCCCGGATCGGCCGAGGCCGCGGACATCGGGCGCTCCCTGGCGCTGTGGCGGGCGTTCCTGGCGCCGGGCGCCCCGCCGGCGCCGCCGGGCCGGCGCGCCACCGTCGCCCGGGCGCTGCGGGCGAACGCCTGGTGGTACGCGCGCCGGCCCGCCCCGCAGGCCCGGGTGCTGCTGCGCGACCCGGACGGGGTCATCCTGACCTACCGCGCCGGCCAGGGCTGGGCCGTCAACCCGGTCGCCACGACCGGCCGCTGGCAGGGGCTGAACGACGACGTCCCGCCCGAGGCGCTGGCCGCGACGATGCTCGAGATGGGCGTCGAGCGGGCCTCGGGCGACCGCCGCTTCCTCGCGTGGGAGTACTACGACGTCGCTGACGACCCGACCGCGATCCGGCCCGGGACCTCGGCGATGGCCCAGGCGCGGGTCGCGCTGCTGATGGCGGCCGCGGCCGGCCGCTCGGCCGACCCGCGCCTCGCCCGGGCGGCCCTCGACGCGCTGGGCGCCTTCACCGTCGGCGTCGACCAGGGCGGCGTGCGGACCATGGTGACCACCCAGCCCGCGCAGGCGCCGGCGCCCTGGTACGTGGAGCGGGCCTACCCGGGCGACGACCCGTGGAAGGGCGCGGCCCTGAACGGCTTCATGGTGACGCTGCTCAACCTGCGCGGCGCCGCGGCGGCGCTTGCCGGGGACGCGGGCCCGGCAGCGGCGGCGGCCTCCGCGCTGGCGCGCGACCTGGCAGACCGCGGAGCGGCGACCCTCGAGCGCCACCTCCCGGACCACGACTCGGGCTCGTGGAGCTACTACGGCCTGCTCACCCCCGGCCGCCCCTGGCGCACCTACCTCGCCGACCTGAACTACCACTGCTACCACGTGCGCCTGCTGCGCCGGCTGGCCGTGCCCTACCCCGACCGCGGCTTCGGCGCGACCGCCGAGCGCTGGCAGGGCTACGTGGACGCCGCCGGCCTGGCCTGCCCGGCGCGCTGACCGCGGGCGGCTAGGGGCGCAGGACCGACCTCAGCGAGGTCGGCCGCCACTCGGCGCCGCCGCGCGGGGTGGGGACGCCCTCGCGGTTCAGCACGTCGCAGATGCCCTGGAGGGTCATCCCCTGGGCGCGCAGCCCGCGGATGCGGGCCGCCAGCGCCGCCGGCACCGACGACGGCCGCCCCGGGCGCACCGTGAGGGCGCGCCCGGCGGCTTCGATGGCGCGCGGCTGCCAGGTGGCCGCCTCGGCCAGCACCTCGCCGACGGCCCGGCCGCCGTCGGCGCGGATGTCGAAGGCCGGCTGCAGCGAGACGATCGTGTAGCCGCCGTCGACGGCCTCGCGCACCAGCTCGGCCAGGTCGGCGAGCGAGTAGGTCAGGCGGTCGAGGCGCGCCACTGCGATCCCCTCCGCCTGCCCGGAGCGGCAGGCGGCGAGGGCGGCCCGCAGGCCGGGCCGGCGCAGGCTGCGCCCGGAGCGCACGTCCTCCTCGACCCGCACCAGCTCCCAGCCGCGCGCCCGCGCGGCGTTCTCGAGCCCGCGCCGCTGCACGTCCAGGCTCGGCCGGGTGTCCTCTCGCTCGCGGGGCCCGATGCGGGCGTATCCGATCAGCCTCGTCACCGGTCGCGACTTTACACCAATTCATCTTTCGTGTAAAAACACAAATGCATTTTGCGTCTGCCCGACCCAGACATGAAGGAGAACCGCCCGTGAGCGACACCGTCAACGTGGCCATCATCGGCGTGGGCAACTGCGCCTCGTCGCTGGTGCAGGGCGTCGAGTACTACCGCGACGCCCCACCGGACGAGTTCGTGCCCGGTCTGATGCACGTGGACCTGGGCGGCTACCACGTCCGCGACATCCGCTTCACCGCGGCCTTCGACATCGACGCCCGCAAGGTCGGGCGCGACCTGTCCGAGGCCGTCTTCGCCGAGCCCAACAACACGATCAAGCTGGCCGACGTCCCCCACCTGGGCGTCGAGGTGCACCGCGGCATGACCCACGACGGCCTGGGCAAGTACCTCTCCGAGGTCATCACCAAGGCCGACGGGCCGACCGCGGACATCGCCGGCATCCTGCGCGACACCAACACTCACGTCGTCGTGAGCTACCTCCCGGTCGGCTCCGAGGACGCGACCAAGTGGTACGTCGAGCAGATCCTGCGCGCCGGGTGCGCGTTCGTGAACTGCGTGCCGGTCTTCATCGGCCGCGAGCAGTACTGGCAGCAGCGGTTCGCCGAGCGGGGCCTGCCGATCGTGGGCGACGACATCAAGAGCCAGGTGGGCGCGACCATCGTGCACCGCCAGCTCGCCCGCCTGATGCGCGAGCGCGGGGTCAAGCTCGCCCACACGTCGCAGCTCAACTTCGGCGGCAACACCGACTTCCTCAACATGCTCGAGCGCGAGCGGCTGCAGTCGAAGAAGATCTCCAAGAC
>DATLLV010000102.1:0-33364 GCA_035537655.1 Miltoncostaeaceae bacterium
AGCGGCCGCGGCCGCTGGAGGCCCAGGGCCAGGGCGAGCCGCGTGGCGCGCCGGTGCTGGTGGCGGATCCGCGAGGCGACGTCGGGGCCGCGGGGCAGCCCGCGCGGCGCCGGGCGCTCGTCGACCGGCTGCTCGAGCTCGTCCCGGCTCGCGAGGAAGGCCACCACCTGGCGCAGGCGCCAGGAGCGGCGCAGGCCGCAGGCCGAGGCGGGCCGCGTGCTCCCGGGCGCGGTGGCCGAGGCGCGCGACCGAGTCGCGGATCGCCTGGGGATCGGCCTGGGCCGCCCCAGGGGGCGGGTCGGCGGCCGACTCGGCCGCCTGGGCGGCGGCGGGGACGACGACGACCGCGATCGCGAGCGCGACGAGCGAACGGCTCCTCATACGGTTCCTTCCGTGGGGGACGGGGCGCCGTGCGCGGGCGGGCACCGCCGGAGGCGTTCCGGACGGCGCCGAGGCCGCGGGCGGGCCCGCGCCGACGTTCGGTCGGGGATGGCGCGGGCAGCGGGGGATGGAAGCCCACCCCCGCCGCCGCGGCAAGTACCCATCCGTCATGGGCCGAAACCGCAGAATCTGCTACGTGCGGGAATCCGGGCCGCGGCCCGCTCGCTGCCCTAGGCTCCCGCCGTGGCCGCCGACGACCGCGCCCAGCGCCGCGCCCGGTTCCTGCGCGAGCTGGCGGCGCGGGACCTCTACGAGTGGTTCGGGATCCCCCCCGACGCGGGCGACGACGCCATCCGGGAGGCGGCCGAGCGCAAGCGGCGCGAGCTGGCCTCGACGCCGATGCCGCAGCGGACGCGCCAGATCGAGCGCGCCTTCTGCGACCAGGGCGAGAGGGTGCTGCTGCGGTCCGACTACCGGCGCGACTACGACGCGCTGCTGCGCGCCTCACGGACGCCCGAGTCGACGGGCCAGAACCGGGCCGTGGCCGAGCGCGAGGCCCGCCTGCGGGCCGCCCGCGAGCGCATCGAGCGGTACGGCGACGACGACGCGCGCATGGCGCCCGGGCCGGCCACGCTGCTGGCGGCCCCCGACGCGCGCGAGCGCCTCGAGGCCGAGCGGGCCGCGGCGGCGGCGGTCGCCGACCCGGCCGAGGCGCTGGCGGCCGCCCGCCGCGCCCGGGTGGAGGGCGAGTCGCTGCGCGCGCTGGCGTTCGCCGAGCGGGCCCAGGCGCTGGCGGCCACCCCGCGGGCGCTCACCACGCTCGCGAGCGCACGGCGCGACGTCGGCGACCTGGCCGGGAGCGAGGCCGCCGCGCGCGAGGGGCTGCGGCAGCTGCCGACGGTGCGCGAGAACGCGCCGGGCTGGACCGCGCTCGGCGCCACCCTGCGCGCCCGGGGCCAGCTCGACGCCGCGGCCGACGCCGCCGCCCGCCTGATCGAGGAGGACGAGGAGGACCCGCACGGCTGGCGGGTCATGGCCCTGGTCGACACCGACCGCGGCGAGACCCTGCGGGCGGGCGAGGCGTGGGAGCGCTCCGCCCGCCTGGGCCTCGACGTCCCCGGGGCGCTGGCCGGCCTCGAGGTGCTGCGGCGCGCCAGCCTGGCCCGCAACGACTCGCTCGCGGCGGCCGACATCGAGAGCCGCATCGCGCGGATCAGGCGGGGCTGAGCCCCCGCTCCCGCCAGGCCGGTCCGAGCCGCAGGCGCTCGCCGTGGTCGCGCAGCCACGCGCGCGGCGCGGAGAAGCCGGGCGCCACCTCGCCCAACAGGCCCCAGTAGGCCGCGGAGTGGTCGGGCCGCAGCAGGTGGCAGACCTCGTGCGCGACGACGTAGTCGAGCACCGCCTCCGGCGCCAGCAGCAGGCGCCAGGAGTAGGAGAGCCGCCCCGAGGTCGCGCAGCTGCCCCAGCGGCTGCGCGGGTCGCGGATCGTCACGGCCGCCACGGTCGCGCCCAGCCGGGCGGCCAGCGCGCGCGAGCGCGCCCCCAGCACGCGACCCGCCTCGCGGCGGTACCAGCGCTCGACCAGCCGGTCCAGGTCGCCGCCCGGCCCCAGCCGCGCGACCAGGCGGCCGTCCTCGCGGCGGGCGGCGCTGCGGCCGGCGGGCGGCCCGAGGGCCAGCTCCAGGCCGCCGTCGAGCAGTGCGAGGCGGTCGCCGGGCGCGAGCGGCGCGGGCGGCGGCCCCAGGCGCGCCCGCTGCTCGGCCACCCAACCGGCCTGGCCGCGCAGGAACTCCTCGACCTGGCGGGGGCTGGTCCGGGGCGGCACCGTCAGGCGGACGCCGGCGAGCGACACCCGCAGCGTGATGCGCCGGGCGCCGCGGTGCCGGACCACCTGGCAAGGGAAGGGAGGATCGCCGCGGGGCACCGCGCCGCAGGCTAGCGGCGGCTCAGGTCGACGCGAAGACCGCTGCCGCGTCGAGCGCGTCGGCCGGCAGCCGCACCGGGGGCCGCCCGCGCAGCTTCAGGCTCACGCCGCGGGGCCCAAACCGCGCCGTGGCGGCGCCCGAGGGGTACGTGACCGCGAGCCGGCCGCGCACCTCGAGGAAGTCGGCCCCCAGCACTCCCGAGACGTGCACCCCGGGCACGTACGAGTAGCGGCGCAGGACGATGGCGAAGCTCGGCGTCAGGTCGGCGTCGGCGGTGCCGCCGCGCAGGCCCGTCGCCGGGTCGCCGCCGGCCGCCGCCGCGCGGGGCAGGTCCGACAGCGTGGCCTGCAGGGCGCCCAGGGCCACGGTCACCGGCCGCCCGTCGGGCAGCGTCGCGACGAACCCGGCCCAAGTGAGCGGCGGCTGGGGGAGCAGCGGCGCCGAGGGGGCCAGCTCGGCGCACGGGCGCCCGACGGGCCGCCCGGCGAAGAACCGCCGCACGCCGACGTCGACGCAGGCGTCGTCCCCCGTGATGACCGAGTGGCCGCGGTGGGGCACGGTCAGCACCTGCGCCCGCGGCAGCGCCGCCGCGAACCGGCGCGCACCCTCCAGCGGCGTCCGCAGGTCGTCCTCGCCCGAGAGGATCAGGACGGGCACGTCGGGAAGCGGCGCCGAGGCCCGCCCCGCGCCGGCCTCGGGCCAGCCGACGCAGGGGACCACCGGGCTGAGCGAGGCGACCGACGCCGCCGTGAACGGCCCGCGGGCCGCCGCGGCCGCCGCGGCGGCGTCGAGGGCGGCGACCCGGCCTGCGGGCGGCGTGTCCGCCGTCCACGGGACGGGGGTGTCCGCGCAGCGCGCCGCCAGGAAGGCGGCCGTGCTGAGGCGGGTCGGCTGCGCCGTGCCGCCGCCCCCGGGCTCCGCGAGGCGGCGCAGCAGGGTCGCGTCGCCCGCGAGGGCCATGCGCACGGCCGCGGGGAAGGCGGCGCGCGCGCGCGCATCGAGGTCGCCGAGGAGCAGGGCGCCGAGGAGGGCGCCGGGCTCACGCGGGCCGCCCAGGCCCGCGGCGGTCGCGACGCCTGCGCGGTTGACGGCGAGGCCGGGCACGGCGCGCCGGGCGAGGATCCGCTCGAGCCGGCGCACGTCGCCCTCGAGGCCCGGCGCCAGCGCGCCCAGCACGCGCGGCGCCGCGGCGACCGTGTCCGCGCGGTCGGCGCCGTCGCCGGCCTCCGGCACGATCGAGTCGAGCAGCAGCCGGTCCACCCGCTCGGGGTGGGCTCGCGCGTAGCGGGCCGCGACGTACGTGCCGTACGAGGTCCCGCCCACCGCCCAGCGCTCGACGCCCAGGCGCCGCCGGACCACGTCGAGGTCCTCCACGACCTGGTCCGTGGTGTAGAGCCGCCGGGCCGGGCCGATCGTCCCGGCGCACGCCGCCGCCGCCGCGGCCAGCTCCCCCGCGGGCGCCTCGCCGTCGAGCGCGGGGCACGAGAGCGCTCCCGAGCGGCCCGTCCCGCGCACGTCCAGCGCCACGATCTCGCGGTTGCCGGACAGGGCGCGCAGCCGGACCATCAGGTCGGCCGACTGGCGCGCGATGCCCGCCTGGCCGGGGCCGCCGCTCAGGTACAGCAGCGCGCCCCGCGACGGGCGGCCGGGCCGGGGCGGCAGGCGTGAGACCACGAGCCGGAGGGTGCCGCTCGCGGGCGCCGCGTGGTCGAGGGGGACCTCGACGACCCCGCACTGCAGGAGCTCCGGGCAGGAGAGCAGCGGCCCCGGCGGGGGCGCGGCGCCGGCCGTCGCGGACAGGCACGCGAGTGCGGCGCCGGCCGCGGCGGCGGCCAGGGCGAGGTGGGCGCGGCGTCGCATGCCGCCATCAGACCACGGACCACCAACGCGGCGCGAACGCCCCGCTGACGACCGCGGCGCGCTCAGGCCGGGACGACCAGCACCGGGCAGGGCGCTCCGCGGGCGAGGCGCGCCGTGACGCTGCCGAGCGCGGTGCGCACGGCGCCGCGCCGGTGCGGGTGCACCACGAGCACGTCGCACCCCCGCTCGCGTGCCCAGGCGGCGATCGCCGCGGCGGCGTCGTCGCCCTGCAGGACCACCGCCTCGGCGCCGGCGCGCTCGGCCATCGCGGACAGCCAGGACGCCGCCTCGGCGGCGATGCCCGCGGCCACCTCGTCCTCCGGCGGCGACCACGCCGTCCGGCCGCCCGAGAAGCGGCCGGCGCTCTCGGCGACGTGCACCAGGCTCAGCGCCGCGCCGGCCATCGCGGCGAGGCGCAGCGCCTCGTCGACGGCGGGGCCGCCCCCGGGACCGTCGACGCAGCAGCCCACCAGCCGGTAGCCGCGCCGCGCCGGGTCCTCGGACACGGCCCCAGCCTATACGGCACCGGGACGCCGGCGGCCAAGCCGGACGCGCGCCCCACCCCGGCGTGCGATATCACTCCGCCGTGGCCTGGATCGACGTCAGCGTGCCGCTGCGGACCGGGATGGTGACCTTCGAGGGCGACCCGGACGTGTCGATCGAGCCGGCGACCCGGATCGCCGCGGGCGACCTCGCGAACGTGAGCCGGATGGAGCTCGGCACCCACACCGGCACCCACATGGACGCGCCCCGCCACTTCATCGACGGCGGGCCGGGGATCGACCGCATCCCGCTCGAGGCGCTGGTGGGCCCCGCGCTGGTCGCCGACGCCCGCGGCGTCCCCGGCGACATCGACGCCGCCGCGCTCGCGGCGCTCGGCGTGCCAGCCGGCACGGAGCGCCTGCTGCTGCGCACGCGCAACGAGGGCCTCTGGGAGCGGGACGCCTTCACGCGCGACTTCGTGGGCATCGCCGCCGACGCCGCCCGCGACCTGGTGGCGATGGGCGTGCGGCTGGTCGGCATCGACTACCTCTCGATCGCGCCGAGCGCCGACCCCGCGCCCGCCCACCTCGCGCTGCTGGAGGCCGGCGTGGCGGTGGTCGAGGGCCTCGACCTGCGACAGGCGCCCCCGGGGGCCTACGAGCTCGTCTGCCTGCCCCTGCGCATCCAGGGCGCCGACGGCGCGCCCGCCCGGGCGCTCATCCGGCCCGCCTCGGCTTAGGTCCGCAGCTCCGAGGCCGGCAGGTCGTCGGGCAGCGGGATCTCCTGGGGCGTCCGCGGCTCGGGGTCGTCCCAGTCGGCCCAGGCCAGGCCGTCGCGCCCGGCGTGCTCGCCCGCCGCGCCGAGGGCGATGAGCACGCAGTCGGCCGGGCCGCGGTTCAGCAGGCGCCGCCGCACCTCGGGGCCGACCCTGGCCAGCTCGCCCTCCCCGACGTCGCGCTCCTCACCCTCGAGCTCGAGGGTGAGGGTGCCCCTCAGGACGAGGTAGACCTCCTCCTGGCGCTCGTGGCGGTGGATGCGGCCGCGCTGGCCGGGGCGAAGCATCATCTGGTTCAGGCCGAAGGAGGTGACCCCCAGCCGGCGCCGCAGCGGCACGAAGCGCTCGGGCGAGTCGAGCTCCAGGCGCGTCACGGTGACCCCGGACTCCATGCGCCAGACCCTAAAGTACGAACGTGCCGGTTGAGCAGGTCGAGACGCGCAGCGCGGTCCTGTTCGACGGGGAGCGACCGCTGGCGCTCGACTCGGGCGCGACGCTGGCGCCCGTGGAGGTCGCCTACGAGACCTACGGGACGCTCGACGCGGCGGCCGCGAACGCCGTCGTGGTCTGCCACGCCCTGACCGGCGACGCCCACGCCGCCGGCCACCACGGCGACCCGTCGCGGCGGGGGTGGTGGGACAACATGATCGGGCCGGGCCGGCCGCTGGACACCGACCGCTTCTTCGTGATCTGCGCCAACCTTCTCGGCGGCTGCCGGGGCACGACGGGACCCTCGTCGGTCGACCCGGCCAGCGGCCGCCCCTACGGGCTGCGCTTCCCGCTGTTCACCGTCCGCGACCTGGTCCGGGTCCAGCGCGCGGTGACCCGCCACCTCGGGGTCGAGCGGCCGCTGGCGGCCATCGGCGGCTCCCTCGGCGGCATGCAGGCGCTGCAGTGGGCGCTCGACGCGCCCGGCGAGCTGGGCGCCGCCGTGGTGGTCTGCGCCAGCAGCCGCCTCTCGGCCCAGAACATCGCCTTCTCGGCCGTCGCGCGCACGGCGATCATGAGCGACCCGGACTTCTGCGGCGGCGACTACCAGGAGGCGGGCGTGCGCCCGGACCGGGGCCTGGCGGTGGCCCGCCAGATGGCGCACATCACCTACCTCTCGGCCGAGTCGATGCGGCGCAAGTTCGGCCGCCGACTGCAGGACGGCGACGTCCCGCGGCTCGGCTTCGACGTCGACTTCCAGGTGGAGAGCTACCTGCGCCACCAGGGCGAGTCGTTCCTGCGCCGGTTCGACGCCAACAGCTACCTCTACCTCAGCCGGGTCATGGACTACTACGAGCCGTTCGCCGACCCGGTGGCGACCGCGGAGGCCGTGAGCGCCATGACGAGCGACGTGCTCGTGATCTCGTTCGACAGCGACTGGCGCTTCGACACGGCGCACGCGCGCGAGATCGTGCGCACGCTGGCCGCCCACGGCGCCCCGGTGAGCTTCCGCGAGGTCGCCTCGCCCCACGGCCACGACTCGTTCCTGCTCGAGGTGCCCGAGTACCACCGCACGGTGGCCGCGTTCCTCGACCGGGTCGCGCGCGAGCGCGTCCCGGCGGCCGCGACGGCGTGAGGGCCGACCTCGACCTGGTCGCCCGGATGGTCGCGCCCGGGTCGCGCGTCCTCGACCTCGGCTGCGGGGACGGCGACCTGCTGGCCGCGCTGATCCGCGACCGGGGCTGCCGCGGGCAGGGCGTCGAGGTCTCGCGCGAGGCGCTGCACGCGTGCATCGCGCGCGGGGTGCCGGTGGTCGAGGCGGACATCGACGAGGGGCTGCCCGACTTCGAGGACGGGGCCTTCGACGTGGTCGTGCTCTCGCAGACGCTGCCGGCCGTCCACCGGCCCGCCGTCGCCCTCCGCGAGATGACGCGCGTCGGGCGGCTGGGGATCGTCTCCTTCCCCAACGTGGCCCACTGGCGGCCGCGCATGCAGCTGGCGATGAGGGGGAAGATGCCGGTGACGAGGACGCTCCCCCAGCGCTGGCACGTGACGACGAACATCCACCTCTGCACCATCCGAGACTTCGAGGCGCTCGCGCGCGCCGAGGACCTGACCCTCCTCGAGCGGCGCCTGCTCGACGCCGGCGGCGGCCCCGCGCCGCCGCGGGCGTCGCGACGACCCAACCTGCTCGCGGCGGGGGCGGTCTACATGCTGCGGCGCTAGCCCCCTCCGATGGACTCCATCCGCAGCTTCATCGACGCCGTCCAGGCCTTCGGCGAGCGCCTCGCCGCCGTGCACTGGGGCTTCCTGGTGGCCGCCATCGCCTTCAGCGTGGCCAACCTGGCGCTGCGCTCGCGGGCCTGGCAGCAGATCCTGCGGGCGGCGCTGCCGGAGGAGCGGATCCGCTACCGCACCGCCTTCGGCGCCTACTGCTCCGGCGTCGGGGTCAACGCGATCATCCCGGCGCGCGCCGGGGACGTGGTGAAGCTCTTCCTGGTCAAGCGCACGACGCGCTCGGCCCGCTACCCGACGCTGATCGGCACCCTGGCGGCCGAGACGATCTTCGACTTCTTCGTCGCGAGCGCCCTCCTGATCTGGGCGCTCGCGGCCGGGGTGCTGCCGGGCCTGCGGCTGCCCGACATCCCGGCCTTCGATCTCTCCTGGGCCTTCCGCAACGGCTGGGTGCTCCTGGGGATCGCCATCGCCCTGCTCGTGCTGGGGGCCCTGCTGGGGCGGCGCCTAAAGGCGTTCTGGCGCCAGTTCGGCCAGGGCCTGGCCATCGTGCGCCGGCCCGGGCGCTACCTGGCCCACGTCGTCCCCTGGCAGGCGGCGGGGTGGGCCTGCCGGATCGGCGGGGCGTGGTTCTTCCTCGACGCCTTCGGCATCCCCGCGGGGATCGAGAACGCCTTCATCGTGCAGGTCGCGGGGAGCCTCGGCAGCCTCTTCCCGGCCACGCCGGGCGGGCTCGGGCCCACCCAGGCCCTGCTCGTCGTGATGCTGGCCGGCGAGGCCGGGCGCACCGCGATCCTGGCCTTCAGCGCCGGCATGGAGCTCACCCTGCTGATCGTGAACGTCGCCCTCGCGGTGGTCTGCATGGCGCTGATGCTGCGCAACCTGCGGTTCCGCAGGGCGATCGCCCAGGCCCGCGCCGACCAGGCGGCCGACGCGCCCCGTCGGGGGTAGCGGGCTTGTCCGCCGCCGCCCGGTGGGGGAGGCTGGCCGTCCGGGAAGCGACCGAGGAGGCGGGCCATGCCGTGGGCAGTGATCCAGGAGTGGTCGATGGGCGGGCACGACACCAGCGGCTACGACGCCGTCAACCTGCAGCTCGGCGCCATCGAGAACCCCCCGGCGGGCCTCATCGTCCACACGGCCGGCGGGACCGAGGACGGCGGCTTCCGCGTCTTCGACGTCTGGGAGACGCGCGAGGCGTGGGAGGCTTTCGAGCGCGACCGGCTCGGGCCCGCGATCGAGGCGGCCATGGCCGCGCTGCCGGCCGACGTGCGCGAGACGATGGGGCCGCCCGACCAGACCATGTACGAGCTGCACGGCTTCATGCGGCCGTAGCGACGCCGCGGCGGGTCAGGCGACGGCGCGCGCGACGTCCGACAGCGACAGCAGGCCCACCAGCCGCTCGCCGTCGAGCACGAGCGCGCGCCCGATGCCCGAGGAGCGCAGCGCCGTCACGGCCGCGCCGAGGTCGTCCTCGGCGGAGAGCGTGGGCAGGTGGTCCAGGTGGAGCATGCAGTCGCCGACGCGGCGCGTGTGCCACTCCGCGCGCGGCACCTGGGCCAGGGCCTGGAGCGGCATGATCCCGACCGCCCGCCCGGCCTCCACGACCGGGTAGGCGCCGAAGCGCTGGCCCCAGGCGATCCGCTCGACGAAGGCGGCGAGCGTCTCGTGCGGGACCGCCGTGACCGGGTCGCGCACCATCAGGTCGCTGACGCGCTTCCCGGCCAGCGGGTCGGCGCCGCGCATGATCACGCGCGCCTCGGCGGCCGAGGCCTGGAGCAGGAACCAGCCGATGATGGCGAACCAGAGGCCGCTGAAGGTCCCCTGCAGGATGAACAGGGCGATGCCGAGGCCGATCAGGACGAACGAGATGATCCGTCCGCCGCCCGCGGCGAGCCGGGTGGCGCTCTGCAGATCGCCCTTCCAGCGCCACAGCGCCGCCCGCAGCATGCGGCCGCCGTCGAGCGGCAGGGCCGGCAGCAGGTTGAACGCCAGCAGCGCAAGGTTGATGACCCCGAGCCAGGCACAGACCGCGCCGGCCGCCTCCGGTAGCCCGGGCACGTAGGCGAGGCCGATGAAGCCCCCGCCGAGGGCGGCGGAGACCAGCGGGCCGGCGATCGCGATGCGGAACTCGGCGCCGGGCGAGGGGAACATCCCGGCGAAGCGGGCGACGCCGCCGAAGAGCCAGAGCGTGATGCCGTCGATCTGCATGCCGTCGCGGCGGGCCTGCACGGCATGGCCCAGCTCGTGCAGCAGGATCGACGCGAAGAAGGCCAGCGCCGCCGCCACCGCCATGGCGAAGTAGGTGTTGTCGCCGAGACCGGGGTTCGCGTCCGGGAAGACGCTCCTGGCCAGCGTCCAGATCAGGAGCGCCAGGAGCAGCAGGACGCTCCAGTTCAGGCCGATCCTGACGCCGGCGATGCGCCCCAGCGAGTAGCTGTCCCTCACAGTGTTGAGTGTAGGCCCACCCGGGCCGGAATTGCCCCTTTCAGGCGATTCTCGCGCCGGGGTCGACCAACCGCAGGAGCGCGTCGCAGGCCCGGCTGGCCGGCGCCGGCACGCCCAGCGCCGCGGCGCGGCGCGCGACGGCACCGACCAGGGCCTCGCGCTCCAGAGGGCGGCCGGCCTCGAGGTCGAAGAGCGTTGAGGAGCCGCCGTCGGACGGCAGCCGCCGGCGGGCGTCGGCGAGGTAGGTCTCGGCCGCGTCGGGCGCGACGTCGACCCCCGACGCCAGCGCGACGGCGACCGCCTCCCGCCCCAGCGCGAGCATCAGCGCGACCGCCTCCGGGTCGGCGAAGACCCGCCCCACCCGCGCCCGCCCGAGCGCGGTGACCGTGTTCAGGGACGCGTTCGCCACCAGCTTCGTCCAGAGCGCGGGCTCGTCGGTAAGGTCGACCCGGGCCGGGACCCCGAGCGCCTCCGCGACGGCGGCGAGGGCACCGCCCGGCGCTCCGGCGCCGCCGCCCGCCAGGCGGTCGCGCAGCCGGCCCGTCGAGGGGTCACGGCTGGGGCGGCGCACCACCCGGTCCGGCGCGAGGCGCTGGCAGCCCAGGTAGACGGCCACGCCCCCGACGGCGGCGCCCGGGCAGGCCCGCCGCAGCGTCGCCGGGTTGTCCACCCCGTTCTGGAACGAGAGCACGACCGCCCCCGGGGCGAGCGCGGGCGCGAGGGCCGCCCCGGCGGCGGCCGTGTCCCGGCTCTTCGTGCAGACGATGGCCAGCTCGACGGGCGCCCGTTCCGACGGGTCGGCGACCGCCGTCAGGGCGACCTCGCGCTCGACGCCGTCGTCGGTCAGGCGCAGGGGCCCCGCCCGCAGCGCGTCGAGCGAGGCGCCCCGGGCCACGACGGCGACGTCGCGCCCGGCCTCGGCCAGGCGCGCCGCGGTGAAGGCGCCGATCGCCCCCGCGCCGACGACGAGCGTCCGCGGGGCCGCCCCGTCGCTCAGACGTCCAGCCCCAGCTGGCCCTCGACCCGCGGCGGCGGCGCGTCGTCGGGCGGCGGCGCCGGCGGCGGGGCCGGCTCGGCGTCCTTGGCGGCCTCCTGGGCCAGGCGGTCGGCCCGCTCGTTGGCGTCGTGGCCCGCGTGCCCGCGCACGAGGGTCGGGCGCACGCGCAGGCGGGCGAGCTGGGCGATCATCCGCTCCCAGAGGTCGCGGTTGGCGACCGGCTGCTTGCCCGAGGTGCGCCAGCCCTTCCGGCTCCAGCCGTCCAGCCAGCCCTTGCCGATGGCGTTGGCGACGTAGCTCGAGTCGGTGACGAGCTCGACCTCGGCGCCGTCCGGCACCGCCGCCAGGCCCTCGAGCGCGGCCGTCAGCTCCATGCGGTTGTTCGTCGTCGGGAACTCGCCCCCGGTGAGGACGGTCTCCTCGCCGTCGGGGGCGGTGATGATCGCGGCCCACCCGCCGCGGGCGGCCTCGGTGCCGTTGCCCGAGCAGGCGCCGTCGGTGACGAGGGTGAATGTCTCGGCCATGGCGCTCTTGGTACCGTAGCGCCCGCCTCGGCCGGGCGTGGCCGGGGGTCCGCGAGGGGGACCGATTGCCCGAGGGCCAGGATGCGGGGCGCAGCTTCGACCGGAGCGCGGAGCAGTACGACGAGCTGCTGGCGCGCAACCGCATGGGCGCTGAGCGCCTGGTCGCGGCCATCCCGCCCGGCGACTACGCCCGCATCCTCGACGTGGGCTGCGGCACGGGCTTCGTGACCGAGGCGATGGTGGCGCGCTTCGGGTCGTCCAGCGTGACCGGGGTCGACCCCTCCGAGCCGATGCTCGAGCGCTTCCGCGAGAAGCTCGAGGGGCTGGGGATCGAGGGCGAGCTGATCCGCTCGAGCGTCCACGAGATGCCGGTGCCGGACGAGGCCTTCGACGCCGTGGTCAGCGGCATGGCGTTCCACTGGTTCCCCGACAAGCCCGCGGCGGTGGCGGCGATGGCGCGGCGCGCGCGCCCGGGCGGCGTCGTGGCCATCCTGGCCTCGGGGGCGGGCACCGACCAGGAGTTCCAGCGGCTGCTCGAGGGGATCGACCCGCCCGTGCCCCCCGCCTGGACCGACGTGTTCGACCGCATCCACCGCACCGGCGCCGAGCTGGCCTCCTACATGGAGGACGCGGGCCTCGAGATCGTCGACGTCTGGGAGGAGCACCGCGCCCGGCGGGCGGCGCCCGAGGCCTTCATGGCCCGGATCGGGGCCGTCGCCTCCCACCTGTCCGACGACCTCGACCGCGCCGAGGCCGAGGGCCACGCGGCCCGGGTCGCGGCCGCGCTCACGGCCGCCGCCGGGCCGCGCGGCTTCGAGTACACGTTCGTGAAGCTGTACGGGATCGCGCGCAGGCCCTAGCGCGCCCGAGGCGGTGTGCCGGCCGCCGTCACGCCCTCGGCGCGAGGGCGGCGCTCCGCGCGCGCCACGCGCACGCCGCGACGGCGCATCCTGGGGACGTGCCGCTCGACCCGATCCTCGCCCTCTGGACGGCGGCCGCAGCGGCGCTCGGGCTGGCCCTCGGCCCCGCCGCGGCGGCGACGGTGGCGCGCTGGCCGCGCGGCGAGCCCGTCCTCCGGCCCCGGCCGCCCTGCGCGGCCTTGCGGGCACTGCGCGGGCGCCCGGCCGGCCGCGAGGCGCTGGCGGTCGAGGCGGCGAGCGCCCTCGCGGCGGCCGGCGCGGTCGCGCTCGCCGGCGCCGGGGCGCGGGGGGTCGCGGCGGCGGCGCTCGCCGTCGCGCTCGTGCCGGTCGTGGTCATCGACGTGCGCCACCGCCTGGTCCCCGACGTCGTGGTGCTGCCGGCGGCCGCGGTCGCCCTGGCGGCCGCCGTCGCCGCCGACCCCGGGCGCTGGTGGGCGCCGGTGGCCGCGGCCCTCGGCGCCGCCGCGTTCCTGGTGCTGCCGTGGCTCGTGCGCCCGGAGGCGATGGGCCTCGGCGACGTCAAGCTGGCGCTGGCGATGGGCGCCGCGCTCGGGGGGGCGGTGGTGCCCGCCCTGCTGGCGGCGTTCGCGGCCGCGGCGGCGGCCTGCGCCGGGCTGGTCATCCGCCACGGCCGCCGCGCCCGGCGGATGACGGTGCCGTTCGGGCCCTTCCTCGCGGGCGGCGCCCTGGTCGGGCTCGCGTGGGGCCCCGCGATGCTCGCCTGGTGGGCCGGCGGGCCGGCGTGAGCTCAGCCCCCGGGCTCGGAGATGGCCAGCGGCCGCCCCACCAGCAGGTCGCCGGCCCGGGCCGCGATGGCGTCCGCCAGCCAGGCGTCGATCGCGCCGTCCCTGGCGGCGTCGAGCTCCAGGGCCACGATCAGGCGGCTCAGGCCGCCCTGGCCCTCGCGGACGACCACCCGCGGCGGCCCGTCCCACGGCCCGCCCGCGCCGGCGACCGACCCGGCGACGTCCTGGATCGCGGCCTGCACCGCCTCGGGGTCGCGCGTGAGCATCTCCAGGCGCACCCGGCGGCGCCCGTCCGGGATCACGCGGACGCCGGCGATCTGGCCGTTGGGGATGATCATCCGCTCGCCGCCCGGGCTGCGGAGGGTGGTGGCGCGCAGGCCGATCGACTCCACCCGGCCGGTGTAGCCGCTGGGCTCGACGCTGATGGTGTCGCCGACGACGTAGTCGCCCTCGAAGAGGATGAAGAAGCCGGCGATCGCGTCGACCAGCAGGCGCTGCGAAGCGAAGCCCGCGATCACCACGACGAGGGCCCCGCCGCTCACGGCGGCGACGCTGCCCCCGCCCGCGATCGCGAAGACGATCGCCACGATCGCGCCGACCAGGATCACGTAGCGCAGGGCGCTCGCCATCGCCTTGATCGCCGTCTCGCGATGGCGCGCCTTCGGGCTCTCGCCGCGCGAGCGCCGGATCAGGCGGCTCATCAGCCAGGCGGCGAGCCACGCCAGCACCAGCGCCCCGACGATGATCAGGGCGGTCAGGGTCAGCCGCTCCGCCCAGCTCGGCAGGCCGAAGACGGTCGCGGGCGCCAGGGGCACGCCGCGATGATACGGGGACCCGCCGCCGGTCCCGCGGCTCAGGCGGGCGGGTCCTCCACCGTGAAGGCCTGCACGCCGACGATGGCGAAGACGCGCATGCCGGGCATCTCCCAGAGGTAGCCGTCGTCCGGGCGCAGGCGGCGCGCGCTCACCGCGCCCGCCGCCAGGTGGGCCTCGAGGGCGTCGGCCGCGGGGCCGGCCATCTGGGCTCGGAGGGCGAGCAGGGTGCGCTCGGCCTCGGCGGCGTCGGCGGGGCTCAGCGCCGGGCCGGGATCGTCGCCCGGGGTGCGGCCGCGCCACTCGCCCAGCCGCGCGCGCAGGGCGGGGTCGTCGTCCGGGCGCCGGGTCACGGCCGGCCGGGGCGGCGCGCCCGGGCCGGCGGGGGCAAGGGGCGGCCGCCGTGAGCGGCTGCGCAGGCGGCGCAGCTCCCGGATCGTCAGCAGCCATTCGCGGGCCTCGCGGAAAAGCCCGCGCCTCACGACGACGTCCTCTCGGCCATGGGGACCCCTCCGGCGCGGTGTGGTGGCTGAGAGACTGACATGCCCGTGCGACCGCTCTCCGCCGATGCCCGCCCGCCGGACGGCGGGCTCGCCGCCGCGCCCGGCCTCCCGGAGGTGGCGCGGGAGTGGGGCCGGATCGGCGTGGTCGGCTTCGGCGGCCCGCCGGCGCACATCGCGCTGCTGCGGACGCTCTGCGTCGACCGGCGCCGCTGGATCGACGCGCGCCACTTCGAGGACGCGATCGCGGCCACCAACCTGCTGCCGGGGCCCGCCTCGACCCAGCTCGCGATCTACTGCGCCTGGCGCCTGCGCGGGACCGCCGGGGCGCTGGTGGGCGGGCTCTGCTTCATCCTGCCCGGCCTCGTGATGATCATCGCGCTGGCGGCCCTGTTCCTGTCCGGGTCGCCGCCCGACTGGGTGCGCGGGGCGGGCGCGGGCGCCGGCGCCGCGGTGGCCGCCGTGGCGGTCGAGGCGGGCATGCGGCTGGCGCTGCCGGCGTGGCGGCGCGCCCGCGGCGCGCACCGCCGGCGCGCGCTCGCATACGCCGTCGCCGGCGGCGCGGCGGCGGCCACGCTCGGGCCGTGGCTCGTGCTGGTGCTGCTCGCGTGCGGCCTGGTCGAGATGGCGTGGCGCCGCGGGGCGTTCCGGGCGTCGGCCGCGGCGCTGTCGCCGGCCGCGCTGCTGCTCGCCGCGGGCGCCGGGACGGGCGGCCTGGGGGCGCTGGCGTGGACGGCGTTCAAGGTGGGCGCCCTCTCGTACGGCGGCGGCTTCGTGATCATCCCGCTGATGCAGGCCGACGCGGTGGACCGCTTCGGCTGGATGACCGACGGCCAGTTCCTGAACGCGGTCGCGCTGGGCCAGGTGACGCCGGGGCCGGTGACGCACACGGTCGCGGTCGTGGGCTACGCGGCGGCGGGCGTGGGCGGGGCGCTGTTCGCCGCGCTGATCGCGTTCGCGCCCTCGTTCTCGTTCGTCCTGCTGGGCGCGGACCGCTTCGACCGGCTGCTGGCGAACACCGACGTGCGCGCGTTCCTCGACGGCGCCGGGCCGGCGGCGATCGGGGCGATCCTGGGCTCCGCCATCCCGCTGGCGCTGGCGATCGGGGAGGCGTGGCAGGTCGCCGTGCTCGCGGGGGCGGCGCTGGCGCTGTTCGTCGCCCGGCGGGGCGTGGTGTCGACGCTCCTGGCGGCCGGCGCCGTCGGGGCGGTGCTCGCCCTGGCCGGAGCACCGCTGCCCGGCTAGAAGGAGGACATGGCCGCCACGCAGTACGAGGAGCTCCGCCACTTCCGCACCCGGGTGCCGGGCGAGGAGCAGCGGGTCACGAACCTCGAGCTGTTCTTCGACCTGGTCTTCGTCTTCGCGGTCACCCAGCTCTCCCACTCGCTGGCCGTCCACCTCACCTGGACCGGCGCGCTGCGGACGCTCTTCCTGCTGCTGGTCGTGTGGTGGGTCTGGAGCTACACGACCTGGATGACGAACTGGCTGGACCCGGAGCGGACGCCCGTGCGGCTGCTGATCCTGGGGATGATGGTCGGCAGCCTGCTGATGGCCATCGCCATCCCGGACGCCTTCGGCGACCGGGCCGTCCTCTTCGCCGCCGGCTACGTCGCGGTGCAGGTCATGCGCAACGCGTTCATGGTCTACGCGACGCCGCCCGGGTCGGTCATCCGGCTGGCGTTCGTCCGCATCGCCGCCTGGTCGGTGGCCACCGGCCTGCTCTTCATCGTCGGCGCGTTCCTGCCGACGGCCGGGCAGGTGACCCTCTGGGCGATCGCGCTGGCGCTCGACTACGCCGGCCCCTACGCCCGCTACTGGGTGCCGGTGCTGGGCGCGTCGGACACGGCCGACTGGGACATCGAGGCCGGGCTCTTCGCCGAGCGCTTCCAGCTCTTCATCATCATCGCGCTCGGCGAGACGATCGTCGTCACCGGGCTGACGGCCAGCGACCTCGACCTCGACGCCGCCCGGCTGCTGGCGATCGTCGTGGCGGTGATCGGGACGGCGGCGTTCTGGTGGCTCTACTTCGACTACGTGGCCCGGATCGCGGGCCGGCGCCTGCAGGCGGCCGACGACGCCGGACGGCTCGCGCGGGACGCGTTCAGCTACATCCACATTCCGATGGTGGCGGGGATCATCGTCGCCGCGGTGGGCGACGAGCTCGTGATCGCCCACCCCGGCGAGGAGCTGAGCGCCGCCGGGCTGGCGTGCGTCGCGGGCGGCCCGGCGATCTACCTGCTGGGGCACGTCGCGCTGCGGCTGCGCATGGCGGGGTCGATCAGCCGCAAGCGCCTGGCCGCGGCGGGCGCCTGCGTCGTCGTCGGCATCGCGGCCGCGCCGCTGCCCGGGCTGGCGGTGAGCGCGATGGTCGCCGGGGTGTTGGTGGCGCTGATCGCGGCCGAGGCCCACTCGGGGCGCCGGTCGCGCATGCGCGGCGAGGCGAGCCCGCTGGAGGCCTTCGAGGCGTCGCTCGCGCGCGAGGCCGGCGCGCCGCCCCGCTAGACTCGCGCTCCGTGGCCCTGACGTACCGCACAGCCGGGGAGTCCCACGGCCCGGCGCTCTTCGCGGTGCTCGAGGGGCTTCCGGCCGGGCTCCCGCTCACGCCCGACGACATCGACGCCGACCTCGCGCGCCGCCAGCTCGGCTACGGCCGCGGCGGGCGCATGAAGATCGAGCGCGACCGCGTGCAGGTGAAGACGGGGCTGCGCCACGGCCTGACGATCGGCAGCCCGCTGACGCTCGAGATCCCCAACCTCGACTTCCCCAACTGGGCGGCCGACCGCATGGCGGTGTGGCAGCCGGAGGGCGAGGTGGAGCCCATCACGCTGCCGCGGCCCGGGCACGCGGACCTGGCCGGGATGCTCAAGTACGGCACCGAGGACCTGCGCCCGATCCTCGAGCGGGCCAGCGCGCGCGAGACGGCGGCGCGGGTGGCGGCGGGCGGCGTCGCGAAGGCGCTACTGCGCCGCTACGGCACCGAGATCCGCAGCCACGTGGTGCGCATCGGCCCCGAGGCCGTGCCCGTGCGCGACGACCTCTCGATCGAGGACTTCGAGGGCGTCGACGAGAGCCCGGTGCGCTGCCTCGACGCCGAGGCGTCGGAGCGGATGAAGGCGGCGATCAAGGCGGCCGGCCAGGACCACAACACGCTCGGGGGGGTCTTCGAGGTCTGGGCCTTCGACCCCCTGCCGGGGCTGGGCTCCCACGTCTCCGGCGACGCGCGCCTCGACGGGCGCCTGGGCCAGGCCCTGATGGGCATCCAGGCCATCAAGGGGGTCGAGCTCGGCGCCGGCTTCGCCCTCGGGGCGATCCCCGGCAGCGAGGCGCACGACGAGATCTTCCACGAGCCCGAGCGCGGCTTCTACCGCCGCACGAACCGCTCGGGGGGCATCGAGGGCGGGATGACGCACGGCGCGCCGGTGGTCGTCCGCGCGGTGATGAAGCCGATCAGCACCCTCACGCGGCCGCTGGCGTCGGTGGACGTGGCCACGAAGGAGCCGCGCAAGGCCTTCAAGGAGCGCTCCGACATCTGCGCCGTCCCCGCCGCCGCCGTGGTGGGGGAGGCCGCCGTGGCGTTCGTGCTCGCCCAGGCCCTGACGGAGAAGTTCGGCGGCGACTCGATCGACCACCTCGACGCGGCGGTGGAGCGCTACCGGGCGGAGGTGGGCCGGTGAGGCGCCCATGCGCTGGCTCGTCCTGACCGGTTACATGGGCGCCGGCAAGACGGCGGTCGGGCGGCGGGTGGCGTCGCGGCTCGGGCGCGACTTCACCGACGCCGACCGCGAGATCGAGCGCCGGGCCGGAATGGCGATCCCGGAGATCTTCTCCCGCCGCGGCGAGGTCTGGTTCCGCCGCACCGAGGAGACCGTCGTCCGCGAGGTGCTCGAGGGCGAGCCGGGGGTGCTCGCGCTGGGCGGCGGGGCGCTCGAGAGCGCGCGCACCCGCGGGCTGGTCAGCCGGGTGGCCGACGTGGTCTGGCTGCGGGCGAGCGTCGAGGTGGCGTGGCGGCGCGTCGAGGGCTCCGACCGGCCCCTGGCCATCGACCGCGACCGCTTCGCCCGCCGGGCGGCCGCGCGCGAGGCCGGCTACCGCGAGGCCGCGGCCCTGGAGGTCGACGCCGACGCCCCGGCCGACGCGGTCGCCGCCCGGGTGGCCGCCTGGGCCCAGCGCGCGGCCGAGGCGGCCCGGTGAACGCGCTCGCGCCGGCGCAGGTCGTCTGGGCGGAGGCGGGGGACGCGCGCTACCCGGTCCACCTCGGCACGGGCATCCTGGACGAGCTCGGGCCGCTCTGGGCCGAGCGCGCCGCGGGTCCCAGCGTGCTGCTGGTCAGCGACGGCAACGTGCCCGGCCTGGCCCGGCGGGCGCGGGCGTCGCTGCAGGGCGCCGGCCTGCGGGTGATCGGCGCGAGCGTCCCGCCGGGCGAGGGCTCGAAGTCGCTGGCCCAGGTCGAGCGCCTCGCGCGCCTCGCGGCGGAGGCCGGCCTGCGCCGCTCGGACGCCGTGGTCGCGCTGGGCGGCGGCGTGGTGGGCGACCTGGCGGGGTTCCTTGCGGCCTCCTACCAGCGCGGCGTCCGCCTGGTTCACGCCCCGACCACCCTGCTGGCGATGGTGGACTCCGCGATCGGGGGCAAGACCGGCGTCGACCTGCCCGAGGGCAAGAACTACGTGGGCGCCATCTGGCAGCCGCAGCTGGTGCTGGCCGACATCGAGACGCTCGACGGCCTGCCGCCGCGCGAGCTGGCCTGCGGCTTCGCCGAGGTGGTCAAGTACGGCCTGCTGGAGGGGCCGGAGCTGCTCGAGCTGGTGGAGTCCTGGCCGGCGCTGCCGGGCTCCGCCGCGGAGCTGACCGGCCTCATCCGCCGCTGCGCCGCCCACAAGATCGCCGTCGTCGCCGCCGACGAGCGCGACCACGGCGTCCGCGCGTCGCTCAACCTCGGCCACACGGTGGGGCACGGCATCGAGGCGGCCGGCGGCTACGAGCGCTACCGCCACGGCGAGGCGATCTCGCTCGGCCTGCTCGCGGCGCTGCGCCTGTCCGAGCAGGAGCTCGGCCTCGACGCGGCCGTGCGCCAGCGGGTCGCGGTCGTGCTGGCGCGCCACGGCCTGCCGACGCGGCTCGACGCGGCGGTCGCGACGCCGGCGATCCTCGAAGCCATCGGCCGCGACAAGAAGGCCGACCGCGACGGGCTGAACATGACGCTGCTGACCGCGCCCGGCGACGTGCGGCTGGGCGCCACGCCCGCCCCGGGCCGGGTCGAGGCCGCGGTCGAGGAGCTGCGCGGCTGATGCTGCGGGTCGCGCTGCTCCACGGGCCCAACCTGAACATGCTCGGCCGCCGGCCGGCCGAGCACTACGGCTCGATGACCCTGCACGAGCTCGAGGACCTCGTGCGCGGCTGGGGCGCCGAGCGGGGCATGGAGGTCGCGTGCTTCCAGACGAACCACGAGGGCGCCTTCCTGGAGCACGTGCACGGCCTGGCGGGCGCGGTGGACGGCGCCGTGGTCAACCCCGGCGCCTGGACCCACTACCAGTGGTCGATCCGCGACGCGCTCGAGCTGCTCGGGGCGCCATTCGTGGAGGTGCATCTGTCCGACGTCGAGGCCCGCGAGCCGCACCGGCGCCAGTCGGTGGTCCGCGACATCGCGGCCGCCGCGGTCTGGGGCCGGGGCCCCGACGGCTACCGCGAGGCCCTCGACAGGCTGCGGGAGGTGATCGGGTGAAGGAGGAAGGCCGGCAGGACGCGGTGCTCGAGGCGCTCGCCGAGCGGGGCCTGGGGGCGCTCATCGTCACCGACCTCGCCAACGTCCGGTACCTCACCGGCTACGTCGGCTCGAACGGCGTCGCGGTGCTCGGCCCCCGCGGGCGCTCGCTGCTGACCGACTCGCGCTACGCGGTCGCCGCCCGCGCGGCGGCGCGGGGCGTCGACGTCGTCATCGGGCGCCGCGACCTGCTGGGCGACGCGGCCGCGCTGGTCCCGTCGGTCGCGGGCGAGGGCGCGGTGGGGGTGGAGGCCGAGAGCCTCACCGTGGCCCGCTACCGCCGCCTCGAGGCGATGCTCGACGCCCCGCCGGAGCCGACCACGGGCATCGTCGAGACGCTGCGCGAGGTCAAGGACCCCGACGAGATCGCAGCGATGCGGGAGGCGGCGGCCGTCGCCGACCGCGCGCTGGCGGCGGTGCTGGGGCGCGGGATCGTCGGGCGCACCGAGCGCGACGTCGCCCTCGCGATCTACGGCGCGCTGCTGGACGAGGGGGCCGAGCGGCCGAGCTTCGAGACCATCGTCGCCGCCGGCCCGAACGGGGCGCGGCCGCACGCCGTCCCCGGCCCGGAGCCGATCGCGCCGAACACGCTGGTCACCATCGACCTGGGCGCCGTGGTCGACGGGTACTGCTCGGACATGACGCGCACCGTGGCCACCGGCCCGCTGCCGCCGCGGCTGGCGGAGATCTACGCGGTCTGCCTGCGCGCGCAGCAGGCGGCCCTCGACGCCGCCCGGGCGGGCATGGGCGCCGCCGAGCTCGACGCGGTCGCGCGGGCCGTCATCGGCGACGCCGGTTACGCTGACGCCTTCGGCCACGGCCTGGGGCACGGCGTGGGCCTCGCGATCCACGAGGCGCCGGGCGTGCGCCCCGAGGGCACGGCCACGCTGCGCGCGGGCATGGCCGTGACGATCGAGCCGGGCATCTACCTCGAGGGCGAGGGCGGGGTCCGGATCGAGGACCTGGTGATCCTGGGCGACGAGGGCTGCGACATCCTGTCGCACGCGCCCAAAGAGCTGACGATCGTGGACTGAGGAGGGCGGGACCGCGTGATCTCGACGAACGACCTGAAGAACGGCTACGTGCTCGACATCGACGGCGAGCTCGTCAGCGTGGTCCAGTTCCAGCACGTGAAGCCGGGCAAGGGCGGCGCCTTCGTGCGCACCAAGCTCAAGAGCCTCTCGAGCGGCGCGGTGGTCGACCGCACCTTCCGCGCGGGGGAGAAGCTGGAGCGGGTGACCACCGAGACGCGCACGATGCAGTACCTCTACCGCGACGGCGACGAGCTCCACCTGATGGACAACGAGAGCTACGAGCAGATGTCGGTGCCCGCCGCGAGCGTGGACAACGACGACCTGCTCGGCCCGAACACCGACGTGCAGGTGATGTTCGTGCGCGAGCGCCCGATCCGCATCGACCTGCCGACCTTCGTCGAGCTGCAGGTGGTGCGCACGGACCCGGGCGTGAAGGGCGACACCGTCTCGAACGTGACCAAGCCGGCCGAGCTCGAGACGGGCGCCACCGTCGACGTGCCGCTGTTCGTCAACGAGGGCGACCGGCTGCGGATCGACACGCGCACCCGCGAGTACGCCGCCCGCGCCTGACCCGTGCGGGATAGCCTGCTCCGGACCACCGAAGGGATGCCCGTGACGCCTCCCCCCGACCACGTCGGCTACGTGGACGCGACCCTCCGCGACCTCGCCCCGTTCCCCTGGGGGACGGCGGTCGGCACCGACGACCTCGCCCTCGCCGCGGCCGCCCTCTCCGAGGTGGGCGCACAGGTGCTCGAGGTGCTCGACGCCCGCTGCGCGCGCGCGGCGCTCGAGGCGCGCTCGGAGAGCCCCTGGGACCGGCTGCGGGCGATCCTGCGCGAGGCCGGCGCCACGCCGGTGGGCGTGGTGGTGGGGGCGCGCAACCTCTGGGGCGACCGCCTGCTGGCGCCCGACGTCGTGCGGCGCTTCGTGCTCTGCGCCGCGGACAGCGGCGTGCGGCGCATCCGCGCCACCGACCCGATGAACGACCCCGAGGCGCACGCTCCCGTGGCCCGCGCCTGCGCGGAGGCCGGGGTCGAGTTCGTCCCGACGCTGATCGTGGGGCCGGCGCCCGACCCGGGCGACCCGCGGTGGGTCGCGGAGGCGGCCGAGCTCGCCGCCCAGCCCGGCGCGCGGAGGATCTGCGTGTCGGACGGCGCCGGCCACCTGTCGCCGGCCCTGCTGGCGGCGCTGGTGGAGCAGGTGCGCACGGCCACCGGCCTCGCCACCGAGGTGCAGGTGCAGGCGCCCGGAGGGCTCGCGCCCCTGTCGGCCACCGCCGCCGTCGGCGCCGGGGCCACGGCGGTGCAGGCCTCCGCCGGCCCGGTGGCGCTGGTCTCGGCGCGTCCCTCGGCCGAGACGCTGCGGGCCGCGCTGGTCGGCGGCGGCCGCACCTTCGACTGCGCGCCCTCGGCGCTCGACCGCGCCGCCCGCGTGGTCGGGCCGATGCTGCCCGCCGACCGCCTGCGCCAGGCCGCGGCCGCCGTCTTCGGCCCCGCGGTGGCCGTGCCGCCGGCCCTCGAGCCCGGCCTGATCTCGCGCTTGGGCCGGCTGGGCCTGTCGCGCAGCCTCGTCGCGGTGGCGGCCGAGTCGGCGGCCGTGGCCCGCGACGTGGGCGCGGCCACGCTCGCGTACCCGCTGGGCGCGGCGGTCCTGGCGCAGGCCGCCCGCCACGTCATCGACGGCCGCCGCTGGGCCGAGATGGAGCCCGAGCTGGCCCAGGTCGCGCTCGGCCGCGCCGGGCGCCTGCGCGGTCCGGTGGCGCCGGAGGCGCTCGAGGCGGCGGCCGCGGCGGACGCCGGCGAGCCCGAGGTGCGCGACCTGGCGGCGGTCGCCGAGGAGGCGCCCCAGGGGCTGTCCGAGGAGGACCTGGTGCTGTGGGCGATGTTCGCCGAGACCACCGAGCAGGTGGTGGCGCGGCGGCGCTCGCTGGGCGCCGAGGCCGCGAACCGGCCGGGCCAGCCGGCGATAGACCGCGACCTGCTCGAGACACTGGTGGACGTCGTCGAGGCGTCCGACGAGGCCGAGGTGAGCGTCGAGGTCTCGGGGGCCCGCGTCACGGTGCGGCGGGCCGTCGCGCCCGAGCCGGGCGAGGCGGTCGGCGCGCCCTCGGGCCGCGGCGGCGCGCACGGCGACGGCGACGTCGAGGACGGCCTGGTGCGCGTCACCAGCCCGATGGTCGGCACCTTCTACCGGCGCCCGGCGCCGGACCAGCCGCCGTTCGTCGAGGAGGGCCAGCGCGTCGAGGCCGGCGACCCGCTCTGCCTGATCGAGGCGATGAAGCTCTTCAACGAGATCGTCGCCGAGGAGGGCGGGGTCGTGCGGACCATCTGCCTCGACGACGCGGACGCGGCCGAGTTCGGGCAGCTGCTGTTCCTGCTCGAGCCGTGAGGCGGCCGTGAAGCTGCTGGTGGCCAACCGGGGTGAGATCGCCGTCCGCGTCATCCGCACGGCGCGCGAGCTGGGCATCCCCACCGTGGCCGTCTACTCGACGGCCGACGCCGACACGCTGGCCGTCGACCTGGCCGACGAGGCGGTCTGCATCGGCCCGCCGCCGGCGCGCGACTCGTACCTGAACATCTCGAACGTGCTGGCCGCCGCCGAGATCACCGGCTGCGACGCGGTCCACCCGGGCTACGGCTTCCTCTCCGAGAACCCGGCCTTCGCCGAGGCCTGCGCCTCGGAGGGCGTCACCTTCGTCGGCCCCTCGCCCGAGGTCATGCAGCGGATGGGGGACAAGATCGCCGCCAAGGCGGCCGCCCGCGAGGCCGGGCTGCCGGTGCTCGAGGGCTCGGACGGCCCGGTCGGCGACGTGCGCGCCGCGGAGGATGCCGCCGAGCGCGCGGGCTACCCGATCCTGCTGAAGGCCGCCGCCGGCGGCGGGGGCAAGGGCATGCGCCGGGTCGACCGCGGCGCCGACCTGGCCGGCGCGTTCGAGGTGGCCCAGCGCGAGGCCGAGGCGGCCTTCAGCGACGGCGGCCTCTACGTCGAGCGCCTGCTCGAGGGCGCGCGCCACGTCGAGATCCAGGTGATGGCCGACGGCCTGGGCGGGGCGCTCGTCTGCGGCGACCGCGAGTGCTCGATCCAGCGCCGCCATCAGAAGCTCATCGAGGAGGCCCCGGCGCCCCACCTGCCCGACGAGACCCGCACCGCCATGCAGCAGGCGGCCCTGCGGGCGGTGAAGGTCTGGGGCTACCGGAGCGCCGGCACGCTGGAGTTCCTGGTCGACGACGAGGGCCGCTTCTTCTTCCTCGAGCTCAACGCGCGCCTGCAGGTGGAGCACCCGGTCACCGAGCTGGTCACCGGCATGGACCTGGTGGCCGAGCAGCTCGGCATCGCGGCCGGCGGGCTGCTCTCGCGCACCGGCGTCGCCGAGGCGCGCGGCCACGCCATCGAGTGCCGCATCAACGCCGAGGACCCGGCGCGCGACTTCCGCCCGGGCGCCGGCCGCCTGCGCGACTTCCGCCTGCCCGGCGGCCCCGGCATCCGCGTCGACACCCACTGCGAGGCGGGCGAGTCGGTGCCGCCGTACTACGACAGCCTGCTGGCCAAGCTCTGCGTCTGGGCCGCCGACCGCCCCCGCGCCATCGCCCGCCTGCGGCGGGCCCTGGACGAGACCTCGGTCTCGGGCATCCCGACCACGCTGCCGCTGCTGCGCGACATCGCCCTCGACGCGCCGTTCGTGGAGGGGCGCTACACGACGGCCTACCTGGCCGAGCGCGAGTCCTTCCTGCCCTCGCTGTACGAGGCGCGGGCGCCGGCATGAGCCCCGAGCGCGAGGGCGGCCGGAGGGCGGCCAGGCGCCAGGCGGTGATCCTGCTCTACCAGCGCGACGTGACCGGGCTCTCCCTCGAGGAGCTCGAGGAGAACGCCGCCCGCGAGGGGGAGCCCCTCGACCCCTTCGCGCGGGCGCTGGTCGAGGGCGTCGCCGCGGACACGGGCAGCCTCGACGAGCTGATCACGCGGGCGGCCGAGGGCTGGACCGCGGAGCGGCTCGCGCCCCTCGAGCGCAACATCCTGCGGGTGGCCGTCCACGAGATGCTCGACTGGCCCGACATCCCCGCGGCCGTCTCGATCAACGAGGCGGTCGACCTGGCCAAGCGCTACTGCCAGGCCGAGGCGCCGGGCCTCGTGAACGGGATCCTGGGCCGGATCGCCGCCGACGGCGCGGAGGTGCCGGGGTGACCGGCCCCGACGCCGCCGGCCGCCTGGCCGCCGACGCCGAGCGCCTGGAGGAGGTCGCCCGGCGCCTGCGCGACGAGGACGTGCCGCCCGAGGAGCTGCGGGCGCTGGCCGGCGAGGCCCTCGACCTGTCATCGCGCATCACGGACGGCGTCGCCCGCCTGGTGCGGGGCGAGGGGGGCTGAGCTGGCCCGCGGGGACGAGCTGCTTGACCCGCGCGTGCAGGTGGTGGTCATCCCGCCGAGCGACCCCGCCGCCGCCGGGCACGCGGAGCTGCAGGGCGTCGGCAGCGGCGACGACCGCCCGCCGATGGGCGAGCTCGCCGCGCGGCCCTGGCTCACGCAGGGCGAGGCCGTGCGCGGCGCCCAGCTCGAGACGCTCGGGCTGACCCTCTACGCCGGCCACCCGGAGCTCGCGCTGGTGAACCTGCCGACGGCGTTCATCGAGGCCGGCGTGCGTCTGCTGAAGGAGCTCGGGACCTACGTCCTAGCCGGCGGGGTGCTGGAGGACGGCGACATCATGCAGTTGCGCCACGACCTGCCCCAGATCGTCGGCGTGATCGCGCCGCCGGAATCCGACGCGTCCGGCGCCCTCCGGGTGGTGCTGCTGGCGTAGCCGGCCGGGGGCGGCCGCCCGTCGGCGCTCGCCGGAGCCTCGAGGGCGGCGCGCACCCGCGCGAGCCCCAGGCGCAGCCGGCTCTTGACCGTGCCCAGGGGCAGGCCCGTCGCCTCGGCGATCTCCCGCTGGGAGACGCCGCCGCAGTGGACCAGGAGGAGCACGTCGCGCTGCTCGGCCGGGACCTCGTCCAGCAGCCGGTGCAGCCGTGTCGCCTCGGCCCGGTCGGCGCCCGCGCGCGCGACGGGGTCCTCGGGGGGCCCGAGGGCCTCGACCGCGAGGGCCGCCGCCTCGGCCCGGCCCCGGCGGGCCTGGGCGCGATGCCTGTTGATCGCCTGGTTGCGGGCGATCCCGATCAGCCAGGCCCGCACGCCCCCGCGTCCGGGGTCGAAGCGCGAGGCGTGGCGCCAGAGCGCGAGGAAGGCCTCCTGGCAGACGTCCTCGGCCTCGCCGGACCGGCCCAGGTGGGCGACGACGAAGGAGTGCACCGCCCGGGCGTGGCGGTCGTACAGGACCTCGAAGGCCTCGGCGTCCCCGGCCGCCACGCGGGCCATCAGTGCGGCCTCGGCGTGCGGCTCGCGCCGGGGAGCGGCTGTGATGGTGGTGGTCACGCCCCCTCTGATCCCGCCCGGGGGCGATCCGTGACATGGCCACCGGGTTGTAACGCGGGCGCGCCGACCCGGATCCACCCCCTATATGGTCTACCCGGAAGTTGGAGGAGGACCGGCACGCAGCGGGTCGCCGACCGCCGTCCACCGCAGGGCTCAGCGCACCCGGATGAGGACCGCCTCGTGGAGGCCCTCCGGGGCCGGGACGAGGCGGCGTTCGCCGACCTCATGCGTCGCTACACCGCGCCCATGACCAGTGTCGCGATGCTCTACGTGAGGAACCACGCGGTGGCCGAGGAGGTCGTCCAGGACGCCTGGCTGAGCGTGGTGCGCAGCGTGGACCGCTTCGAGGGCCGATCCAGCCTCCGGACCTGGATCTTCACCATCCTGGCCAACTGCGCGCGCAAGCGGGCGGCGCGCGAGGGGCGCTGCGTCCCGTTCTCCTCCCTCCTGGGCGGGGAGCCCCTGGAGCCCTCGGCCGAGCCGGATCCGTTCACGCCCGCCGATCACCCGCGCTGGTCGCGCATCTGGACGACGCCGAACGACGCGTGGGACGCGCTCCCGGAGGACCGCGTGCTGGGGCGCGAGTGCGTGGACGTCGTGCGCGAGGCCATCGCCGGCCTGCCGCCGCTGCTGCGCGAGGTCATGACGCTGCGGGACGTGGCCGGCTGGAGCGCGCGCGAGGTGGCCGAGGCGCTGGGGATCAGCGACGAGAACCAGCGGGTGCGGCTGCACCGAGCCCGCGCGCGCGTGCGCAGCGAGCTCGAGGGCTACCTCGGGGCGCCGGGAGCGGGCGCGTGAGGGGGCCGCCGAGGGCGAGCTGCGAGGACGTGGTGCGGCTCCTCACCGACTACCAGGACGACGCGCTGCCGATGTCCGAGCGACTCGAGTTCGAGCGCCACGTGGCCGTCTGCCCCGCCTGCCGGGGCTACCTGTCCCAGATGCGGGCCGTCCTGGCGGCGGCCCGCGCGGGGTGCGGGCCGGGGCTGACGCCCGCGGACGAGGCGGCCCTGCTGGCGGCCTTCCGGACCCCGGAGCCGGACGCGCGGTGATCGCGTTCAAGTTCCTGACCCCCGGCGCCGTCGGCCTGTTCAGCCGGCTGTCGTGGCCCGTGCCCGACGACGGGGTCCCCGGGGCCTGGGTCGAGGTGGAGGGGCCGCTCGAGGTGTGCCGGAACGGGATCCACGCCTGCGGCCCGGGCGACCTGATCGACTGGATCGACGCCGAGCTGTGGCGCGTCGAGCTCGGGGAGCCCGTCATGGAGAGCGAGGCCGGGTTCGTGGCGTCCCGCGGGCGCCTGGTGTCGCGGGTCGAGCGATGGCACGACGGCGCCGCCCGGGCCCTCGCCGGGGCGTGCGTGCTCCGGGCGCGCGACCGCGCGGTCGAGGCCCTCGAGCGCGGCGGCCGGCGCGCGGAGGCCGGCGACCTCCGGCGCCTCGAGGCGCACCCCGCCATCGCCGATCGCGCCCAGGCCCTCGCGCGGGGCGCCTCCCCGGAGATCGCCGGCCAGCTCGGCTTCGCCGCCGACGCGGTCGCGATGTCGCGCGGAGCCATGCCCGATTCCACGATCCTGGCCACGCTGGCGCCGCCGAGCGCGGCGGCGATCGCTGCCAACGTCGCCTTCACGGCCGCGCGGGCCGCCGGGCGGGCGCACGAGGTCGCCGGGCGCGCCGGCGGGTTCGACGCCGGGTACGCGACCGAACGCGTCTGGCAGCGCGATTGGCTGCTCTCCCGGCTGGATCTGGCCCGCGCCGCCTGACGGGGGACGACGGACCGCCGATCGCCGCCGGGCCCGCGAAGGGCCACACGGGGGATGTGACACGGCGGCGCAAAGCTCTAGACTCGCGCGGATGCCCACGCCCGACAGCCGGTTCCCCCTGATCCGGGGGCTCCAGGCGCCCTCCGACGTGCACCTCATGACCGACGAGGAGCTCGAGGAGCTCGCCGTCGAGATGCGCGGGGCCATCATCGACACGGTCAGCCAGACCGGCGGCCACCTCGGCGCCAGCCTGGGGACGGTCGAGCTGACCATCGCGCTGCATCGCGAGCTGGAGTCGCCCCGCGACCGCATCATCTGGGACGTGGGCCACCAGGCCTACGGCCACAAGCTGCTGACCGGGCGCCTCGAGGGCTTCCCGACCCTGCGCCAGCACGGCGGCATCAGCGGCTTCCTGCGCCGGGTCGAGAGCGAGCACGACATCGTGGGCGCCGGCCACGCCAGCACCTCGATCAGCTACGCGACCGGGCTCGCCGAGGCGGGCCGCCACGGCCACCAGGACGGCCACGTCGTCTGCGTCATCGGCGACGGCGCGCTGACCGGCGGCATGGCGTACGAGGGCCTGAACCAGGCCGGGCACCTGAGGTCGCCGATCACGGTCGTGCTGAACGACAACGGCATGAGCATCTCGGAGAACGTGGGCGCGCTCTCCAAGCTCTTCCAGCGCGTGCGCGTCGACCCGACGCTCACCAAGGTGCGCGAGGAGATCGAGCGCGGCCTGGCCAAGCTGCCGGGCGCGGCCGAGATGGGCGGGCACATCCGCGACGCCACCAAGTCGCTGTGGTTCGAGGACGGGGCGCTCTTCGAGGCGCTCGGCTTCGCGTACTACGGCCCCATCGACGGCCACGACATCGGCGAGGTCCGCAAGGCCCTGCGCACGACGCTCGAGATGGACCGTCCGGTCGTGATCCACGCCAAGACGACCAAGGGCAAGGGCTACGCGCCGGCCGAGGCCGACGTGGAGGCCATGCACGGCGCCACCCCGTTCTCGGTCGAGAGCGGCAAGGCGGCGAAGAAGTCGTCCGGCGGCCCGCCGAACTACACCGAGGTCTTCGGCCGGGCGCTGGTCGCCGAGGCCGAGCGCGACCCGCGCGTCGTCGGCATCACCGCCGCGATGCTCAAGGGCACGGGGATGCACCACATGATGAGCCGCTTCCCCGAGCGCACCTACGACGTCGGCATCGCCGAGCAGCACGCGGTCGTGTTCGCCGGCGGCCTGGCGATCGCCGGCTACCGGCCGGTCTGCGCGATCTACTCGACCTTCCTGCAGCGGGCCTTCGACCCGATCATCCACGACGTGGCCATTCAGAACCTGCCGGTCGTCTTCGCGATCGACCGGGGTGGCCTGGTGGGCGACGACGGCCCGACGCACCACGGCGTCTTCGACCTCGCCTACCTGCGCTCGATCCCCGGCCTGACGGTGATGGCGCCGATGGACGAGGCGGAGCTGGTCGACATGCTCCACACCGCCCTCCGGATGGACGGCCCGGTGGCCTTCCGCTATCCGCGCGGCGCCGGCCTGGGCGTGGAGCTCCCCGAGCGCCCGCGTCCGATCGAGATCGGCAGGGGGCACGTGATCGAGTCGGGCGAGCGGGTGGCGCTGGTCGGCTACGGCCACGGCGCGGCGCTGGCGCAGGCGGCCGCGGACCCGCTGGAGGACGCGCTCGGCGCCCGCCCGACGATCGTGAACGCGCGCTTCTGCAAGCCGATCGACGCCCAGCTCATCCGCCAGCTCGCCGGCCGCCACGAGCTGCTGGTGACGATCGAGGACCACTCCGAGCACGCCGGCTTCGGCAGCGCGGTGCTGGAGGTGCTCGAGGACGCGCCCACCCGGGTGCTGCGCCTCGGCGTGCCCGACCGCTTCGTCGACCACGGCAAGCGCGAGCTGCTGCTGGACGAGGTCGGACTCTCGCCCGAGCACGTCGCCGCCCGGGCCGTGCGCGCCCTCAGCGGCTCGACGGGGATCCTCGTCGCCGAAGGCGGGTAGCCCCGCGGGCGGATGCCGCGCTCCCGCCTCGACGTGGCCCTCGTCGAGAGGGGTCTCTTCCCGTCGCGGGCACGCGCACAGGCGGCCGTCATGGCGGGCAGGGTGCACGTCGACGGCCGCAGGGTCGACAAGCCCGGCGCCGGGGTGGCCGAGGGCGCGGCGATCGCCGTCGAGCCGGCCCGGGAATACGTCTCGCGCGGCGGGATCAAGCTCGCCAACGCCCTCGACGCCCTCGAGGTGGACGTTCGCGGCGCCTGCGCGATCGACCTCGGGGCCTCCACCGGCGGCTTCACGGACTGCCTGCTGCAGCGGGGCGCGCGCCGCGTCATCGCGGTCGACGTCGGGTACGGGCAGCTCGACTGGGCCCTGCGCCAAGATGAGCGGGTGCACGTCATGGAGCGCACCAACGCGCGTGACCTCCGCCCCGAGCTGCTGCCCTGGCAGCCGGACCTCGCGACCTGTGACCTCTCCTTCATCTCGATCGGCACGGTCTGGGGCGCGGTGCGACGCTGCCTGGCGCCCGGCTGGCGTGCGATGGTGATGGTCAAGCCCCAGTTCGAGGTCGGGAGGGAGCGCGTGGGCTCGGGCGGCGTCGTGCGCGACCCGCAGGCGAGGGAGGACGCCGTGCGCGCGGTGATCGAGGCGATCGAGGCCGAGGGCGGGCGCGCCGCGGGCACGGCCGACTCGGGGCTGCCCGGGCCCAGGGGCAACCGCGAGATCTTCGTGCTGGCCGTGGACGCGGCGGGGGCGGGATGACGCCGGGCGCCCACATGGGGAGCGCGGAGCCGATCCGCATCGATCAAGCGGTCGCGGTCAAGCGGGTGCTGCTGCTGACCCACCGCGAGCCCGACGTCACCGCCTCGACCCTGCCCGCCATCCTGTCGATCCTCGAGGAGGCCGGCGTCCAGGTGCTGCTCCCGGCCGGCGAGGTGGTGAAGCACCCGGCCCTCTCGGCCTACCAGTCGAGCGACCGCATGGGGCTGCGGCCGGGCGGCGAGGACCTCATCCTCGTGCTGGGCGGCGACGGCAGCATCCTGCGCGCCCTGGCGCGCGAGGCCGGCTCGGGGGCGCCCGTGATCGGCGTGAACTACGGCCGCGTCGGCTTCCTGGCCTCGATCGAGCGCGAGACCCTCGAGCGCGACCTGCGCCGGGCCCTCGCCGGCGAGTTCGTCATCCTCAGCCTGCCGTCGCTGAAGGCCGAGTGGGGCGAGGGCGAGGTGCAGGCGGTCAACGACCTCGCCCTCTTCCGCAGCGGCGAGGCGCGCATCGCCGACCTCACCTACGAGGTCGACGGGGAGCTGGTGGCCACCGTGCGCTGCGACGGGGTGGTCCTGAGCACCCCGGTCGGCTCGACGGCCTACAACCTCGCCGCGGGTGGGCCGACGGTCTCGTGGCGGGTTCGCTGCTTCGTGCTCTCGTTCATCGCCCTGCACCACCTCGACAGCCGCCCCCTCGTGATCGGCGCGGAGGAGCAGCTTCGGGTCACCAACAGCGCCCTGCTCGGCGACGTCGACGTCCAGGCCGACGGCCAGCGCATCGGGGCGCTGCGCCCCGGTCGCTCGATCACCGTGGGTCTGAGCGGGGACGAGGTCCACCTGGCGACGTTCCCGGAGGCCTCGTTCTTCCGCCGCTACCGGGAGAAGTTCGGCCGGCCGTGATCCGCGCGCTCGAGGTGCGGGACCTCGTGGTGATCGAGCGGGCCGAGATCGCCCCGCCGGCCGGCCTGACCGCCATCACCGGCGAGACCGGGGCCGGCAAGACCGTGCTGGCCCAGGCGCTGGCGCTGCTGGCCGGCGCGCCCGCCGACGCCGGCGCGGTGCGGCCGGGGGCGCGCCACGCCCTCGTGCAGGCGACGCTCGCCGTGCCCGACGGGTTCTGGGACCGGCTGGACGAGGGCGACCCGGCCGCGCCGCTGCGCGAGCTGGCCGAGGACGAGGCCGAGGTCGTGATCGCGCGCCGGGTGCCGGCCGAGGGCCGGGCGCGGGCGCTGATCGACGGCCAGGCGGCGCCGCGCGAGGCGGTGGCGGCGCTGGCGCGGGCGCTGATCCGCTTCTCGGCCCAGCACGAGCACCGCCGGCTGGTGAGCCCGGCCAGCCAGCTCGCGGTGCTCGACGCCTTCGCCGGGGCCGACGTCGTCGCCGCGGCCGACCGGCTGGGGGATCTGCGGCGCCGCATGCGTGCGCTCGACCGGGCGCTCGCTCAGGCCCGCGCGAGGCGCGAGGCAGCCGAGCGCGAGCGGGCCGACCTCGAGGAGCTGGTGGCGGCGGTCGATGCGGCGGGCCTCGACCTGGACGAGGAGGCCGCCCTCCGGGCCGAGCGCGAGCGGCTCCGCCACGCCGAGGGCCTGGCGGCCGCCGCCGGCGCCGCGGCCGAGGCGCTCTCGCCGGCCGACGACGCGGCCGGCGCCGGGGCCGTCTCCGCCGTCGGCGCCGCCGCAAGGGCCCTCGAGCCGCTCGTGGGCGTCGACCCGGCGCTGGCCGGGCCCCACGCCGACCTGGCCGCCGCCGAGGCGTCGCTGCAGGAGGCGGCGCTGGCGCTGCGCGCCTACCTCCAGGACCTCGAGGCCGAGCCCGGCCGGCTGGCCCAGGTGGAGGAGCGGCTCGACGACTACGCCCGCCTGGGCCGCCGCCACGGCCCCGGCACCGAGGCCGTGCTCGCCCGGGCGGCGGAGGCCCGGGTGGCCCTGCGGGGGCTGGACGAGGGCGCCGGCGAGGTGCTGGCCCTGGCCATGGCGAGGTCGGCCAGCTCGGCGCGCACGGCCTCGGCCAGGCGCGGCGCGGCCTCGGCGCGGGCCTCCCGCAGGGCGGCCGCCACGCCGACGGCCTCGTCGAGCACGGCCGCGCGCTCCTCGGCCAGGGCCAGCACCTCGCCGGCG
>DATLLV010000103.1:0-15980 GCA_035537655.1 Miltoncostaeaceae bacterium
CCGGTCACGAGCTCGAAGCGCTCCTGCAGGTCCATGCCCTCCAGCTGCTCGACCTGCGCGGGCGAGGCGATCACGTCGCCGGCGTCGGCCAGGGCCCGCAGCGGGTCGCCGATCAGCGCTTCGCGGAACGCCGGATCGGCCACGGCGCGGACCCAGAGGGGCGTGCCCTCGGCAGGGTCCATGGCGACATCATCGCACGCCCATCACGGGGCGGCCTCCATGCGAACCTCGCGCTCGTCCGCGTCGGCCGCCAGCAGGCGCAGCAGGCGCCGCCCCTCGGCGGCCACCGGCGCCGCCGCGCGCGTCGCCAGCCCGGCGTGCACGACCCGCAGCTCGGCCCGCGCGCCGCCTCGCGCCCGCTCGAGCCGCCAGAGCGCCGTCGCGCGGCCGTCGACCAGGACCGAGCCCCAGCCCAGTCCCTCGATCGCGCCCGCGAGCCGGGCGCGCACCTCGGGCGCGACGACGCGGGAGCGGTCGGCGTGCGAGAGCAGCGCGTTGTCGTACTCGGGTAGGAAGCGCGGCGGCGCCGGCGTCGCCGGGTCGGGCCGCGGCGCGTCGGGCAGGTCGAGCAGCTCGCGGCCGCGCTCGTCGCGGAAGGCGCGCAGGTGCGGGCGCAGGCGCTCGAACACCTCGCGCATGCCCGCCAGCCGCGACCACGCCGAGGCGTCGCCCGGGGTGGCGGGCCCGAAGGCCGCCAGGTAGCGGAGCACGACGGCGTCGATCGAGGGCGCCGGGTCGAGCGGCGCGCCCAGCCAGTCCTCGGCCGTCGCCACCGTCACGCCGCCGGTCCGCCCCCAGACGCCGCGCGGCGGCACCTGCACCAGCGCGATGAGGCAGCGGCACGCGCCGCCCATGGCCGCAGCGTCGAGATCCGGGAAGCGCTCGGCCAGCCGCCTCCGCAGGCGCGCGGCCGTCAGCGGTTCCGCCGCCAGCTCCTCCCGCGCCGCCGCGAGCACGGGCGCGAGGTCGACGCCCAGCAGCCGCGGCGCCCACTCGGGGTGGCGCGCCAGCTCGGCGTCGATCACCGGCTGCATCAGGGGCCGCAGCGTCCGGCAGTCGGCGGCCGAGACGAGGTGGATCGTCGAGCGCATCACGACCACCCGGACGGCCTCGCGCCGCTCGAGCAGGCGGCCCACCGCCTCGGGCCGGAAGCCGCGCAGCCGCGACCAGAGCGCCGTGTAGGGGTCGAGCGGCTCCTGCGCCTGCAGGCCCACCAGGCGCTCCACGGCCTCGAGCGGCGTCGCGTCGGCGCGCTCGAGCAGCATCTGGCGCGCGAGGGTCGCCCGGTTCAGGGCGCGCGCGCTGAGCGTCTCGGCGGCCACCGGGGCCGATGGATATCACCGGACGGGGCGCCCGCGCAGCGAGCGCCCCGTCCGCCGCTCAGCTCGGGGTCGGCGCGGTCCCCGGGGCGCCGAGGCCCGAGCTCGACCCGGAGCTCGAGCCGGAGCCCTGCTGGCCTCCGCCCTGGCCCATGCCCGGGCAGTCCCCGCCGCCGGGCGCCGGCTGCTGCTGCGGCGCGGTGTCCTGGGCCTGGGTGTAGGCCGTCGTGGTTCCGGTGGACGAGCCGCCGGAGTTCCCGCCGTCGGCGAACGCCCCACTCGCCGCGACGCCGAGCCCGGCCAGGCCGAGCGCGACCGTCGCCCCGATCACGGCCATCCGCGTCCCCCGGCGGTGCCCGCCGGGCCGGTCCGTCTCGTCGGTCACGTCCATCCTCCCTTGTGGCTTTGCGGAGGACGTATCGAGACAGCCCCGCCTCAGGGAACCGTCGCGACGGGCTAAGGATCCGGTGAGGATCCGCTAGATGCGCCAGCTCCAGACGGGCGGGTTCACCTTTCCCGGCCGGCCGCGCAGGCGATGGGCCAGCGCGAGCAGGGGGTACGTCAGCCACTCGAGCGCGAAGAAGACCAGCAGCCCGGCCATGATGGCGACCACCGGGGCGATGGCCACCGGCAGCGCCGCCAGCAGCAGCAGGAGCACCAGCCCGAGCTGGCGCCCGCGCGGCGGGCCCGGCGGGTCGCGGAAGATCGACGTCAGCCGCACCGCGCCCCACATGAACCAGCGGCGCAGGAAGGCGACCTCCAGGTGGCGGAGCATGTGGCGGAAGAGCTCGTCGGCCTTGGCGCGGGTCACGCCGCCGTTCTGCTCGTCCGGATGGCTGCACAGGCGGTCGTGGACGATCGCCGCCTTGTCCCAGCGCCCGGTCCTCGGGATGAGCCAGGTCAGCAGCCGCGGCACGGAGGCGAAGTCGGTCCTCGTGCCCTTCGGGGCGACCCAGGTCCGCTCGCCGTCGAAGTAGCTGATCTCCTGCTCCGTCCGCCACCACACGTAGTCGCAGCGCCGCACCACGACGTCCCCGTCGAACCGGGGGCGAGCGGCGAGCGGTGCCTGCCGTGGTGCCGTGGTGGTCATGGGCCCGAGCCTGCCCGCCGTCCGGGCGGCCGGTCAACGGCGGCGCGCGATCCGGTAAGCCGGCCGTAAGCGGCCGGGCGGGGGCCTAAGCTGATCCGGGTGCGGCAGCTGAGCATGTTCCCGCCCGGCGCGATCCTCACCTGGGCGCCGGCCTTCTCGACGGCGCTGCCGCTGGCGCGCGAGCGCTGGCGCGACCACGGGGGCCTGCTGGTCGTGCCGCGGCGCGAGGACGCCGCGCGGGCGCTGGGCGCGGCGGTCGCGGACGGGTCGGCCGCGCTGGGCCGCGAGGCGGTGACCTTCGCGGGCCTGCGCGGCCGGGTGGCGCTGGCCGCCGGCGTCCGCGAGCCCGAGCCGCCGTCCGCGGTCGGCGTGCGCCTGGCGCTGCGCGCGGTGCTCGACGGGGCCGACCTCTCGGCGTTCGGGGCGTCGGCCGAGGCGCCGGGCTTCCTGGCCGCCGCCGAGCGCGCGGTCGCCGAGCTGCGCGCGGCCCGGGTCGCGCCGGCGCGGGTCGAGGCCGCGGCCGCCACGCCGGTGGCGCGCGCGGTCGCGGCGATCCACGCGGCGGCCTGGGACGCCGTGCCGATGGCGAGCGACGCCCTCTGGGCGGCGGCCGACGCGGCGCGGGCGGTCGCGCGGTTCCCGCCGGTCACGGTGACGGGGTTCGACGACCTCGTGCCGGGCCAGTGGGCGCTGCTGCACACGCTGGCCCAGGCGACGCGTGTCGAGGTCGTGATGCCGTTCGACCCGGACCGGCCGGCCTTCCACGCCCGCCGCGCGCGCCAGGAGCGCTGGGCCGCCGAGGCCGGGTCCGCCGGGCGCGAGGGGGCGCCGGCGGGCGCCGGCTACGCGGGCCTCGCGGCGCGCCTCTTCGACGCCGTGCCGCCGGCCCCCGACCCGCCGCCGGTGCGCCTGGTGGGCGCCGCCGGCACGCGCGGGATGCTGCGGGCCGCGCTCGACGAGGCGCTCGCCGCCGTCGACTGCGGGGCGCCGATGGGCCGGGTCGCCCTGGCGGTGCCCCGGCTCGCGGAGGTGCGCGACGATCTTGAGCGCCTGCTCGACGACTGGGGCGTGCCGGCGCGGCTGTCCAGCCGCGTGCGCGTCCTCGAGGCCCCGCTGACGCTCGCGCTGACGCACCTGCTGCGCCTGGGCGAGCTCGACCCCGCCGCGCCGGGCGCGCTCGACCACCTGCTGGGCTGGCTGCGGACCCCCTACAGCGGCGCCGACCCGGCCGAGGTCGACCGCTTCGAGGCCGACGCGCGCCGCGGCGGCGTGGCCACCCGGGGGCCGCTCCTGGCCCGCTGGGAGGGGGTCGCCGTCGCCCCGGCCCGCCGCCTGGTCGCGGCGGCCGAGCGCGGCCCGCGGGCCCAGCTCGCCGCCATGGTGGACGCCGGCTGGGAGGCGCTGCGGCGCGCCGGCGACGCCGCGGGCCTGCCGCGCCGGGCCGACCTGCGCGACCGCGCCGCGCTGACGGCGCTGGCCGGGCTCGCGGCCGCGGTCGACGACGCCGGCGGCGCGGCCGCCGACGACGACGCCCCGCCCCGCCCGCGCGGCCCGGTCCCGCCCGGGACCGTGGGCGACCTTGTCGCCGACCTCACCTTCCTCGCCCGCGAGGAGCCGCCGGGCGGCCTCGAGATCCACGACCTCGCCTCGCTGCGCGGCCGCGACTACGACGTCGTGGTGATCGCCGGCCTCGACGGCGACGGCTACCCGCCCGGTCCGGCCGCCGACCCGCTGCTGGCCGACCTGCGCGCGCCGCTCGCCGACGTCCTGCCCCGGCGGGCGCCGAGCACCTCGGAGGGCCGCCTGCGCTTCGTCCACGCGGTCGACGCCGCCCGGGCCGGGCTCGTGCTGGTCCGGCGCACGGTCGACGACGAGGGGCGCGAGGTCGCGCCCTCGCCCTACTGGCTCGAGGCGTGCCGGGTGGCGGGCCGGGACCCCGGCGCGCTCGACCTGGCCGCGGGTGCTCGCGGCGAGGTGCCCGACGCGCCGGACGCCGCCCGCAGCGAGCGCGACGCACTGCGCACGATGGCGCTCGACGGCCTGGTCGCGCCCGGCCTCCTGGCCGAGGCCGCGGCGCGGCGGTCGCGGGCGGTGGGCGTGGCCGCCGACGCCTTCCGGTACCGCGAGCGCCTGCGCGTCACCGAGCTCGAGTCGTACCTCCGCTGCCCGTACGGCTGGTTCCGCGACTCGGTCCTCGCTCCCGCCGAGCTGGAGGAGCTGATCGACCCGCGCTTCGAGGGCACCGTCGCCCACGCGGTGCTGCACGCGGTCTACGAGGGCATGGCCGCCGCCGCGGTCGGCCCGTGCACCGAGGCGACCCTGGACGCGTACCGCGGGGCGCTGGAGGCCGAGCTGCCGGCCGTCAGCGCGCGCCTACGCCCCGCCGGCGCGGGACCGGCGTTCGACGCGCTCCAGGAGCGGCTGCGGCGGCACCTGCGCGCGCTGCTGGGGCGCGAGGCGGCGCTGGGCTCGCGGCTCGTGCCGACCCACTTCGAGCGCGGCCTCGAGAGCGCGACCCTGGCCCCGGGGGCGGTCGTGACCGGCACGGTCGACCGCCTGGACGTCGCCCCGGTGGGCGGGGCGGCGCTGGTCGTCGACTACAAGCGCACCGGCGCGGACTTCAACCCGGCGGCCGAGGACGTCGTGCGGCGGCTGCAGCTGCCCGTCTACGGTGCGCTCGCGCGCGAGGCGCTGGGCACCGAGGCCGCGGGGGGCCTCTACATGGGGATGCTCTCGGCCCGGATCACCGGCGCCGTCCGCGACGACGTGCCGGGCGCCCCGGACGCCCGCCGCGTGCCACGGGAGGTCTGGGAGCGCATCACGGCCGAGGCCCTCGACGCCGCCCGCCAGGCCGTCGACGGCATCCGCGCCGGCCGGCTCGAGCCGCCGGAGCCCGACGCATGCTCGCACTGGTGCCGCTGCGAGGACCTGTGGCGGTGAGCCCGCCCACGGCGGAGCAGGAGCGGGCCCTCGCGGCGGCCGCGTCGGGCCGCGCCACGGCGATCGCCGCCGGGGCCGGGGCCGGCAAGACCACCCTGCTGGTCGAGGCCGTCTGGCGCGACCTCGAGCGCGACGGCGTGCTGCTCGACGGCGTGCTGGTGGCCGCCTACAACCGGGCCGCGGCGGCCCACCTGACGGCGCGGCTGCAGGCGCGCTTCGCCGACCCCGACGACGGCCGTGGGACAACGCGGCCCGGCCTGGACCTGTCCGCCGCCTGGGTGGGCACGTTCCACGCCCTGGCCGCCCGGATCGTGCGCGAGAACCCGTTCCTCGCCGGCGTCGACCCCGAATTCGGCGAGCTCGACGAGACCGAGGCGGCCGCGCTGCGGGAGCAGGCCCTCGACGACGCCATGGCGGCGACCCTGGCCGACCCGGGCTTCCTCGACCTCGTCACCGACGCCACCTCGCTCCAGGGCGTCCGCGACGCGACCGCGCACGTCCACGAGCGCCTGCGCGCCGCCGGCCACGAGCGGCCGCGCATCGTCGTGCCGGAGGCGCCCGGGCCCACCGACGGGCAGCGCGCCGAGCTCGAGGCGGCCGTCCGCGAGGCCGCGGCCCATCCGGACGCCCGCGACGACCACCGCGAGCAGCTGCTCCTGGCGACCGAGCTGCTGCTCACCGGCGAGCCCGGGCCGAAGCCGCCATGGCTCTCGCGGAACTGCAAGGCGGCCTTCCTCCCGCTGGCCGAGCGCGCGAACGCTGCGGCGGCGGCGCTCTACGGGGCGGTGCTCGACCTGGAGGCGCGCCGCCAGCTGCTGGGCTTCGCGGCCAACATCGAGGCCTTCGGGGAGCGCTACGCGGAGCTCAAGCGGGAGCGTGGCGCCCTCGACTTCGAGGATCTGCTGCTCGCGGCCCGGCGGGTGCTGCGCGGCCGCCACCCCTACCGCTTCCGCCGCGTCTACGTCGACGAGTTCCAGGACGCGAACGCGCTCCAGGCCGAGATCGTCGACCTGCTCGACGCCGAGCGCACGGTCGTGGTCGGCGACGGCTGCCAGGCGATCTACGGCTTCCGCCACGCCGACGTCGAGCACTTCATGCGGCGCGCGGGCAGCCCGCCCGAGGTGACGCTGCGCGACAACCACCGTAGCCAGGAGCCGCTGCTCCGGGCGCTGAACGCCCTGCTGGGCGCCGCGCTGCGCGACGAGCCGGCCTTCGCGCCGCTCCGCCCGGCGGCGGGGGACCGGCCCGGCCCGGTGCTCGCGGCCGAGCCCCTCGAGGTCATCGACGTCGTCTCGGAGGACGGCGGCAAGGCGACGCGCGAGCAGGAGGCCGAGGCGGTCGCCGACCTGGTCGGCGAGCTGGGCGCGCGCGGTTACGCCTGGCCCCAGATCGCCGTGCTGTTCCGCTCGCTGACCGAGGTGGAGCCGTACCGGGCGGCGCTCGCCGCGCGCGGCATCCCCGCCCACCTGGTGGCCGGGCGCGGCTTCTTCGCCCACGACCAGGTCGCCGACACCCTCGCCCTGCTGGCGCTGGTGGAGAACCCCTACGACGAGGCGGCCCTGGTGCGGGTGCTCGCGTCGCCGTACGTCTCCGCCTCGGACGACGACCTGGTGGCGCTGCGCCGCCGGGCGGGCGACTCGGACCGAGGCTGGCCGAGCGAGGGGGCGCTGGCGCCGGCGGCCCGGGCGCTCGACGCCACCCGGCCGGCCCTCGAGGCCGCCGAGGCCCTGCGGCCGCTGCTCCGCGACCGCGGGTTGCCCGGGTTGGTCGAGGCGGCCGCCGCCGCGCGCGGCTACGACCTCGCGGTGCTGGGCCTGCCGGACGGCGCCCGTCGCCACGCCAACCTGCGCAAGCTGGTGCGCATGGCCGCCGACTTCGCGGCCGTGCGGGGCCCCGACCTGCGCGGCTTCCTCGCGATGCTCGGGCGGATGGCCGAGGCCGGCGACCAGGACCCCGGCGAGGCCACCGTGGTCGACCCCGACCTCGACGCGGTCCGCCTCGCCACGGTCCACGCCGTGAAGGGGCACGAGTACCCCGCCGTCGTGCTCGCCGACGCCTCGCACGGCCTCCCCGGGACCTACCCGGCCGTCCTGACCGACCGCGACGGGGCGGCGAGCATCCGCGTGGCGCGCGTCGGCGGCGACCCCGTCTACGCGCTCGGCTACGGCGACCGCCGCGCCGCCGCCCGCGCGGCCGACGAGGCCGAGGAGCGCCGCATCACCTACGTCGCGGCCACCCGCGCCGAGCGCCACCTGGCGGTGGTCGGCCGCTCGAGCGCGCGCGGGGGCACGGCGTTCACGACCGTCTGCGAGGCCCTGGTGACGCCGCCGCTGGAGCGCCGCGTGGCCGCGCCGGCGGGGCCGCGCACCCGGCCGCGGGTGGAGCCGCCGCCGGCGACCGAGGCCGCCGCGCCGCGGGCGCACCGCCCGCCGGAGCCCGACCCGGTCGCGGGGCGGCGGCTGTCGTTCACGGCGCTCGACGCCCTCGCGACGTGCGCGCGGCGCTTCCACCTGGAGCACGAGCGCGGCCTGCGGGGCGGCCCGGACGCCGTCGTGCCCGCCGCAGCCGCTGCCGGCGGGGCGCCGAGCGCATGGGGCGGCGCGGCGGCCGGCGACGTGGTGCACGCCGCGCTCGCGGCGCACGACTGGGCCGGCCCCGCCCCAGCGCCCGGGTGGGCGGCGGCGGCCGAGCGGGCCGCGGGCCTGCCCCCCTCCCCGGCCGACCGCGAGCGGGCCGAGCGGATGGTGGCGGCGCTGCTCTCGTCCGACCTGGCGACGCGCATCCGGGGCGGGCGCCGGCGCCTGGCCGAGGAGCCCTTCGCGATCGCGGTGGAGGGCGCCGTGCTGTCCGGGGCCATCGACCTGATCGTCGACGAGGGCGGCGGCCGGGCGCTGGTCGCCGACTGGAAGACCCACGCGCTCGCACCCGGCGACTCGGCGGCGGCCGTCGCCGACCGATACCGGCTGCAGCAGGCGCTCTACGGCCTCGCCGCCCTGCGGGCGGGATGGGAGGAGGTGACGCTGGCCTGGGCGGTGCTCGAGGACCTGCCGGGGAGCCCGGCGCGCATCGTCGGGGCCGAGGACGCCGCGGCCCTGGAGGCCGAGGTGGCCGCCGCGCTCGCGCCGCTCCGCCTCGAGGCCCGGCCGCCCGCCGCCGCGACCCCCCAGCCGTTCTGCACCGGCTGCCCGGGCCTCGAGGCGATGTGCCCGGTGGCCCTGTCGCGCGCCTGAGGAGGTGGCCGGAGGGGCTTTCGGCGGGAACGGGTGTGGTGACATGATCGAGCTCCGTTCCGAACCGGCCTGAGGAGCGGACGTGCAACAGACGTACAACAACGTCGAGGTCAAGCCCCTCGACGGCTTCCCCACCGGCGTCGCGCTCTCCGGGGACCTCGACATGGCCGATGCGGAGTCCGTGCAGCGCATGCTCGCGCACCTCGCCGAGGAGGCCGCGCCCGAGCCGGTCGTGGTGGACCTGAGCGGCCTCGCCTTCATCGACTCCCACGGCGTGCGGGCGCTGTTTCGCGCGCGCGACGCCGCCGAGCGCGTCGGCGGCCGCATCGCCCTGCACCCCGGCTACGGCCGGGTGCGCCGGACGCTCGACCTGATCGACGCCGGCAGCGCGTTCGAGCTGATCCTGGAGCCGCCCGCCCGCTGAGGCGGCGGGGGCGCCGGCGGCGCTGACCGGCCGGCCGCGGCGTTGCGAGCGCCGTTGCGGGCACCCGGCTGCGCTCGTCACGGCCCGCGGGGCGGGTGGAGGATGGTCGGATGGCCATCAACGTCTCCAATGGGAGGGGAGCCCGCTGGGCGGCCCTGGCCATGTTCGCGGTCGCCGCGCTGTCGGTCCTCGGGCGCCCGCGGCGCACCCGGCTGCCGCCGCGGCCCGCCGTGCCGGCGTCGGCGCCTGCGCCGGTCCACGAGGCCGCGCCGGCCGCCGCCGTGGCCGCGGCGCGGGACGGCCCGCGAGGGCTGAGCTGCGCCGCCCTGTCGGCCGCGTTGCCCGGGTGGGGGCAGGTCCACGGCGGCGCGCGCCGGCGAGGGCTCGCCATGCTGGCCGTGGTGGCGGCGCTGCTGGTCGCGGCGCTGCTGGTCGCGCGCCAGGACACGGTCGTGCTGGTCGGTCAGGCCCTGCGCACCGAGGTGCTGCTCGGCGCCCTGGCGCTGAACGCGGCGGTGCTGCTGTTCCGCGGCGGTTCGGTGGCCGACGCGTGGCGCCTGGGCCGCCGCCCGGCGAGCCGGCCGCTGCGGGTGGCGCTGCTCGGAGCGCTGCTGGCCGTGGTCGTGCTGCCCCACGGCGTGGCCGCCTGGTACCAGTGGAGCGCCTACGACGCCGTCACGACGATCTTCGCCGACGTCGACCCGGCGGACGTCCCGCCGGGGCTGCCCTTCACGTCGACCGGCTCAGCGGGCGTCCAGGCCGACAAGGTGCTGGCCCTGAAGGCCCAGGTGGCGGCCGCAGCCGCCGACGACTGGCCGCCCGGCGGCCGGCTCACCGTGCTGCTGCTGGGGGGCGACGCCGGCCCCGGCCGCTACGGCCTGCGCACCGACACCATGGTCGTCGCCACGATCGACGCCCGCACCCGCCGCGCCGCCCTGCTCTCGCTGCCGCGCAACATGGGCGCGGTGCCGGTGCCGCCGGCGGCCGCGGGCCTGGTGCCCGACGGCAGGTTCCCGGACATCCTGAACGCCCTCTATGGCTGGGCCCACGGGCACCCGGAGCTCTTCCCCGGCAGGGACCCCGGCGCGACCGCCCTCAAGCAGGTCGCCGCCAACCTCACCGGCCTGCGGGTCGACTACTACGCGCTGGTCGACTTCCGCGGCTTCGTGGAGATGGTGGACGCCCTCGGCGGCGTGACCGTCGACGTCCCCCGGCCGGTGCTCGACCGCGTCTCCCCGCCGGAGGAGGACCAGGACTGGATCCGCATCGACCTGCAGCCCGGCCGCCAGAAGCTGACCGCCCTGCAGGCGTTCGCCTACGTGCGGGCGCGCAGCCAGAGCTCCGACTACGAGCGCATCCGGCGCCAGCGCTGCGTGATGGTGGCGCTGGCCCAACAGACCGACCCGGCGAAGGTGCTGCGGAGCTTCCCCCGCCTGGCCGGCGCCGCCCGGCGCAACGTCAGCACCGACATCCCGCGGAGGGTGCTGCCCGACCTCGTGGAGCTGGTCGCGGGCATCGACCGGCGCAAGGTCCTCTCGCTCGGCTTCGTCCCGCCGGCGTACTCGTCCGGCTGGGTCGGTCCCGGCTACCCGGTGCCGGACATCCCGGCGATGCGGGCGGCGGCGAAGCGTGCGATCTCCGCCGGCGGGGTCCGCGGCGCCGGGCAGCTCGGCGGGGAGGTCTGCACCTAGGGGCCCGACCCTTGGGGTGAGAATTTGACACTTTGTAACGCCGCTGAGAGGTTGCACACCGCAAGGGCCGGAGCCGGTCAGCGCTGTGCAAAAGGGGGGGCGCGGTGGAACGGGATTCGAAGGCAGGGCGACGTCTCCGCGGAGGGTCGCCGAGAGTCGGTGTACGGGGACTGCTGCTCGCTGCGCTCGCGCTGGTGGCGGCGTCGCTTACCGCAGGGGTCGCCACGGCGGCGACACCGGACCAGGCCGCGCCACCGGGCTCCCCGCCTGAGCTGGCCGCGAACCTCGGCGCGTTCCCGGCGCCCAACGCCAACTACACCAACGACCGCGTCGTCAGCGGCAGCAGGATCCAGGCGTCCAACGTCGCGACGCTCACGAAGGCCTGGTCGTTCAATCTCTCCGGCACGAGCCCGTTCGGCGTGTTCTCGGCGAACCCGATCGTGACGAAGGACGCGGTCTACCTGCAGGACATGAACTCGAACGTCTTCAAGCTGGACCGCACGACCGGCGCGCCCTTGTGGCAGAGAAAGTTCAACGACCTCAGCACCGGGCCGACCGGCGTCGCCATCGGCAACGGAGCCGTCTTCGGGGGGACGTCCACAGGGGCGTTCGCGCTCGACGACGCCACCGGCGCGGTCAAGTGGTCGCGCAAGCTGATCCGCAAGAAGAGCGAGGGCGTGGACATGGCCCCGCTCGTGTGGAACGACATGGTGATCATCTCGACCGTCCCCGGCGACTCGCTCAGCACCTTCTACGGCGGTGGCGGCAAGGGCATCGTGTTCGCGTTGGACGCGGCCACAGGCGCCGTCAGGTGGAAGTTCGACACGACCACCGACAACCTCTGGGGCAACCCCAGGATCAACAGCGGCGGCGGGCTCTGGGGCACGCCCGCCGTGGACAAGAACGGCGACATCTACATCGCCGTCGCGAACCCCGGGGTGTTCCCGGGGACCGAGGCGTTCCCGAACGGGACGAGCCGCCCGGGCCGGAACCTCTACACGAACAGCCTCGTCGTGCTGGACGGCAAGACCGGCAAGCTGAAGTGGTACTACCAGGCCATCAGGCACGACATCAGGGACTGGGACCTGCAGCTGGGGCCGATCCTCGCCACCTTCACGATCAACGGCAAGCCCACCGACGTCGCCGTGCTCAGCGGGAAGATGGGCACCGTGTACGTCGTCGACCGCACCACGCACAAGCTCATCTGGAAGCGGGACGTGGGCAAGCACAACGACGAGGACGGCCCGAACCGCAACGCGCCATTCAAGGCGAATCGCACGACCAAGTTCCTCCCGGGCTACCTGGGAGGGGTCGAGACCCCGATGGCCGTCGCGGACGGGGTGATCTACGTCCCGGTCAACAACCTCTGCTCGACCAGTGGCTGGCCCCAGAAGAGCTACGCCGATGCCGGCTTCGTGCTCTGTAACTTCGCGAGCTCCTCGGGCCAGACGGTCGCGCTCGACGGCGCCACCGGGAAGACCATCTGGAACAAGAAGGTCAACAGGATGAACTTCGGTGGCGCGACGGTCGCCAACGACCTCGTCTTCGCGACGTACTTCAACGGGGTGACCTACGCGTACAACCGCGCGACCGGAGCCGTGGCCTGGAAGCAGCCCGGTCCCGCGCAGGGCAACGCGACGCCCGCGATCGCCGAGGACCTGGTGGTCGTGGGGACCGGCTTCGCTCCGACCAAGGCCCAGAAGGCCTCGGTTGTGGCCTACCGTCTGCCCTAGCCGGCCGTCCGCCGGCAACGCCACCCGGACCGCTCCGGGTGGCGTTGCCGAGCGGCGCGCAGCTCAACCCCTCGACGAACGGCCAAGGAGTCGTCCATGAACCGAGGTCCCCGCGCCGCCCTCGCCTTGATCGCCATCGCCGCCGTGGCGGCCGCCGTACCGGTCGCGGTCGGCATGTCGCAGGACGCGGTCGCGACGGCGACGCCGAAGCGGCACGTCGTCAAGCTGCGCGCGCTCTCGTTCTCGACCAAGAAGCTCGCCGCCAAGCCCGGCGATACCGTCCGGTTCGTCTGGGTCGAAGGGACCCACAATGTGGTCTCCACGAAGGGCCCGGCCAAGGTGAACTCCGGCAAGCCGACCGCGAAGGACAGGCTCAAGATCACCCTCAAGAAGGGCGACTACCGCCTCATCTGCCAGCCGCATGAGTCCGTGGGGATGATCCTCAACATCCGGGTGAGGTAGCCCGGCCGGGCGACGACGGCGCGTACGCGATGACCGAGGACCCATCTGAGGCCGGCCTCGACCGCCGCGAGCTGCTGGCGAGAGGCGCTGCGGGCGCGCTCGCGCTGGCCGGCTGGCGGCTTCTGCCCGCCGCCCCGGCCGCGGCGGCGCCCGCCGGGGGCTGGACCAGCTCGGCCAGGGATCTGGCGGCGAGCCGACACGCTCCGCGTGCGCCCAGGGGTCTGAATGAGCGCTGGCGGCTGGCCATGGCCGGGGGCGTGCCCGGGACCCCGGCGCTCGTCGGCGACCGCGTCATCGGGGCGTCCCTGGGGGGCGAGGTGCTCGTGGCGGACCTCGAGACCGGCAGGGTCGCGTGGAGGCGCCGCTTCCCGACCGTCCGCTACGGCGACCGCGATCTGGGCTTCTTCGGGGGCCCGGCCGTCTCCGGAGGGCGTCTGGTGGTGGCCTCGGACCGGCTGCGATGCCTGAACGTGCGGACGGGGACGACCCTCTGGCGCTCGGCCCCGCTGCGCACGAAGACCTCCGACGACTACTTCTGGGGGGCCCCGCTCATCGTGGGCGACCTCGTGCTGGCGGGGTCGGGAAGCGGGAGCGAGCTTCCCACCGCCCGGGGCAGGCTGAGCGCCTACTCGCTGCGCGACGGACGGATGGTCTGGAGCACGGCGATGGTGCCGCCCGGCGGAAACGGCGGGGGCATCCTGTCGCCCCCGACGGTCGACCGGCGGAGGCGTTCGGTCTGGGTGGCCACCGGGTCCCCCTACAAGACCGTGCCCGGCCCCAACCCGGGAACGGCGGCCATCGTCGAGATCGCGCTTCGGGATGGGCGCGTGCTGTGGACGGACCAGGTCTATCCCGGCGACCGGCGCGGCTTTGACTTCAACAGCGCGGTCCTCTTGCTCGGCCGCCGCGCCGTGGCCGCGAACAAGGATGGGATCTACGCGTGGGACAGGATCGCGCGCCGGCGCCTGTGGCATCGGCGGCTCACCCCCGCGTCCGAGAAGCCCGGCGGCAAGGCCGGACCGACCGACGGGCCCGAGGGCGGTCCCATCGCCACCGACGGGAAGCGCATCTTCGCCGTCTCCAACGACGGCGCGCTGCAGCGCTTCACCACCGCCGCGCTCGACCCGGCCACCGGGCGGGTGATCTGGCGACGATCGCTGGGTGGGCTCGTCTTCGCGGCCCCGCTCGTCGCCGGAGGAACGCTCGTCGTCCCCGGGAGCTCCGGCACGCTCTACGAGTTCGACGCCGCGACGGGAAGGGCGCGCGACGACGGCTCGCTCTTAGAGCCGACTGCCTGCGCTCCGTCATCGACCGGTGGGCGCGTCTACGCCGGAACCGGCGCGTCGCCGTTCCTCCCCGGTGACTCGCTCGTCTGCCTCGGGGAGCTGCTGGAGTAGAGCCCCCGCCGCCGTCGTCGGGGCGCCGCGATTTTGGGCTGGAGCAGGGTGGGGCTCCCGACGAGGCCCCCCCGGCTCTCGCACGGCCGCGCACTGTGAGTGCAACGTACGTTTCACTAGGAACGCAGCTCGCGCTACTCTCCACCGGTGTCCGAGCGCTGGATCATCATCGCCGCCTCCGCGCCCAGCGAGTCCTCGACGTTGCGGGTCTACCTCTGGCGCAACCTGCGCGGGCTCGGGGCGCACTACCTGCAGCCCTCGGTCTGCCTCCTCCCCGAGCGTCCCGAGGTCATCCGCCGGGTGGCCCGCCTCGCCGAGCGGGTGCGCCGCGAGGGCGGTGAGCTCCGCCTACTGCACGTGCGCCTGGACGCGCCCGGCGAGGAGGTTGCCCTCATCGGCGCCTTCCGCGCCGAGCGGGCCGAGGAGTACGCCGAGGTCTGCTCGCGCACCCCGGCGTTTCTCGAGGAGCTGGCAGCCGAGCAGGCGCGGGGGCGACTGACCTACGCAGAGGTGGAGGAGTCCGAGGCCGACCTGGCACGCCTTCGGGCCTGGCTGGCGAAGATCGAGGCCCGCGACTACTTCGACGCGCCTGGGCGGGGAGAGGCCGAGGCGGCGGTGGAGGAGTGTGCCGGGGCCCTGTCGGAGTTCGCCGCGGCGGCGCTGGCCGCCGAGGCGCCCGCCCCGACCACGGGGCCGTCGCCCGGCGCGGCGCCGGCCCGGCGGCTGCGCACCGTGGAGGAGTAGGCCGTGCTCGAGGCCTCCCTCATCGCCCTGGCCGCCTGCCTGGCCCTCTACCTGGCCTTCGTCGGCCTCCTGCTCCTGCGTGGACGCCGCTCCGACGCGCGGGCCCTCGCGGGCTTCGTGCCCGACTGCGTGGTGCTCTTTCGCCGCCTGCTCGGCGACGGGCGGGTCTCGCGCCCGCGCAAGCTCCTGCTCCTCGGGCTCCTCGCCTACCTGGTCCTGCCGATCGATCTCGTCCCCGACTTCATCCCGGTGGCCGGGCAACTCGATGACGCCATCCTGGTGGCGCTCGTCCTCCGGGCCGTACTCAAGGGCGCGGGGCCGGCGCTGGTGCGCGAGCACTGGCCGGGCCCGGCGGCCTCCCTCGGGCTCATGCTCCGGCTGGCCGGTGGGTCCCGGGCCGCCGAGTGCTGAGCGGGCCGCCCAGGGACATCTGAATCCCCGGGCATTTGGAAGCCCTGTATCGCCCGCGGCCGCGGCGGCTCCCACGAGCGCGTCGAGAACCCCGTCGTGAGGACCTGCCCGCCCTCATCGGTGCCGGGACGGCGTGGCGACTCCCGGGGACACCGAGGGGACACGGGCCGAGCGCCCGAGGCCCTTTCCTTGCGCTGATGACACGTCTACCGGCGGAGAAACCGCTCGCCCCAGTCGATTCGCGCCCTCCCGCTGCGTCTCACGGGCAGACCACGAACAGCGGAGGGCCACTATGCCCGGCTTCATGCGCACGGCGGCCACCCTCCACCGGAGGGCGCGGCGGTAGCTGTCGGCCGTGAGCCTCCGCGGAGGCGGCGCCACCGGCCGCTCACCCCCCGCTAGCGCGCGAACCCCGAGCGCACGCTCCGGATGAGCGCGCGGGCGCGGTCCGTGCCCCGGCGGCCGCCCCACGGGTGGGGGCCCATCGACCACGGCCCGCCGCCGAGGGTGCCGAGGTGCTCGCGGAGCTCGGCCTTCAG
>DATLLV010000104.1:0-3591 GCA_035537655.1 Miltoncostaeaceae bacterium
GCTGGGTGACGAAGGCGGCCTCGTCCTGCACCGAGGCCAGGTGGGCGATCACCGGGGCCGCGCCCGACGGCGGCCGCTGCGCGCGCAGGCGCTTGCCGTAGGGATTCCCGGCCGGGAGCGTCTCCTGCGCGAGCGCCACGATCTCGGGGGTCGAGCGATAGTTCGTCTGGAGCGGGAAGACGCACGTGCCCTCGGCGGCGGCGAAGCGCTCGACGACCTCCGGGTCTGCGCCGCGCCAGGCGTAGATGGACTGGTCGGGGTCGGCGACCGCGATCAGGTGCGATCCCTCGGCGGCCAGGGCCTCGACCAGGCGCGCCTGGACCGGGTTCACGTCGTGCAGCTCGTCGACCAGCACCCAGCGGTGGGCCTCGGCCAGCCGCCGGCGCACCCGCGGGTGCTCCTCGACCAGCCGCGCCGCGAGGACGAGGAGGTCGGCGTAGTCGAGCGCCGCCATCGCGCGCTTGCGCTCGGCGTACCCGTCGGCGATGGCGACGAGGTCCTCCATGCGGTCGGCCAGGCGCGGGTTGCGGTCGAGCACGACCTCCTCGAACTGCCGGCCGGACTCGGCCGCCAGCGCGGCGAAGCCGACGATGGCCGACGGCTTGGGCAGCGCGGGGCGGGTCTCGCGCCCCTCCAGCACCGCGTCGCGCGCCACCGCGGCGAGCTCGGCCTGGTCCTCGCCGTCGAGGATCGTGAAGGCGGCCGGGACGCCGACGACCGGCCCGTAGCGGTGCAGCAGGCGCCGGCAGACGGCGTGGAAGGTTCCGGCCGTGACGCCGCGCAGGTCGGCGCCGCTCAGGCGCGCGGCCCGGTCGACCATCTCCCGCGCCGCCCGGCGGGTGAAGGTGACCAGCATGACCGCCTCGGGCGGCGTCCCGGTCTCGACCAGGTGGGCCAGCGTGGCGACGATCGTGCGCGTCTTGCCCGACCCGGCCGAGGCCAGCACCAGCGCCCGGCCGTGCGCCCCCTCGACCGCGGCGAGCTGCTCTTCGTCGAGCATCGCGCGCAGGCGCTCCGAGACCCCGGACCGTCCCCCCGGCGGCCGCAGGCGGTAGACGCGGCGCCCGTTGGGCTCGGCCGCCAGCGGGTCGCGCGGGGCGCGGGCGTCGCGACGGGCCTTCTGGGCCTCGATGTGCGGCGACGTGGGCGGCGCCGTCTGCCAGCGTGGGTAGCCGTGGGCGGAGGACATGGGCCGCCGACGCTATCCCGGGCGTCGGACGCTACGGCCGGCGTCGGCCAATTGGCACAGGGCGCATCGGCCAATCGGCGCAGGGCGCATCGGCCAATTGGCACGCGCCCGGCTCAGGCCCCGCGCAGCTCCCGCTCGAGGCGCAGCAGCCCGACCAGGGTCTTGGCGTCGCGCACCTCGTCGATGGCGCCGGCGAGGTCGGCGAGCGGCCACTCGACCACCTCGATGGCCTCGTCCTCGTCAGCGGCGACCCCCGACACGGGCGTCAGGCCCCTGGCGAGGAAGCAGTGCATGAACTCGGTGATGATGGCGGGCGCCGTCCAGAAGCCGCCGAGGTCGCGCCAGTCCGAGGCGGCCCGGCCGACCTCTTCCGCCAGCTCCCGCCTGGCGCAGGCGAGGGCGTCCTCGCCGGTGTGGTCGAGCGTGCCGGCCGGGAGCTCGAGGGTCATCTCCTCGACCGCCTCGCGCGGCTGGCGGACCAGCAGCACGTGGTCGCCCTCGACCGGGACGATCACCACGGCCCCGGGGTGGTCGATGACCTCGCGCACCACCACGGTGCCGTCCGGGCGGCGGTACTCCGACCGCCGCAGCTTGACCAGCCTGCCGTCGTGGATCCGCTCGGTGCGGATCGGCGGGTCGAGCCGGCCGGGGCCGGCGCTCACGCCTGCCGGGCCGCGTCGATCAGGCCGAGGGTGACGTCGTGCATCGCCTCCAGGCTCCTGACGGCGATGCGCTCGTCCGGCGTGTGGATGTCGATCATCCCGTTGCAGAGGTTCACGGCCGGGAAGCCGTTGCGGATGAGGGCGTTGACGTCCGAGCCGCCGCCGCTCGCGACCAGCAGGGGCGCGTGGCCGAGGGACTCGAGCACGCGCACCGCCATCGCGACCTGGGGCTCGTCGTCGGCCAGGCGGTAGGCCGCGAACTCGCGGTCGACGCGCGTCTCGAGGTCGACCTCGCACTCGCTGGCCGCCCAGGTGAGCGCATCGAGCATGGCGGTGAGCTGGACCGACAGCGCGCGCTCGTCGAGGCTGCGCGCCTCGGCGATGAGCTCGCAGCGCTCGGCCACGACGTTGGTGGCGGTGCCGCCCTCGATGGTGCCGATGTTGGCGGTCGTCTCCGGGTCGATGCGCCCGAGCGGCATCCGCGCGATCGCCCGCGCGGCGGCGTCGATGGCGCTCCGCCCGGCCTCGGGCGCGAGGCCCGCGTGGGCGGCGCGCCCGAGGAAGGTCGCGACGATCTTGTGCAGCGACGGCGCCGAGGCCACCACGCTCCCGATGGGGCCGGCGTGGTCGTAGACGAAGCCGAGCCGCCCCTGCAGGACCGACGGGTCGAACGCGGCCGCGCCGCGCAGCCCGATCTCCTCGCACGGGGTGAAGAGCAGCTCCACGCCGGCGTGGGGGAGGTTCTCGTCGCGGACCCGGCGCATCGCCTCGAGCATGACGGCGACGGCCGACTTGTCGTCGCCGCCCAGGATCGCCGGGTGGCGGTTCGTGAGGTGGCCGTCGACGAGCTCGACCTCGATCGGCCCGGTCACCGGCACGGTGTCGAGGTGGGCGCACAGGACGATCGGCGTGCCCCCCGGCGCCGTGGGCGCGAACCGTCCGACGATGTTCCCGCAGCCGGCCCCGATCGCCGCCGCCGCGCCGTCCTCGCTCACCTCCGCCCCGAGCGCGCGCAGCTCGCCGCGGACGACCTCGGCGACGCGGCCCTCCTCGCGCGACGGCGAGGGGATCTCGCAGAGGCGCGCCATGGTGCGGGCCGCCGCCGGCAGCCCGGCGAGCTCCTCCGGGGTCACCCGCCGAGGCGCGCGGGCTCGCGCTCCCGGCCCGGCTCGCCCGCCCGCTCCTGGGCGCGCGCCGCCGCGGCGCCGACGAACTCGCGGAACAGCGGCTGGGGGCGGGTCGGGCGGCTCTTGAACTCGGGGTGGAACTGCGAGGCGCAGAACCACGGGTGCTCGGGCAGCTCGACGACCTCGACCAGGCGCTCGTTGGGCGAGTGGCCGCTGATCACCAGCCCCGCGTCCTCGAGCTGGTCGCGCAGCGCCGGGTTGACCTCGTAGCGGTGGCGGTGGCGCTCGTAGATGACGGCCTGGTCGTCGTAGGCCGCCCGCGTGCGGGTGCCCTCGACCAGGTGGACCGGGTCGGCGCCGAGCCGCATGGTGCCGCCGCGCTCCTCGATCGCCCGTTGCTCGGGCAGCAGGTCGATGACCGCGTAGGGCGTCTCGGGGTCGAACTCGCTCGAGTTGGCGCCCTCCAAGCCGCAGACGTGGCGGGCGAACTCGATCACCGCGATCTGCATGCCGAGGCAGATGCCGAGGTACGGCGTCCCCCGCTCGCGGGCGAAGCGGGCCGCCTGGATCTTGCCCTCGATGCCGCGGCCGCCGAAGCCGCCGGGCACGAGGA
>DATLLV010000105.1:0-2684 GCA_035537655.1 Miltoncostaeaceae bacterium
CCACCGCCATCGCCCCCGGGCCCGCCTGCGCCCTGCCGTCCACCGAGACCGCGGCCGGCCAGGAGGCGCTCTGGGAGCGCGCCTGGGCGGCCCGCCGTGCCCTCGGCGAGCGCGCCGTGATCCTGGGCCACCACTACCAGCGCGACGAGGTCATCGCGTTCGCCGACGTCACCGGCGACTCGTTCCTGCTCGCCCGCCGCGGCGCCGAGGCCACGCAGGCCGATCTGGTCGTCTTCCTCGGCGTCTACTTCATGGCCGAGGCCGCCGACGTCCTCCGGGCCCCCCACCAGACCGTGGTCCTCCCCGACCTCGGCGCCGGCTGCCACCTGGCGGAGTGCGCCGACATCTACACCGTCCGCGACGCGTGGGACCAGATGACGCAGGCCCTCCCGGGCAAGAAGGTCATCCCGCTGACCTACATGAACTCGGGGGCGGACCTGAAGGCGTTCGTGGGCGCCCACGGCGGCGCCGTCTGCACGTCGGGGAACGCCGAGAAGGCCTTCCGCTGGGCGCTCTCCGAGGGCGACGCGGTCTTCTTCTTCCCCGACGAGCACCTCGGCCGCAACACGGCCTGCCGCCTCGGGATGGATCCCGGCGCCCCCCTCGTCTGGAACCCGCGGCTCGCGGAGCTCGGCGGTATCCCGGCGGACCAGCTCGCCGATGCGCCGGTGATCCTCTGGAAGGGCTTCTGCAACGTCCACACCGGCTTCAACGTCCGCCAGATCGAGGCGGCCCGCGCGGCCGACCCGGACGTGACGGTGAGCGTGCACCCCGAGTGCCCGCGGCCCGTGGTGGAGGCCGCCGACGAGGACGGCAGCACCGAGTACATCATCCGCCGCTGCGAGGAGCTCCCGGCGGGCTCGTCGATCGTCGTCGGCACCGACTGGAACCTGGTCGACCGGCTGCGCCAGCGGCACCCGGACAAGCGGATCTCGTGCCTGCGCGAGGACATCTGCCCCTGCGTGACCATGAACCGCATCGACCTGCCCAAGCTGACCTGGTGCCTCGAGTCGCTCGCGGCCGGCGAGGTGGTCAACGTGGTCGCCGTGGACGAGGAGATGGCCCGCCTCGGCCGGCTCGCCCTCGACCGGATGCTCGCCCTCGCGTGACCACCCGTGAGCTGGTGGCCGCCGCGCTCGCCGAGGACATGGGCGAGCGGGGCGACATCACCTCGGCCCTGCTCATCCCCGAGGACGCGCGCCTGCGCGCCCGGGTGGTCTCGCGGGCCGACGGCGTTCTGGCCGGGCGCGAGGCGGGCGAGGAGGTGCTGCGGCAGACCGGCGTCGGCGGGCGCTGGCTCCTGGCCGACGGCGCCGTTCTGGCCCCCGGCACCGCGGTCGCCGAGATCGAGGGGCCGGCGCGGGCGGTGCTGGGCGCCGAGCGCACCCTGCTGAACCTGCTCTGCCACCTGTCGGGGGTGGCCACGCTCACGGCCGCCTACGTGCGCGCCGCCGCGCCGGCGGCCGTGCTCGACACCCGCAAGACCACGCCCGGCATGCGCGCGCTCGAGAAGGCCGCGGTGCTCGCGGGCGGCGGCGAGAACCACCGCATGGGGCTCTTCGACCGGGTGCTTGTGAAGGACAACCACCTCGCGCTGGCCGGGGCCGCCCTGCCCGACGCCGTGGCCCGGGCCCGCCGCGAGCTGCCGGGCGTGCTGGTGGAGGTCGAGGCGGACGACCTCGACGGCGTGCGCGCCGCCCTCGCGGCCGGCCCCGACTGGATCCTGCTCGACAACATGACGCCCGCCGCGCTGCGCGAGGCCGTCGCGCTCGTCGCGGGGCGCGCCCGGACCGAGGCCTCGGGGGGCATGTCGCTGGAGGGCGCGCGCGCGGCCGGCGCCGCGGGCGTCGACGCGGTCTCTGTGGGCGCGCTGACCCACTCGGCGCCGGCCCTGGACCTGGGCCTCGACGCCGCCTGAGCGCTACTCGGGCAGGTCCGTCCTCAGCTGGCGCGCGTCGTGCAGGTAGACGTGGCGGATCGTGCGCTCGGGCGGCGCGTAGCAGTGGACCATCACGCGGATGCACATCCCGAGCGCCCCGGCGACGGGGATCTCGCGCGTGCAGAGCAGCGGCACCCCGCTGAGCCCGATCTCGCGCGCAGCGACGGCGGGGAAGTCGGCGGTCAGATCCTCGGTGGCAGTGAAGATGATCGAGACCAGGTCGTCGACCGCGAGCGCGTTGCGGGAGAGCACCTCGCCCAGCAGCTCGGCCGTGCGCTCGCGGATCGCCTCGCTGGTGTCCTCGCGTACCGAGGTCGCGCCCCGCACCGCTCTCAGCACGCGCCCGCTCAGCGCTCGAGCCCCACCAGCTCGCCCAGGCGGGTCCACTCGGCCCGCGTGATCGGGCGCCATCGCCCGGGAGCCAGGCGGGCGAGTCCGAGCCCGGCGTAGCGCGAGCGGTGCAGGCGCATCACCGGGTGGCCGACGGCGTCGCCCATGCGGCGCACCTGGCGGTTGCGGCCCTCGATGAGCTCCAGCTCGAGCCAGGTGCCGCCCGCCGCCCGCCGGTCCATCCTGTGCACCCGCGCGGGCGCGGTCATCCCCTCCTCGAGCTCCACCCCGCGGCGCAGGCGGCGCACGGTCTCGGCCGAGACCTGGCCGCGCATCAGGGCCTCGTAGGTCTTCGGCGCCTTCGAGGAGGGGTGCATCAGCCGGGCCGCCAGCTCGCCGTCGTTGGTCACCAGGA
>DATLLV010000106.1:0-14624 GCA_035537655.1 Miltoncostaeaceae bacterium
CACAGTGGCCAGGCCGACGATCGCGATCACCCGCCATGACCGACGGTCGCGGGCCGGCGCCGGACGGGTCGCCGGCGCCGCCAGAGCCGGATCCTGCTCCAAGACCGACCGCTCGAGCGCCCGCAGCTCTTCCCCGGGCTCGATCCCGAGGCCCTCCACGAGCGCCTCGCGCGCCGCACGGTAGGCAGCGAGCGCGTCGGCTTGCCGGCCGGAGCGGTAGAGCGCGAGCATCTGCTGCGCGCGGAGCCGTTCTCGGTGGGGGTGGTCGGTGACGAGGGCGTCGAGCTCGGCGGTGAGCGTTGCGTGGCGGCCGTCCGCGAGATCGAGGTCGATGCGTGCCTCGAGCGTGCCGAGACGAGCGTCGTCGAGGCGTGCGGCCTCGGCGCGGCGGTCGGCCATGGCCATCTCGTCCCCCTTCGTCGGTCCGATGTGCCCGCCCAGCCTACGGCTCCACGACGACCTTGGTCGCCTCCCCGGAGCGGGCCAGCCGGAAGGCCTCCTCCACCTCGTCCAGCGGCAGCCGGTGCGAGATCAGCGCCCCGGCGTCCACCGCCCCCGCCGCCAGCAGGGCCAGCGCGTCGCGGGTGTCGAACGGGCCGGCCGAGTACGTCGACTGGATGTCCACCTCGCCGAAGAACACGGCGCCCAGGTCCAGCGGCACCGGCTCGCCCGGGGGCGTCGGGGCGAACAGCTGCACCACCCCGGCGGGCGCCGCGAGGTGCAGCGCCGCGCCGATCGCCCCAATGTTGCTTGTACAGACAAACACCTGGTCGGCCAGGGCGCCGCCCAGCGCCTCGCGCAGGGCGGTGGGGTCCGGCCCGGCCAGCGCGGCGGCGCCGGCCGCCTCGGCCAGGGCCCGGCGGTCGGCGCGCGGCTCCACGGCCGCGACGGCGGCCGCGCCCGCGGCGAGCGCGGCGCGGATCTCCAGCAGCCCCATCGCGCCCGCGCCCACCACCGCCACGCGCGAGCCCGGTCCGACGCCCGCGCGGCGCTGGCCGCGCACCACGCAGCCCAGGGGCTCGACGAGGGTGGCCGCCCAGTCGGGCAGGTCCGGCGGCAGCTCCAGCACGTCGGCCCGGGCGTTCGCCGCCGGCACCCGGATCAGCTCCGCCAGCCCGCCGGGGTCGATGCGGGTGCGGCGGAACTCCGGGCACAGGGTGTGCCGGCCGGCGCGGCAGCGCGCGCAGGTCATGCACGGGACGTGGTGGTGGACGAACACCCGCGCGCCGGGGGCGAAGGGCGCGCCGGCCCCGGCGGCGACGACCTCGCCCGCCGGCTCGTGCCCGAGGACCACCGGCGCTCGCGGGTCCTGGTACCAGGCCATCAGGTCGCTGCCGCAGAGGCCGCACGCGCGCACCCGCACGACCAGCTCGCCCTCGCCGGCGACCGGGTCGGGGCGCTCCTCCAGGGTCAGGCGCCCCCCGCCGTGGTAGACCGCCGCGCGCACCGCCACAGCCTACGGCGGCGCGACGGCCCGGCCCCGCCTCAGGAGAAGGCCGACATCCCCGTGATCTCGCGCCCCACGATCAGGGCGTGGACGACGTCCGTGCCCTCGACGGTCGCGGTGACCTCGACGTCGCCCAGGTGGCGGGCCACGTCGTTCTCCAGCAGCAGGCCGTTGCCGCCCAGCAGGTCGCGCGCCTCGGCCACCACCGCCCGGGCGCGGGCGGCGTTGTGCATCTTGGCGAGGCTGGCCATCGCGGGGGTGAGCTGCTCCATGCTCATCAGCTCGGCCAGCCGCATGCAGATGAGCCGCATGCCCGTGACGTCCGCGAGCATCTTGGCCAGGCGGTACTGGGTGATCTGGTGGCCGCCGATGGGCGTGCCGAAGGTCTCGCGCTCCAGCGCGTAGTCGACCGCGGCCTCGTAGGCGGCGACGGCGTGGCCCAGGGCGCCCCAGGCGATCCCCGGCCGGGCGGCCGCGAGCACCCGGGCGGCATCGTCGAAGCTCGACGCCTCGGCGAGCCGGTGCTCGGCCGGGACGCGCACGTCGCTGAACGTGATGTCGGCCTGCCACGAGGCGCGTTTGGCGACCTTGCCGGTGATCAGCTCCGCGTCGACCCCGGGCGTGCCCTTCTCGACGACGTACGCGCCGACCTGGTCGCCTGCGTCGCGGGCCCACACCACCATGACGTCGGCGAAGGTCGCGTTGCCGATCCAGCGCTTGGCGCCGTCGATGACGTAGCCGTCGCCCAGCCGGCGGACGCGCGTCTCGAGGCCCACGGCGTCCGAACCGTGGTCCGGCTCGGTCAGCGCGAACGCCCCGACGGCCTCGAGGCGCGCCATCGCCGGCAGCCAGCGGTCCTTCTGCTCCTCCGACCCGAGCAGGCCGATGGCGGTCATGGCCAGCCCCGAGTGCACGCCGTGGAACGTGCTGACGCTGCCGTCGCCGCGGGCCAGCTCCATCGAGACCAGGCCCGCGCCGAGCGGGGTCAGCCCCGGGCAGCCGTGGCCCTGGATGGTCCCGCCGCACACCCCGAGCGCGGCGAGCTTGGGGATCAACGGGAACGGGAACTCGGCCCGCTCCCAGTAGTCGTTGATGACGGGGCGGACCTCCTCGTCGCTGAAGCGCCGCACGCGGTCGCGCACCGCCCGCTCCTCCTCGCCGAGGAGCTCGTCGGTGAGGTAGAGGTCGCTGCCGGACAGCGCCGGGACGCTCGCCACGGGAATTGACCCTACCCGGAGGGGGCGGGTCCCACCCGCACCACCTCGCCGGCGCCGAGCAGCCGCTCGCCCGACGCGGTCCGCAGGCGCAGCCGCCCCAGCGCGTCCGTGCCCTCGGAGGTGCCGGCGACCTCCTCTCCGGCGAGGCTCACGACCACCGGCCGCCCGCGCAGGTCGTCGCGGGCGGCGAAGGCGTCCAGCACGGCGCCGGGCCCCTCACCCACCCACTCGGCGTAGCGGCGCCCCAGCGCCTCGAGCAGGTCGACCAGCAGGTCGGCCCGTCGCGGCGGCTCGCCCGCGTCGGCGAGGGCGCCGGGGCTCCAACGGGCGTCGTCGAGGTCGGGCGCCGAGCGCACGTTCACGCCGATGCCCGCCACCGCCCAGTCCACCCGCTCCTGGTCGGCCGAGATCTCGCAGAGGATCCCGGCCACCTTGCGGCCGCCGATCAGGACGTCGTTGGGCCACACGATGCGCGCCTCGGGGCCAAGCGCCTCGGCCGTGCCCACGGCGGCGACGATCGGCAGCAGCCCGGCGTCCACCGGCGGCACCTGCGGCCGCATCAGCACCGAGACCAGCAGCGCGTGGCCGGGCGCCGCGAGCCAGGAGCGCCCCCGCCGCCCGCGCCCGGCGCGCTGGCGGTCGGCGCCGACGACCAGCCCCTCTGGCGCGCCCGCCCGAGCCCGCTCGATGGCGTCGTCGTTCGTGGAGCCGGTCTCGGCGAGCCACACCACCGGCCCCGCCAGCGGCGGCGCCAGCCGCGGCTCGACGAGCATCGGCACCACCGGGTCGGCGCCGGGGTCGAGCCGGTAGCCGCCCGCCCCGCCCGCCACCTCGAGGCCCTCCCGTCGCAGCGCCTCGACGTGGCGGTGGACCGCGGCGCGTGAGCACCCGAGCTCGGCCGCCAGGGCCTCGCCCGAGACCCCGGCCGCGCCGGCGCCGACCAGCGCGGCCAGGACCCGCTCGCGCCGCTCCGCCGTCAGGTCGGCGACAGCTTCCCCTCCTCGCGCAGCCGCTCGGCCTCCAGCCGCTCGGCGGCCCACTCGCGCGCCCGCTCCTCGCGGGCATCGGTGGCCTCCTGGGCCTCGCGGACGGCGTCCGCCCAGCCCTCCTCGGCCCAGCGGTCGAGCAGCACGCGAACGTAGCGGGCGTGGTGGCTCTCGTCGGCGATGATCTCGCCGATCCGCTCGGCGATCACCGGGTCGGCCTCCTCGAAGGCGCGCCGGTGGGCCTCGAACGAGACCAGGGCGCGGCTCTCGACCGCCTGGAAGAGGGTCAGGATCGGGATCACCCGGTCCAGCCCGACGGTCTCGCCGCGCCGGGGGAGGATCTCCTCGATGTCGTTGAGCGTGTCGACGATCAGCCGGCCGCCGATCGTGATGTGGTCGGGTTCGTCCGGCGGGTCGAATGGCTCGACGCCCAGGCGCTGCATGATCTGGCCGAAGTAGGCGCCGTGCTTCTCCTCGTCCGAGGCGTGGCGGGCGAACTTCTTCGCCAGGTCGGGGTCGTCGACCGTCTCGGAGAGGATCCGCAGCTCCTCGGCGCCCTGGAGCTCGGCGCAGCGGAAGCTGTTGATCATCTCGATGCGCTTGTCGAACGACAGCCCGCCGAGGAAGTCGGCGTACTCGTCGGGCGTCTGCAGGACGTGGGCGGCGTCAGTGGGGTCCACGGACCGTGCTCCTCTCGTGGGTGGCGGTGGTCAGGGCCGCGAGCCGGGCCTCGTTGTCGCGGCGGAAGCGCGCGGGCGAGAAGGTCCCGCCCAGCAGCGGGTCGAGCCCGGCCGGCCCGATCTCGGCGAGGCGGCCGGCGCGGCCGCCCTCGACGTCGATCTCGGGGTCGAGCGGGATGGCGCCCAGCAGCGGCACCGGGGTCAGGCGCGCCAGCGCCGGCGGGTTGGTGAGGTGGTCGAGGCCGCGCTCGGCCGGCATGCCGCTGATCACCACCCCGAGCACCGTCAGGCCACGGCGGTGGAGCGCCTCCAACGTCAGCAGGATGTGGTTCAGCGTCCCCAGCCCCGGGCGCGCGGCCACCACCACCGGCAGGCGCAGCAGGGCCGCCAGCGCCGCCATGTCGACCCCGTCCGAGAACGGCACCAGGGCCCCGCCGGCCGCCTCGACCAGCACCAGGTCGTGCCGCGCCGCCAGGTCGTTGTATGCGTCCACAACGACCCGCGGGTCAAGGCGCACGCCCTCCAGGCCGGCGGCCACGGCCGGCGCCAGGGGGGCGCGCAGCCGGTACGGGCAGATCGCGTCGGGCGGCTCGTCGAGCCCGATCAGGGCGGCCACGAACTCCGCGTCGCCGGTGATGGTGGCGCCGTCGCCGGTCTGGGCGGGCTTCAGCACCGCCGGGTCGCGTCCCCGCGCGCGGGCGGCGAGCGCGATCGCGGCCGTCACCACGGTCTTCCCCACCCCGGTGTCGGTGCCCATGACGAAGATGCCGCGCTCCTCGAGCATCAGCCCCCCGCCCCGACCTGGTTGCGTGCGTCGTCAACGATCCCGCGCCGGGCCGAGTCGTTGCGTGCGTTGTCAACGACCGGCCGGCCGGGCAGGTGGTTGCGTGCGTCCGCAAGCGCTTCGAGGGCCCAGTCGATGTGGCGGTCCTCGTGGGTGGCCATGACGGTCAGGCGCAGGCGCGCCGTGCCCGGGGGCACCGAGGGCGGCCGGATGGCGGGGGCCCAGACCCGCGCCTGGCGCAGGGACGCGCCCACGGCCAGGGCGTCGGCGGCCTCGCCGATGAGCACCCCGACGACGGCCGAGTCGGTAGGCAGGACCTCGTAGCCCAGGTCGCGCGCGCCCGCCACCAGCCGGGCCACCAGGCGGTGGAGGCGGGCGCGGCGCTCGGGCTGGTCGCGCACGACGTCCAGGGCCGCCAAGGCGGCGCCGGCGGCGGCCGGGGCGAGCGCGGTCGTGAAGACGAACCCGCGGTCGCGGGTGCGCAGGTAGTCGCAGAGGTCGCGGTCGCCGGCGACGTAGCCGCCCTGGGCGCCGAGGGCCTTCGAGAGGGTCCCCATGACCACCGGGACGCGCCCCTCCAGGCCGAAGTGCTCCAGCGCGCCGGCCCCGCTGGGCCCGAGGACGCCGGTGGCGTGGGCCTCGTCGACCATCAGCATGCAGCCGTGGCGCTCGGCGACGCCGACGATCTCGGGGAGGGGAGCGAGGTCGCCGTCCATGGAGAAGACCGTGTCCGTGACGATCAGCCGGCGGGGCGCGTCGCCGGCGGCGCGGACCGCGCCATCGAGCGCCGCGCCGTCGGCGTGGGCGTAGCGGACCACCCGGGCGCCGGAGAGGCGGCAGCCGTCGATGAGGCTGGCGTGGTTGAGCTCGTCCGAGAAGACCACGTCGCCGCGGCCGACCAGCGCGGGGATCGTGCCAACGTTTGCCTGGAAGCCGGATGGGAACACGAGCGCGTCCTCGCAGCGCTTGAGCGCGGCCAGCCGCTCCTCCAGCCTCCGGTGCAGGTCGAGACTGCCGGTCACCAGCCGCGACGCGCCGGCGCCGGCGCCGTAGGCCTCGAGGGCCGCCCGGGCGCCGGCGACGACGGCCGGGTCGCCAGCGAGGCCGAGGTAGTTGTTCGAGGCCAGCAGCAGGTGGGGCACGCCGTCGATGGCGACCTCGGGCGCCGGCGCGCCCTGGCAGTAGGTCAGCACGCGCAGCAGGTCGCGGTCCTCGAGGTCGGCGAGCGCCTCCGGCAGCCAGTCGAGGCCGGTGCGGCTCATCCGGCCTCCGCCGCCGCGACGGCCGCGTCGCAGATGCGGGCGAGGTCGTCGTCGCCGGTGACGTACGGCGGCATCGTGTAGACGAGGTCGCGGAACGGGCGCAGCCAGACGCCGCGCCCCACCGCCGCCCGGGTGGCGGCGGCCAGGTCCACCTCGTGGTCGAGCTGCACGACCCCGATCGCGCCGAGCACCCGGACGTCGGCGACGCCGGGGAGGTCGGCCGCCGGCGCCAGGCCAGCGCGCAGGCCGGCCTCGATGCGGCGTACGTCGGCGCGCCAGTCGCGCCCCAGCAGCAGGTCGATCGAGGCGGTCGAGACGGCGGCGGCAAGCGGGTTGCCCATGAAGGTGGGGCCGTGAGCGAGGACCGGGACCTCGCCGGTCGAGATCGCCTCGGCCACCCGGGGCGTGCACAGGACGGCGGCCATCGTCATGTAGCCGCCGGTCATGGCCTTGCCGACGCACATCACGTCGGGCGCGACGCCGGCGTGCTCGGCGGCGAAGAGGGCCCCGGAGCGGCCGAAGCCGGTGGCGATCTCGTCGAAGACCAGCAGCACGCCGTGGCGGTCGGCGATCTCCCGCAGGGCGACCAGGTACTCGGGCGAGTGGAAGCGCATGCCGCCCGCGGCCTGCACCACCGGCTCGACGATCACGGCCGCGAGCTCGGCCGCGTGCTCGGCGACCAGGGCGTCGAGGTGCTCGATATAGGCGGGGTTGGCGGGCGCGTCGAAGCCGTCCGGGGGCGGCCCGGCGAAGACCTGCTCGGGCAGCACCCCGGCCCACATGTGGTGCATGCCGCCCTCGGGGTCGCAAACCGACATCGGCTGGAGGGTGTCGCCGTAGTAGCCGCCCCGCCAGGTGCAGAGGCGGCGCTTCTCGGGGCGGCCGAGGGAGCGCCAGTGCTGGAGGCACATCTTGACCGCGACCTCGACCGAGACCGAGCCCGAGTCGGCCAGGAAGACGTGGCGCAGTGGATCGGGCGTGATCTCGACGAGCCGGGCGGCGAGGCGCACCGCCGGCTCGTGGGTGAGCCCGCCGAACATGACGTGGCTCATGCGCCCGAGCTGCTCGCGGGCGGCGGCGTCGAGCACCGGGTGCGCGTAGCCGTGGATGGCCGACCACCACGACGACATCCCGTCCACCAGCTCGCTGGCGCCCTCGGCCGGCTCGGCCAGGCGCAGGCGCACGCCCGAGGCCGACTCGACCACCAGGGGCGCCATCGCGGCCGGCATGGAGGCGTACGGGTGCCAGACGTGCTCGCGGTCGAGCGCCAGCACCTCGCGAGCCCCCATGGCCCGTCCGCTCAGTCGCCCGAGCGCGCGCCGGGCACAACCGGCATGCCCAGGTCCTCGGCCAGGCGCACGTCCTCGGCCGCCGGGCGCCCGGCGGTGGTGAGGTAGTTGCCGACGATCATCCCGTTGACGCCGCCCACCAAGCCCAGGGCCTGGGCGTCGCGCAGCACCAGCTCGCGGCCGCCGGCGTAACGGATGATGCGGTCCGGGAAGACGAGCCGGAAGATCGCGATCGCGCGCAGCGCGTCGTGCGCCTCCAGCGGGCGGCGGCCGGCCAGCGGCGTCCCCGGCCGCGGGTTGAGGAAGTTCATCGGGATCTCGTCGGGCCCGAGCTCGCGCAGCTCGTAGGCGAACTCGAGCCGCTGCTCCCAGGTCTCCCCCATCCCCAGGATGCCGCCGCAGCAGAGCTTCATGCCGAGCTCGGTCACCAGCCGGCAGGTCTCGGCCCGCTCCTCCCAGGTGTGGGTGGTGACGATCTCCGGGAAGTGGCTGCGCGCCGTCTCGAGGTTGTGGTTGTAGTGGTGGATCCCGGCGTCGCGCAGGGCCTCGGCCTGGGGGCGGGTGAGGATGCCGAGCGAGCAGTCGACGTCCAGGCCGGTCTCGGCGTGGATCGCGTCGATGGCGCGCAGCACCTGGTTCATCAGACGCTGGTCCGGCCCGCGCACCGCCACCACGATGCAGAAGGCCGACGCTCCCGATGCCTCGGTGGCCCGCGCGGCCGCGAGCACCTGGTCGAGGGGCAGGAACGCGTGGCGCTGGGCCGGCGCGTCGTAGTGCATGGACTGCGAGCAGAAGGCGCAGTCCTCGGGGCAGCCGCCGGTCTGGGCGCTGATGAGCGACTCGAGCTCGACGCCCTCGCCCCACCAGCGCCGGCGCACCTCGTGGGCGAGCGCGAGCAGCCGCGGCAGCTCGGCCGCCGGCAGGCCGACCAGCTCCCGGGCCTCGTCGATCTCGATGGAGCGCTTCTCCTCGAGCAGCGAGCGCTCGAGGCCGTCGAGGATGCTCGTCACGCCTCGCAGATTACAGGCGTGACGAGGCGCTCATGGGCGGTCAGCTGCCCCAGCGCGGACCTACCGGCCCAGCAGGACCTTGCGCACCTCGTCCTCGCGGCCCGGCTCGAGGATCGCGATGACCTGGTCGCCGGCGTTGAGGGTGGTGCCGGCGTCGACCAGCTCGGCCTTTCCCTCGCGCACCCGCGAGATCAGCTGCGCGCCGGCCGGGAGGCCGATCTTCTCGATCGCCTTGCCCACGCAGGGGCACTTGGGGTCGACCTCGACCTCGATGATCTCCAGGTTCTCGCGCCGCAGCTCGAGCAGGTGGATGAGGTCGTGCTCGGGCACCTCGTGCTCGATCAGGGCCATGATCCGCTGCGTCGGGCAGACCGTCGGCGAGATGCCGAGCAGGTCGAAGTGCACCTGGTTGCGCGGGTCGTTGACGCGCGCGATGACCTTGGCGACGCCGTACTTCTCGCGCGCCAGCTGGGCGATGATCATGTTGTCCTCGTCGTCGCCGGTCACGGCGACCACGATGTCCGGCGGGCGCGTGATGCCCGCCAGCTCGAGCACGTACAGCTCGGTGCCGTCGCCGTGCACGACCCGGTGGCCGAACTCGTCCTCCAGCACGTCCGCGCGCGCGGTCTTGTTCTCGACGACCACGACCTCGTGGTCGCGGGCCACGAGCGTGCGCGTCAGGTTCGACCCCATCTTCCCGCCGCCCACAACGATGGCGAACATCAGCTTGCCGTCCCCGCTCGGAGGGCCCAGCTCGCCAGGCCCTCGATTGCCATCTTCACCGGCGAGATCACCTCGAAGCCCCGATCGCTGTAGGCCTCGGCGCGGGCCGGGTCCTGGATCCGGGCGGCGACGTTCTCCACGCCGTACCGCTTCGTCGCCACCTGGGCGATGATCAGGTTCGTGTTGTCGCCGTCCGTGGCGGCGATGAGGACGTCCGCGTCCTCCACCCCGGCCTCCTCGAGCACGTGGGCGTCCATCCCGTGGCCGATGACCACGGGGTGACGCCAGTCGTCGCCGAGGCGCGAGAGCGCTTCTTCCCTCCGCTCGACCACGACGACCTCCCAGCCCTCGTCCGCCAGGCTGCGGGCGAGGGAGGAGCCCACCCGGCCGCAGCCGACCATGATCGCCTTCATGTCTCCATTATGCGCCGACCGTCTCCTCCAGGACGCCCTCCGGATAGGTGACGACCATCACCTCGCACGGGGCGGTGCGCAAGACCTGATCGACCAGGGGGCTGAAGAAGCGCGACTGGGCCCGCCAGCGCGGCGACGACCCCATCATGATGAGGTCGGCGCCGATCGCCTCGGCCTCGTGGACGATCGCCTCGCTGCGCGACCGCGCCCGCAGCACGAGGCCGTCGACGATCACCCCCTCGTCGCGGCCGGCGTCGCGGGCCTCCTGCACCACCCCCAGGGCCTCGCTGTCGGCGTCGCCGAGGTCGACCTGGAGCTCCTGGGACATCGGGATCTTGAGGACGTGGATCGCCCGCACCGACCCGCCCGACTCCCTGGCGAGGCGCATCGCCGTGGCCAGCACCTCGCGGCCGATCTCGCCGGGCTTGACCGGCACCAGGATGCGCCGGTGCTCGCCCTCGGGCGTGGGCACGAGGTCCGGCTCGGGCGGCGTCGCCCGGCCCAGCAGGGTCTCGCCCGCAGCGCGCCGCGACCAGAGGTAGACGCCGACGCCGCACGCCAGCCAGACCGGCCCGGCGATCCGGGCCCCCTCGCTCGTGGAGACGGCCGCGACCCAGAGGGCGGCCGTCAGGAGGGCGCCGACCACCGCGGGCAGCGGCACCTGGATGCCCCGCACCACCACGGTGAGGGGCACGCGGAACGGGCGCTCGAGGTCGGGCTCGCGCCGGCGCAGCCGCAGCACGGCGACCTGGGCGGCGGTCAGCGCGATCAGCACGCCGAAGCTGTAGAGGCCGGCCAGGAAGCGCTCGCCGTTGCCCGCCGTGGTCGCCAGCACGATCAGCCCCGAGGCGATCGCCGCGACCGCCACTGCGCCGGCGAACGGCGTGCGCGCGCCGCGCGCCCGGCGGGCGAAGGCGTGCGGCAGCATGTCGTAGCGGGCCATCGACTCGGCCAGCCGCTCCGAGCCCACCATGGCCGTGATGATCGCGGCCAGCAGGATCAGGACGCCGGTGATGCCGACGATCACCTCGAGGGAGTCGCCGCCGCCGATCTCGTCGTCGAGCACCGAGGCGATGCCGACCAGCGGCGCCTTCAGCCAGGTCGTGCCGAGGCCGTTCGCGACCCCGTCGGGCGCACCGGGGTCCGGATGCGCCGGGAAGGCCGACACGCCGACGACGGCGACGGCCACGTTCACGGCCACCGCGATGCCGATGCCCACGAACAGGCTGCGCGGCAGCGTGCGGCCGGGTGCGCGCGCCTCGGCGGCGTAGCTCGAGACGCTCTCGATGCCCGTGTAGGCCAGCGTCGCCAGCGCCAGCGCGAGCGCGATCGACGACCACGACGGCGCCGTGCCGAGGTCGGTCCCCTCGCGCAGCGCGTCGATCGAGGTGACGACCGCGAAGCCGATGATCGCCACCGCCACCTGCACCACGAGGGCGGCCGCGACCATCCCCACCGCGACCTTGTAGAGCCTGACCCGCCGCAGCCGCCGCACCGCGGCGATGGCCACGATCACGCCCACGGCGATGATCGCGTCCCAGGGGCGGTCGCGCGCCGAGTCCCACTCGAGCGCCGCCCCCAGGTAGTGCGGCACGAAGAGCGCCGCCAGGGCGATCACGACGAAGTAGTCGAGGAACAGCAGCCACCCCGTGACGAAGCCGGCCGGGTCGCTGAAGGCCCGCCGCACGAAGGTCGCCGCTCCGCCCGGCTCGGGCATCGCCGCCGCGCCCTCGGCGTAGGAGAGGCTCACCACCAGGACGAGCGCGCCGACCGCCAGCAGCACCCAGGGCGTCAGGCCGACGGCGTAGAGCGCGACGATGCCCAGGGCGAACCACAGCGACGAGCCGACCTCGCCGTAGGCGATCAGCGCGAGCGAGCGGGCGCGCGGCCCGCGGCCCGGGGTCAGCTCCTTCGCCACGGCCGCAGCAGGTAGAGGCGCAGCCCGCCGCCGATCACCAGCAGGGCGCCGATCAGCAGCCCCAGCCCGCCACCCACCCCCAGCGAGATCGTGCGGACGATCACCGCGAGCCCCAGCAGCACCACCAGGCCCGCCAGCGCGACCGGCACCCGCCCGCGGCTCATGCGGCGGCCGCCTCGCGCGCGGTGGCGACGATCACGCGGCAGGGGCTGTGCTTGAGCACGTAGCGCACGGTGCGGCCGAAGACCGGCGTCCGCCGGCCGATGCCGCGGCGCCGGGCGCCCATGACCACCAGGTCGGCGGTGCGGCGCACCGCGTCGGCCACGATCGCCGGGCCGGCGCTGCGGGCGCGCTCCAGGCGGGTCACGGCCCGCACCCCGTGGCTCTCGACGAGCGCACGGGCGTCGTCGAGGAGGTCGTTGGCCTCGCGCTCGGACGAGGGCAGGCTCACGGTCAGGGGGAGCTCCATGGGGATCTCGAGCACGTGGAGGATCGCCACCCGCGAGCGCCGCTCGCCGGCGAGCCGGGCCGCGGCCACCAGGGCCTCCTCGGACTCGGCCGAGCGCACCACCGGCACCACGATCATGCGGTACTCCACCCGCAGCTCGTCGACCAGCACCACCGCGGGCGCCCGCACGGTCCGGGCCACCGGCAGGTGGAGCACCCGGCGTCGGTACACGAGGTAGACGGCGAAGCCGGCCGCGAGCCACCCGAGCCCGGCCCACCGGGTCGCGGGCTCCTGGACCACGACGACGAGCCAGGCGAGGCCGGTTCCCAGCCCGCCGAAGATGGCGAAGAGGGGCCAGTCGATGCCGCGCCACCGGAGGTTCGGGCGGGCGCGGTAGACCAGCTCGTCGTCGGGTCTTCGCACGCGCAGCGCGACCACCGAGACGTGCGCCACGGTGAACGAGAGCATCGCGCCGAACGCGTACATCGTGCCCAGGAAGTCGGTCTGCCCCGGCAGCAGGGCGATGATCGACGCCACCCCCGCGAACAGCACCAGCGCCAGCCACGGCGTGCGGAAGCGGCGGTGCAGGCGCCGGAACGGCTCGGGCAGCTGCCGGTAGGTGGCCATCGCGTACGTGATGCGGGACGCGCCGATGACGCCCGCGTTGGCCGCGATGAAGAGGATCGTGGCGGCGAGGAGGCCGACGTAGACCTCGAGCGTCCTGAGCAGCCCGCCCGACACGCCCAGGTTGTCCACGATCCCCAGGACCGGGTCGTTGGCGAAGCCGCCGTTATCGGGCGGCTCGCCCAGGAGGGTCGTGTAGCCGTCGGGCCCCTGGGTGACCGGCAGCGCCGAGAGCGCGATCGCCGGCAGGGTGAAGTAGATGGCGTACACGGCCACGGCGACCAGGCGGATGGAGCGCGGGATGTCGCGCGAGGGCTCACGGGCCTCCTCGGAGAGGTTCGAGATGGTCTCGATGCCGGTGTAGGCGATCATCGCGACCGGGATCGCCAGGAAGAAGCTCTGCCAGGTCGGCGCCACGCCGAGGTCCACGTTGTCGACCAGGATCGACGGCGAGAAGATCAGGACGAAGCCGAGGATGACGAGCATCGCCTGGGTGGCGAAGTCGATGACCGCGAGCACGATGTTGAGCCGGGCGGCCTCCTTGACGCCCACGATGTTGACGGCGACCAGGAGCACCACCACCGCGGCGCCCACGATCACGTCCCACGGGTTCTCCTTCAGCGGCTCCCAGAAGATCGAGAGGTAGTGCGGGACGAAGAACGCCGAGATGGCGATCGTGATGATGTAGTTGAGCATCTGGGCCCAGGCGGCCCCGAAGCTCACGACCTCGTTGAAGGCCTGGCGGGCGAAGCTCGAGGACCCGCCGGCCTCCGGGAAGCGCACCGTGCCCTCGGCGTAGGTCGCCGCCGTCAGGGCGAAGATGACCCCCGCGACGATGAAGACGACCGGCGTGAGGCCCAGCGCCAGCGCCGCCGTGACGCCCAGGGCGTAGTAGATCGACGACCCGACGTTTCCGTACGCCGTGGCGAACAGCGCAGGCGCTCCGAGGACGCGCTCGAGCCCCTGTTGCTGGCGGCGTGGCCCGGGCACCGGGCCACTCTACGATCCGGCCCCGGCCGTCGTGGCCGGTGCGCCCGGCTAGCGGATGACGGCCTTGCGGTAGCGCGTGATCGCGAGGGCGCCGAAGACCAGGATCAGCCCCACGCACCAGGCCAGCGCGCCCCAGATCGCGTTCCCGGCGGGCGCGCCGATCCAGAGCGCCCGCAGCGCGTCGACGGCCAGGGTGAACGGGTTGACGTCGGCGAAGGCCTGCAGCCAGTCCGGCATGGAGTCGACCGGCACGAACGCCGAGGAGGCGAAGGTCAGCGGGAAGACGAGGATGAAGCCGATCGCCTGAGCCGCCTCCGGCGAGGACGAGATCAGGGCCATGAAGGCGAAGATCCACGAGAAGGCGTAGCCCAGCAGCAGCGTCAGCCCGATGCCGGCCAGGATCTCCCAGACCGACGCGTCGAAGCGGAAGCCGACGGCCACGCCCACCGCGATCATCACCGCGATCGAGAGCGTGTTGGTCGCGACGTCGGCCAGCGTCCGGCCGGCGAGCACCGCGCCCGGCGCCATCGGCAGCGAGCGGAAGCGGTCGATCAGGCCCTTGCGCAGGTCGTCCGAGAGCCCGATCGCGGTGACGAAGCCGCCGAAGGCGACCGTCTGGATCACGATGCCGGGGATGAGGAAGTCGACGTAGTCGAAGCCCGGCGTCTGGATCGCGCCGCCGAAGACGTAGACGAACAGCAGCACGAACATGATCGGCTGGATCGTGAAGCTCACCAGCAGGTCGGGCTGGCGCGGGATGCGCAGCAGGTTGCGGTGCGCCAGCACCAGCGTGTCCGAGACCGCGTAGCCGATCGCGATCACCGCCCCTTCCC
>DATLLV010000107.1:0-21469 GCA_035537655.1 Miltoncostaeaceae bacterium
ACGACGGTGGTGAGCGACATGGAGGCCGAGGGGGCGCCGTACAGCGCGCTGCTGCGGACCCTCGACGCGGTGTCGGCCGTCCTCACCCTCCTGCTCGTGCCCTACCTGTGGTGGGCGCTGCCGCGCGGGATCTGGCGCCAGGTGGCGGTCTGGTCGCTGGTGGCATTCGGCGTCTTCGGCATCCCCGCCGGCGTCGTGCCGCTGTCCTGCGCGGAGGGATCAACCGGCTGCCCGAACGGCACCGCGGACGGGCTGCAGTCGCTCGCGCACGACGCGGCCAGCATCATCTCGACGGGCGCCCTGATCGCCTCGGCGGGCGCCACCGCGCTCGCCGTGCGCCGCACCGGGCCGCGCTGGCTGGTCTGGGCCGGGTGGGTGACGGTCGCCATCCAGGTGGTCAGCGGCCTGCTCGTCGGCGCGGGGGAGGTGATCGAGGACCTCGAGCCGATGGGCGCGATCTCCCAGCGGGTCGAGATCGTCGGCATCGCGGCGTGGGTGGTCTGCGTGGGCGTCTACGCGGCGAGCCACGGGGTCCCGGCGGCGCCCTGGGCCAGGGAGCGCGACTCCGTGCTCCGGGGGCCGCCCGCCGGGGCCGAGGGCCGCGGCCCCCGCCGCTCAGGCCCGGGCCCGGACCGCCGATACCACTGCTAGCGGCGCCACCGGGGTGGGCACCCACATCGGCGCCGTCCGCCTGGCGGGGGCCGGACGCGGCCCCTGCTCCGTCACCGGGGGACGAGCTCCTCCAGCGCGTCCGGCAGGCCGCGCAGGTCGGGCAGCTCGCGGTCCGCCGCCGCATCGGCCGCCCCGCCGACGCGGTTGATCCAGACGCAGGCGACCCCGAGCGCACGGGCCGGGGCGACGTCGTGGAAGACGCTGCCGGCGACGTGGACGTGCCGGTCGCGCGCGGCCCCGGTCTCGGCGAGGAAGCGCTCCCAGTGGCCGTGTGCGGGCTTGTACGAGCGCACGTCCTCGGCGACCACGACGGCGTCGAAGGGGACACCGAGCCGCCGCGCGGAGGCGGCGATGAGGTCGCGATCAGAGTTCGAGAGCAGGGCCAAACGCCAGCGGCGCCGGCGCAGCTCGGCGAGCGCACCGGGCGCCTCGGGGAAGGGCTCCCAGCGCGGCAGGGCCCGGGCGAGCGCGTCCTCCTCGCCCGCCGGCACGGCCAGGCCGGCCCCCGCGGCCGCGCGGGCCAGCGACTCGGCCATCACCTCGGCGTACGCGCGGTAGGGCCCGGCCTCCACCTCGGGCTCGGCGGCGTGGTAGCGCGCGAGCAGGTCCGGCGCGCGCCCGGGGCCGAACAGCCGTGCGAGGAGCGCGGACACGCCTCCGTCCCAGTCGATCAGGGTCCCGTAGCAGTCGAAGGTCGCCCAGCGATCGGGCACGCCGCGACGCTACGCCGCGGGCCTCAGATCGCCGCCGCCGGCGCCGATGGAAGGTGCGAAACCGCGCCGGAGTCCTCCTTTCACCGGACGCGGTACGGAAAGGACGACGGCCCCGGGCACGCCCGGCGCCGCGCCCTCGTCTCAGGGCCGGCCGCGGATCGCCGGTCCTCCGGGTGGTGAGGCCCAGCCGGCTCGGACATCGCCGGCACGGGCCTCATCCGGGACGCGGCGCTCAGGAACGGGCCCCGCCGGCCGATAGACCCATCGAGGGCCGGCTCGTCGCGCTGGGGTGCTCTCCGGGCCGGCCTCTCCTTCCCCCCTGACCCGCTGCCGCCTGGCCTGGCCGCTCGCGGAGCATTGCGGCGCCCACCGCCAGCGCTCGCTCCCGCCCCGAGGGCGCCGGGCCGCCGGCGGTCGTGGCCGGCCTGGCGGACGCCTTCACCCCCGGCGGCGGCGCTCCAGCAGCGAGCGATCCGAGGGCGGCACGAGGTCCTCGTAGTCGGGGTGGCGGCCGATCCAGGCGGCCATGAACGCGCAGTGGGGCACCACCGCCAGGCCGCGGTCCCGCGCGTCGTCGAGGGCCGCGCGCGCGATGGCGCTGCCGACGCCCTGGCCCTCGAACTCCGGGAGCACCTCGGTGTGGGTGAAGACGATCGCCGCCGGCCGGAGCCGGTAGGCGGCGATCCCCGCCAGGCGCCCGTCGGCGCGCGCCGCGTAGCGCGCCTGCTCGGGCTCGTCGCGCACCTCGAGCTCGTCCACGATGCAATGGTACGACCCACCGCGAGCCGGGAGGACGAAGATGGCCGATGGACGGACGTTCGTGATCGTGGGCGCCAGCCTTGCCGGCGCCAAGGCGGCCGAGGCCCTCCGCGACGAGGGCTTCGACGGCCGGGTGGTGCTGGTGGGCGCCGAGAGCCACCGGCCCTACGAGCGGCCGCCCCTCTCGAAGGGGTACCTCCAGGGATCGGCCGAGCGCGAGTCGGTGCACGTCCACCCCGAGGGCTTCTACGAGCAGCGGGACATCGAGCTGGTGCTGGGCCGCGAGGTCACGGCGGTCGACCCCGGCGCCCGCACGGCGACCCTGGCGGACGGGACGAGCCTCGGGTGGGACGCCCTGCTGCTCGCCACCGGCTCGGAGCCGCGGCGGCTGCCGATCCCCGGCGCCGGCCTGGACGGCGTGCACGTGCTGCGGACGCTCGACGACAGCGACCGCCTGCGCATGGTCATCGCCCGCGGCGGCCGCCTGGTGGTGATCGGGGCCGGCTGGATCGGCGCCGAGGCCGCCGCGTCGGCGCGCGTCGGCGGCATGGAGGTGACCATGGTCGAGCAGCAGTCCGTGCCGCTGCAGGGCGTGCTCGGCGAGGCGGTCGGTGGGATGTACGGGGACGTGCACCGCGACCACGGCGTGGAGCTGCTGACCGGATCCGGCGTCGAGGCCATCGAGGGCGACGGCCGCGCGGAGCGGGTGCGGCTGGCGGGTGGGCGCCTGGTCGACTGCGCGGCCGTGCTCGTCGGCGTCGGCGCGGCGCCGCGCACCGCCCTCGCCGAGGCGGCCGGGCTGGCGCTCGACAACGGCGTGCTGGTCGACGCGACCCTGCGCGCGGCGGGCGAGGTGTACGCCGCCGGCGACATCGCCAACGCTGAGCACCCGTTCTTCGGCCGCCGCGTGCGGGTCGAGCACTGGGCCAACGCCCTCAACCAGGGCCCGGCCGCCGCCCGCTCGATGCTGGGCTCGGCCGAGCCGTTCGACCGCCTGCCCTACTTCTTCTCCGACCAGTACGACGTCGGCATGGAGTACTCGGGCCTGGCCGACGCCGGCGCGCCGGTCATCGTGCGCGGCGATCTGGCCGCGCGCGAGGCGGTGGTCTTCTGGCTGGGCGAGGACGGCGCCGTGACCGCGGGCATGAACATCAACGTCTGGGACGTCAACGACGCCGTGCAGGCGCTCATCCGGTCGCGGGCGGCCGTGGACCCGGCGCGGCTGGCCGACCCCGAGGTGCCGCTCGAGGAGCTCAGCCGCTGAGGCCCGGGCCCTCGGCCGGCGGCGGGTCCGGGGGGACGGTCAGGGTCTGGCCGACACCCAGGCAGCCGTAGCAGGCGACCGGGCGGAGGCGGCGGTCCTCGTCGCGGCAGTAGATCCGGCCCTGTCCCCAGCAGGCGGCGCAGGGCACCCACGCCGGAGCGGCGGCCTCGCCGATGCGGGTGACCCTGGCCATGGCCTCAGCCCGCCCCCCGCCGGATCCGCTCGTGCAGGGCGACCGTCTCCGAGCTCGGCTCGGCGCGCAGCAGGCGCCGCAGCGCCTCGGAGCAGAGGCCGAACTGGCGCAGCGCCTGGGCCCGCTGGCCGACGCGGACGTAGGCCGTCATCAGCCGCCGGTGCACGTCCTCGCGCTCGGGCTCGATGAGCAGCGCCTGGCGGAAGAGGGCGATCGCGGCCGACGGATCGCCGAGGGCCGCCTCGCAATCGGCGAGGTCGCCCAGGACCGTGAGGTGGCTCTCGCGCAGGTAGCGCCGGCGGGACGCCATCCAGTCCTCGTAGGGGTCGTCGGCGAAGAGGTCGCCCTGGTACAGGCCGGCGGCGGCCCGCAGCGCTCGGGCCGCGGCCTCGGCGTCGCCGGCGCGACGCAGGCGCGCCCCCTCCGCCGCACGCGCCTCGAACTGCTCGGCGTCGACCGTCAGGTCGAGGGCCGGGTCGAGCGCGTAGGCACCCTCGCGGTGGACGACGACCGGCAGGTCGCCGAGCACCTCCCGCAGGGAGGCGCGGAGGATCGACATGGCCGTGTTGAGGCAGTTGCGCGCGGCCGAGGGGCCGGAGCCGGGCCAGAAGACGTCGGCCAGCTCGTCGCGGGCGATGGGCCGGTCCCGGTGCGCGAGCAGGTACTGGAACACGGCCCGGCCGCGCCGCACCGGCCGCCAGGGCAGCTCGGTGCCGTCGGCGCTCAGGCGCAGGGTCCCGAGGCAGCCGACCGCGATGGCCGGGGCGACCGCGGCCGGCGCCGGGCCCGGAACGGAGGTCCGGACGGCGGTGCTCATGTCGCCGCCGTCGCGGGTCCCTCGACAGGGGCGTGCTCGTCGGGGCGCGGGGCGGGCTTGACGTCCGCCGCGAGGCGCTCGAAGAACCGCCTCCGCGCCGCCGCGAACTCGTGCCACGTCGGCGGGAAGTCCGTCGGGGCGGGCTGGTGGTCCACGACCAGCTGCAGGTGCCGCATCGGTGTCCTCCTGTGGCCCCGTGCCGGGGCCGGGTGGAGCGGTGGCCGGTGCGGCGAGTGTCCGGCCCCCCCGGGGGGCGGCGAAAGCCACCCTAGGTGTCGGCCGCGCTCACCTCTCTCGCCTGCCGAGACGCCCCTAGCGGGCCTCGGCCCCCAGGCCCAGGCGGGCCGAGCGCTCGAGCGCGCCGCTGCCGGGGAGCCGGTGCGGCGTGGCGTTGCGGAGGCGCGAGGCGACGAACCACCGCATCATCGGCGTGCGGAGCACCTGCCAGGTGAGGGCGGGCGCGCGCTCGAGCATCGCCTTGGCGGCCCAGGCGGTGGCGGCGTGCCCCGCCAGCGCGCGGCGCAGCCGGTGGGCGTAGGGCTCCATGCCCGCGGCGCGGCCGGCGAGCACGTCCAGCGCCGACTCGCTGGCCAGCTTGGAGCTGAGGATGGCCTCGAACATCCCGTCGCCCGACAGCGGGTCGACGAGCCCGGCGGCATCGCCCACCACCGCGGCGCGGCCGCGGGCCGTGGTGCCCCAGCTGCGGCGCATCGGCAGTCGGTGGCCGCGCAGCGCCGAGAGGTCGTCGGCCGCGACGCCGTTGCGGTCGCAGAGGGTCGCCAGGTGGTCGCGGAGGAGGGGCCCCTGGGCGGCCCAGCCGCCCACTCCCAGGTTGAGGTGGTCGCCCTTGGGGAAGACCCAGCCGTACCCGCCCGGCACGCTCCCGAGCTCGATGGTCGCCCGCCCGCGGTGCTCGGCGGCGGCGGCGCCCGACGCGGGCAGGTTGCCCTCGAAGGCCACGGCGAAGGCGCGGTCGGCGCCCAGCCCGAGCGCCTTCGAGCAGACGCCGTTGGCGCCGTCCGCGCCCAGCACCACGGCGGCGCTGATCCGGCCGCCCTCGACGTCCACGACCATCCCCGACCCGCCGTCGGCCTCGACCCCGCGCACGCGGACGCCGTCGCGGACGTCGGCGCCCGCCTCGGCGGCGCGCTCGACCAGGAAGTGGTCCAGGCGGATGCGCTGGGTCATCAACGCGACGGTGCCGCCGAAGCGCTGCTCGGCCACGCGGTCCCAGCGCAGCCGCAGCAGCACGCGGTCGACCCGGTCCTCGACGACGGGCGAGACGTCGAAGGGCAGCAGGTCGACGCCGCGCATCGTCAGCCCGCCGCCGCAGGGCTTGTCCCGCGGGAAGCGCTGCCGGTCGAGCAGCACCACCCGCGCGCCCGCGGTGGCGAGCCGGTACGCGGCCGTGGAGCCGGCCGGGCCCGCGCCGACGATCGCGACGTCCACCCGCTCGCTGCTTACCGCGATCGCCGCCCCCGCCCCGCCGTCACCGCCACCGGCACCTCGTCTTCGTCGTCAGCGCGGATGATGATGCCACTCCGGCGCGCCGGTGGCAGCCCACCGGGTACGCGGGGGGCGGTCGTCATGGCCATGCTCGCACACCCTCCGCCCGGAGTCGCCGGCCGACTGACCCGTACCCCGTAACCGAGGGGCGCGGGCGACCGGCCGGGCGTGGAAGGATGGCGCCGTGGCAGCGTCGCTCCCGCGCGCGGGCATGCTCGTCCTGGCCGCCGTCGGCCTGGCCCAGGTCCTCGTGACCCTGGACTACTTCTCGCTGACGGTGGCGCTGCCCCAGATGGCCCACGACCTGGACGTCACGACGACGGACATGCAGTGGGCGCTGACGGCCTACCTGGTCTCGTTCGCCTCGCTGATGGTCGCCGGCGGGCGGATCGGCGACATCCTGGGCCGGCGGCGCACGCTGCTGGTCGGCATCGTCGTCTTCGGCGCGGCCTCGCTGCTCTGCGGCCTGGCGTACGACGAGTACATGCTGGTGGCGTGCCGGGTGCTGCAGGGGATCGGCGCCGCGATCCTCTTCCCGGTCAGCATGGGCGTGGTCGGCAACGCCTTCGACGAGGAGACCCGGCCGCGCGCGATCGGGATCGTGGTGCTGGTCTCGACCGTCGGGACCGCCCTCGGCCCGCTGGTGGGCGGCGTGCTGACCGACGCCCTCGACTGGCGCTGGGTCTTCCTGCTGAACGTGCCCTTCTCGGTCCTGGCCGCGGTCATGGTGATGCTGTTCGTGAGCGAGTCGCGCGACGAGACGGTCTCGCGGCACGTCGACTACCGAGGCGTGGTGACGCTGAGCGCGGCGATCGTCGCCCTCACCCTGGTGATCGACCGCGGGCCCACCTGGGCCGACTCCGATCCGGCGGCGCTCGCCGGCTGCCTGGTCGCCGTGGTCGCCCTGTTCGTCGCGTTCGTCCTGCTGGAGCGGCGGGTGGAGAGCCCGCTGGTGGACCTGCCGACGTTCCGCAGCCACGGGTTCGTGATGGTGACCGTGAGCGGCTTCCTCTCGAACTTCCTCTGGGCCCTGTCGGTCTTCGTCGCGACCCTCTGGCTGCAGGACGTGAAGGGCCTCTCCCCCCTCGAGTCGGGGCTCGCCTTCCTGGCGATGTCGGCCGGCGTCGCCTGCGCCGGGCCGCTCTCCGGCCGCCTGGTCGTGCGCCACGACGTGGGCGGGCTGATGGCGATCGCCGCCCTCATCGGCGCCGCGGGCGCCGTCGGCGTCTCGCTGGTCGACGCGCTGCCGGCCTGGCTGCCGCTCTTCGGGGTCCTGGGCCTGGGCGTCGGCGTGAACTACGCCCTGGTGAACCAGGGGGCGCTGGCCTCGGTGCCCCCCGAGAAGGCCGGCGCGGCCTCGGGCATCGCCCTGACCGCCCTGGTCATCGGCGCCGCCGTGGCCACCGTGCTCGCCGCCACCCTGCTGGAGGAGCTGTCGGGCGGGCAGGGCGTGGACCAGGACGCCGTCGACACCGTCCTGCGGGTCGGCGCGCTCGCGGGGGTCGGGGCCGCGCTGCCGGCGGGGATGCTGTGGCTGCGGCGGCGGCGCGCGGTCGGCGCGGAGCAGCCCGAGGCCGCGTGAGCGCCGTCGACGGCCGCTAGGCCTGGGCCCGCCGCGTGCGGCGCCGCGCCACCAGCAGCGCCACGACCCCGCCGAGCAGGGCGACGACCGCCACGGCGACGCTGACGCCGCTCATGCGGTCCTCGACGCTGCGCCAGGCGTCGTCGAGCCACCAGCCGAGGCCGATCAGGGCCCCGTTCCAGACGGCGCTGCCGATCGTCGTGAGCACCAGGAAGGGCACGACCCGATAGCGCGCCAGGCCGGCCGGCAGCGACACGACGCTGCGCGCCAGCGGGACCGCCCGGCCCACCAGCACCGCCGCCCCGCCCCAGCGGGCCATCCAGGCCTCCAGCCGCACCAGCCGCTCGGGCGTGGCGCCGACCCGGCGGCCGTGGCGCGCGACCAGGGCGCGCCCGCCGCGCCGGGCGGCGACGTAGAGGGCGACGTTCCCCGCCAGCGCGCCGCCGGTCGCGGCGGCCAGGGCGAGCGGGAAGGACATGTCGCCCTCGGCGACGGCGAAGCCCACGAAGGGCAGGATCGCCTCGCTCGGGATCGGGGGGAAGACGCACTCGAGGGCCATCATGAGCGCCAGGCCCAGGTAGCCGGCGGCCTCGATGACGGAGGTCACCCAGTCGGTCACCGGGCCCACCGTAACAACCGCCCTCGGCGCCTCCTACCGGCCGGAGGTCGAGCCCTCCCCGTCCGTAGGGAGGGCCGGCCGCACGAGCATCACGGCGGGGGCGGCCTTCTCCATCAGGGAGGTGATCTGCGCCACCGCGCCGTCGATCGGGGGGCCCATGCCGCGCTCCATCAGCAGCAGGTCGAAGCGCTCGGCGTCCAGGGTCTCGAGCACGCCCTCCGCGAACGAGCGCGCGCGCACCAGGCGCGTGTCGAAGGTGCCCGCCACCGGCGCCTCGCGCTCGGCCTCGTCGAGCATCTCGCAGGCGGCGGCCACCGGGCGGTCGAGGGCGGCCCCGAGCGGCATCGAGTGCGGCACCACCAGCACCGCGGCGAGCACGACGTCGCCCTTCGGGCCGGCGAGGTCGCCGGCCAGCCGCAGGGCCGTCGCCGGGCGGCGCTCCTTCGCCGTGGCGACCAGGACGCGTCGTCCCCCGCTCACGGCTCCTCTCCCCGTCGCCGGCGGCGATCCGCGATCAGCAGCACGTCAACCCCCTCGAGTCGCTCCAGCAGCGCCGACAGCAGGTCGCCCCGCAGCCGCGAGGCCACGCCCCGCCGCTCGGGCCGGGCCAGCGCGAGCCGGGTGACCCCGCGCTCCTCCGCAAGGCTCACCACGGCGTCGGCCAGGTCCTCCTCCGGCACCTGGATCACGTGCGCGCCCAGGCTCACGGCCAGGCTCCTCACCAGCTCGCGCTGGCGGGCGGCCTCGTCGTCGTCGCGCCCCTCCGGCATGACGATGTCGAGGTCGGCCCCCAGGCGGCGCGCGGCCCGCCAGGCGGCCCGGGTCAGGCGCTGGGCGCCCAGCTCGGGGCGGACGACGACCATCACGCGCTCGACCAGGGGCGCCGGCGCCCCCTGCAGCACGACGCCCGGCCCCGGCGTGTCGCGCTTCACGCGCTCGTCGACCGAGTCGGCCACCTCCCGCAGGGCGATCTCGCGGAGGGTGCCCAGGTTGGCGGTCGTGAAGAAGTTCAGCAGCGCCGCCTCCACGCGCTCGCTCGGGTACACCTTCCCCGCCCGCAGCCGCGTCTGCAACGCCTCCGGGGTCAGGTCGACCAGCACGACCTCGTCGGCGTCGAGCAGCACCCGGTCGGGGATCGTCTCGCGCACGCGGACCCCGGTCAGCTCGAGGACGCGGTCGTTGAGGCTCTCCAGGTGCTGGACGTTCACGGTCGACAGCACGTCGATGCCGGCGAGCTGCAGCTCCTGGACGTCCTGGTAGCGCTTGGCGCGGGCCATCTCCGGGGCGTTCGTGTGGGCGAGCTCGTCCACCAGGGCGACCTCCGGCGCGCGCGCGATCACGGCGTCGATGTCCGCCTCGCGCAGCGCCACGCCGCGGTGCTCGAGCTCGAGCGGCGGGACGACCTCGATGCCCTCGGCCATGGCGATGGTGTCGGCCCGGCCATGCGGCTCGAGCCAGGCGATGACGACGTCACGCCCCTCGCGGAGCAACTCGTGCGCCTCCTCCAGCATGGTGTAGGTCTTGCCGACCCCGGCGGCCATGCCCACGTAGACCTTCAGCCGCCCGTGTCCGGCCAGGTCGGCCACGCCGCTCAGCCTCCGCTTCCGGGTGGCACGGACGCTACCGGCTCGTCGTGGACCACGAGCACGTCGCAGGGAGCGTGGCGCATGACGCGGCCGCTCGTGGAGCCCAGCACCCGCGGCGTCCGGCCGCCGTGCCTGCCGAGCACGATCAGGTCGGCCCCCATCCCCTGGGCCGCCGCGACGATCTCGCCGGCCGCGCCGCCGACGGGCGCGATCAGCAGCGCGTCGACGCCGTGCGCGGCGAGGTATCGGTCCGCCTCGTCGAGCAGCCGAGCCTGGTGGGCGCGCTCCTGCGCGTGGGGCCCGATTCGGGAGCTCACGCCCGGCTCGGGCATGACGTTCACCACCCCCACGAGATCGCCCGGCGCGGCGACCTCCGCGGCGCGCCACAGCGCCCTCCGGGCCGCGGCGGATCCGTCGTAGGCCAGGAGGACGCGCGTCGTGGCTACGCCCCGAAGACGTTGTGGATGAGCAGGTCGAGCAGCTTGATGCCGACGAACGGCGCGATCACCCCCCCGAGGCCGTAGATCAGGAGGTTTCGCCGCAGCAGCCGCGTCGCCCCGATCGCGCGGTAGCGCACCCCCCGCAGGGCCAGCGGCACCAGCGCCGGGATGATCAGGGCGTTGAAGACGATCGCCGAGACGATCGCGCTCTGCGGCGAGCCGAGATCCATGATGTTCAGTGCGTCGAGCGGGCCCTTGCCCCCCTCGTCGGCCGCATAGGCGGTGGCGAAGATCGCCGGAAGGATGGCGAAGTACTTCGCCACGTCGTTGGCGATCGAGAACGTGGTCAGCGCGCCGCGGGTGATCAGCAGCTGCTTGCCGACCTCGACGATCTCGATCAGCTTGGTCGGGTTCGAGTCGAGATCGACCATGTTCCCGGCCTCCTTGGCGGCGGAGGTGCCGGTGTTCATGGCCACGCCCACGTCCGCCTGGGCGAGGGCCGGGGCGTCGTTGGTGCCGTCGCCGGTCATCGCGACCAGGTGGCCCTGGCCCTGCTCCTCGCGGATCAGGGTCATCTTGTCCTCGGGCGTCGCCTGGGCCAGGAAGTCGTCGACGCCGGCCTCGGCGGCGATCGCGGCCGCCGTCAGGCGGTTGTCGCCGGTGATCATGACCGTGCGGATGCCCATGCGGCGCAGCTCCGTGAAGCGCTGGGTCATGCCCTGCTTGACGACGTCCTTCAGGTGGATCACGCCGAGCATGCGGTCGTCGCGGGCCACGACCAGCGGGGTGCCTCCGGAGCGGGCGACGCGCTCGACGTCGTCCGTGAGCCCGTCGGGCGGCGTCCCGCCCCGGGAGGCGACCCACGCGGCCACGGCGTCGGCCGCCCCCTTGCGGATCGAGGTGCCGTTCGTCCCCACGCCGCTCATCCGGGTCTCGGCGCTGAAGGGCACGAAGTCCAGGCCGCGCGCCACCTCGGCCCGCTCCCGCAGGCCGAAGCGCTCCTTCGCCAGCACCACGATCGAACGCCCCTCGGGCGTCTCGTCGGCCAGCGACGAGAGCTGGGCCGCCTCGGCCAGCTCGCGCTCGGTGACGCCGGAGGCGGGCAGGAACTCGGTGGCCTGGCGGTTGCCGAGGGTGATGGTGCCCGTCTTGTCCAGCAGCAGGGTGTCGACGTCGCCGGCGGCCTCGACCGCCCGCCCGCTCAGGGCGAGCACGTTGCGCTGGACCAGCCGGTCCATGCCGGCGATGCCGATCGCCGACAGCAGCGCGCCGATGGTCGTGGGGATCAGCGAGACCAGCAGGGCGATCAGGACGGTCGTCGAGACGTCGCTGCCGGCGTAGGTCGCCAGCGGCCGCAGGGTCACGGTCACGGCGAGGAAGACGATGGTCAGGCCCGCGATCAGGATGTTGAGGGCGATCTCGTTCGGCGTCTTGCGCCGGGCCGTGCCCTCGACCAGCGCGATCATGCGGTCGAGGAAGCTCTGGCCCGGCTCCTGGGTGATGCGCACCACGATGCGGTCCGAGAGCACCCGGGTTCCGCCCGTGACCGCGCTGCGGTCGCCGCCCGACTCGCGGATCACCGGCGCCGACTCGCCGGTGATCGCCGACTCGTCCACCGAGGCCACGCCCTCGATCACGTCGCCGTCCCCCGGGATCAGGTCGCCGGCCTCGCAGACCACGAGGTCGCCGGGTCGCAGCGCCGACGCCGGCACGCGCTCCTCGGCGCCGCCGTCGGTCCGCCGCCGCGCCGTCATCTCGCTGCGGGTCGCCCGCAGGGCGTTGGCCTGGGCCTTGCCCCGCCCCTCGGCCACGGCCTCGGCGAAGTTCGCGAACACCACGGTCAGCCAGAGCCAGAGGGACACCACCCCGGTGAACCAGAGGTCGTCGGTGCGGCCGCGGACGAGGTCGGCGATGAAGATCCCCGTCGTGATGGCGCTGCCGATCTCGACGACGAACATCACCGGGTTGCGGACCTGCACCCGGGGGTCGAGCTTGCGGACGGAGGCCCAGAGGGCCGGGACGACGATGTCCCGGGTGAAGAGCTTGCGGCGGGGGGATGCGTTCGTGGTCATGGGCGCGTGGGCGGGCCGGCCAGCCGGTCCAGGTCGAGGTTGAGCGTGAGGACGTTGACGCCGGCCTCGCCGAGGAACCCGAGCGAGCGGCCGTCGGTGTTGTCGTCGATCAGGTCGAGCACCCGCCCGGGCGGCACGCGGCGCACCTTCGCGACGCGGGTGGCCTGCAGCCGGGCGTTGGCGACCGAGATGTCCGGGTCGATGCCGGAGGCGGAGGTCGTGACCATGTCCACGGGCAGGTCCTGCGTCCGCAGCCCCGGGTTGTAGGGCCGCTCGAGCTTCAGCGCGTCGCGGATGTACCCGCGCACCGCGTCCTGGAGGGCGATGTTGTTCGGCCCGAGGTTGGCGAAGGTCGTCGCCGACGGGTTGTCCGGCGGCGTGGTCGCCGAGGGCCTGGTGTGGAAGTAGGCCGGCGAGGTGAAGGCCTGGCCCGCGAGCTCGGAGCCGACGACCCTCCCGTCCAGCTTCACCAGGCTGCCGTCGGCCGAGCCGGGGAACAGCGCCTGCGCGGCGCCCGTCATGACCAGCGGGTACAGGATGCCCAGCAGAACGGTGAGGATGACGAGCATCCCCGCGGCGACCCCGGCCAGGCGCAGTCCACGGGCGGCCATCAGAACGGGCTCCCCGAGAGCTGGGTGGCGATGGGGCCGAGCGCGAGCGCCGGCAGGAACGTCAGCGCGGCGACCAGGACGATCACGAAGAGCAGGGTCACCACGAACGTCGGCGTCGTGGTGCGCAGGGTCCCGGCGTTGAAGGGGGCGACCTGCTTGCCCGAGAGCGCCCCGGCCAGCGCGAGGACGGCGAGGATCGGGGCGAAGCGCCCGATCAGCATCGCGACGCCGCCCAGCGTCGCCGACAGCTCGGTCACCCCGTAGCCGGCGAAGGCGCTGCCGTTGTTGTTGAACTGGGAGGTGTAGGCGTAGAACGCCTCGCCGAAGCCCTGGGGGCCGGTGTTGAAGATCGACGCCGTCCCGGCGTCGGTGGTGAGGGCCGCGGCGAGCACGATCAGCAGGCCCACCGGCATGACCAGCACGCCGATCATCGTGAGCTTGATCTCGCGGCCGCCGATCTTCTTGCCCAGGTACTCGGGCGTGCGGCCCACCATCAGGCCCGCCACGAACACCGCGAGCACGACGAACAGCAGCATCCCGTAGAGCCCCGAGCCGACGCCGCCGAACACCACCTCCCCCATGCCCATCAGCGTGAGCGGGACCACCGCGGCCGCGCCGGTCCAGGCGTCGTGGCCGCTGTTCACCGACCCGTTCGAGGCCGCGGTGGTGACCGTGCCCCAGAGCGCCGAGTTGGTGATGCCGAAGCGCACCTCCTTGTCGCTCATGTTGCCGCCGGCCGAGTCGGCCGACGCCGACAGCTCGACCCCGGAGTCGCGCAGCACCTGCCCGCCGTGCTGCTCGAACGGCACCGCGACGAAGATCGCCACGACGAGCATCACCATCATCGCCGCGAACAGGGACCACCCCTGCGGACGCGACCCGACCATGATCCCGAAGGTGTAGGTCAGCGCGGCCGGGATCAGCAGGATCAGCAGCATCTCGACGAAGTTGGTCAGCGCGGTGGGGTTCTCGAACGGCACCGCCGAGTTGGCGTTCCAGTAGCCGCCGCCGTTCGTCCCGATCTGCTTGATGGCGATCTGCGACGCGGCCGGGCCGCGGTAGATGCTCTGGGCGGCCGGCGCGCCGGCGTCGTCGGTCGCGCCGAGCGTGCGCGCCTCGAGCGTCTGGTAGCTGACCGGGTCCGAGAGCGTCTGGATGACGCCCTGGGTGCCGAGGAAGATGCCGACGACGATGGAGAGCGGCAGCAGCACGTACAGCGTCACGCGCACCAGGTCGGCCCAGAAGTTCCCCAGCTCCCCCGCGCCCCGGCGCGCGAAGCCGCGGATGACCGCCGCCAGCACCGCCATGCCCACGGCCGCGGAGACGAAGTTCTGGACCGTGAGGCCCACCATCTGGCTGAGGTACGACAGCGTCGATTCGCCGCCGTAGAACTGCCAGTCGGTGTTGGTGACGAAGCTGGCCGCGGTGTTGAAGGCCGTGAACCAGCTCATGCCGGGGTAGTCGCTCGGGTTGAGCGGCAGGTGCCCCTGCAGGCGCAGGATCGCGTAGAGCAGGGCGAAGCTCGCGACGCTGAACGCCAGGACGGCGATCGCGTACGACTTCCAGCCCTGCTCCTTCTTCTCGTCGATCCGCAGCGTGCGGTACGTGAGGCGCTCCACCGGACCGAGCACGGTCGACATCACCGGGATGCGGCGGCCCTCGTAGACCCGCGCGATGTAGGCGCCGAGCGGCGGCGTGAGCGCCGTCAGGACGACGAGGTAGAAGACGATCTGCGCGACGCCGTTGCCCGTCATCAGAAGCGCTCGGGCCGGAAGAGGGCGTAGCAGAGGTAGAGGAACACGACCACGCCAACGATCAGGCCGGCGACGTCGCCCCCCGTCATCAATCCACCTTCCCGATCAGCCAGACGGCGGCGAAGAACAGCGCGAACGCCGCCAGCGCGATCAGGACCGAGTAGAGGTCACCCACTCCGGCGACGCTACGCCGGGCCGGATCAAGGCCGTCTCAAGACCTCCGACCGCAGCCTCAAGATGTCGTCAAGGCGCGCTCGGCGGCCTCGATCAGCGTCCGGGCGGTCTCGTCCACGCTGAGCCCCTTGCCGGTGCGCAGCAGGTCGAACGCGTCGAAGCCGGTCAGCACCCAGAGCAGGGCCGCCGCGTCGTCGGCGGTCACCCCGGGCCGCAGCGCCCCCTGCTCCGCCAGCCGCCGCGCCAGGCGGGCCGTGCCACGCGAGCGCTCCTGCTCGATCCGCTGGATCATCCCGCCGACGGCCTCCGGGTCGAGCCTGCTCATGGTGTAGAGGGCCCGGACGACCGGCGTGTCGGCCGCGAACATCTCGACGCCGGCGCGGATGCCGCCGCGCAGGCTGTCGCGGGCGTCGGGCAGCGCGACGGCCTCGAGCAGGCGAGCGTAGGCGTCGCGGCGCATCAGGTCGGCGCCCAGCGCCTCGAAGAGGCCCGCGCGCGAGCCGAACACCAGGTACACGGTCGAGCGCGCGACGCCGGCCGCACGCGCGACCCGGTCCACGTTGAGCGGCTCGGCGGGCGCCTCCCGCAGCCGCGCGTAGGCCGCCTCCAGGATCCGCCGCCGGGTCTCCTCGGCGCCCTCGGCGCGGGCGCGCTGGTCGTAGCGGCGCTTTGCCATGGCTGAACTCTATTCGCTTGACAGCGTGTCGTGTGAAATTGATCGTGCACCCACACGACACGCTGTCCGATGAAAGGTGGTGGAGGGATGCTGGTCGAGGAGACGGAGGTGGCGATCGCGGGGGCCGGGCCGGCGGGCCTGATGGCCGCCGCGGCCCTCGCGCGGCATGGCGTGCGCTCGACCCTGGTCGAGCGGCGGCGGCGGCTGTCGGCGCTGCCGCGCGCGACCGCGGTCAGCACGCGGTCGATGGAGCTGCTGCGCGCGCTGGGCCTGGAGGACGAGGTGCGGGCGCACGAGGTCGATGCCCGCTGGCAGGGCCTGGCGACCGAGACGCTGGCGTCGGCCGGCTCGGGCGAGCCGTTCTCGCTGGGCTTCCCCAGCCGCGAGGCGAGCGCGCTGGTGAGCCCGACCGGCCCGGCGTGCGTGCCCCAGGACGAGCTGGAGCCGGCCCTGATGCGCCACCTGCGCGCGACGGGCCTGGTGCGGGTCGCGATGGGCGCCGAGCTCGCGCTCGCGGGCGCCGGCGCCGACGGGGTCCGCGCGGTGGTCCGGCCGGCCGGGGGTGGCCCGCAGCGGGAGCTCCGGGCGCGGTACCTGGTCGCGGCCGACGGTGCGCGCAGCGCGGTCCGCGCGGTGCTCGGGATCCCGATGGCCGGGCCGGACGACCTGGGCAGCGTCGTCGCGGTCGTCGTCCGGGCGCCCCTCTGGGAGGTCGCGGGGCCGCACCGCCACGTCTTCTACGAGATCACCGGGCCCGGCGGGGCGGGCGTGATGTTCCCGGCCGGCCGCGGCGAGCGCTGGTGCTACGCGGCGTTCGGCGAGCTCGGCGCCGGCGAGCTTGCGGGCGACCCGCGCGAGGTCCTGGCCGCGCGCGTGCGGGCGGCCGCGGGGGCGCCCCGGCTGCGGCCGGCCATCGGGCGCATCGGCGAGTTCGCGTTCGCGGCGCAGGTCGCGGCGCGGTTCCGCGAGGGCGACGTCTTCCTGGTCGGCGACGCCGCCCACCGGATCACCCCGCGCGGCGCCACCGGGATGAACACGGCGATCCACGACGGCTGGGACCTCGGCTGGAAGCTGGCCTGGGTGCTGCGCGGGTGGGCCGGGCCGGCGCTGCTCGACTCGTACGAGGGCGAGCGGCGCCCGGTCGCCGAGCTGAACGTGGCCCGCTCGGCCGACCCGGACCGCGACGTCGACGAGGCCCTGAGCATCGACCTGGGCGGACGCCTCCCCCACCTCTGGGTGCGGACCCCGGCCGGCAGGGCCTCCACGCTCGACCTGCTCGGCCCCGGCCTGACGCTGCTGGCCGGGCCGGGCATGGAGGCGTGGCGGGCCGCGGCGGCCGCCGTGCCGGGGCCGCTGCCGCTCGGGGTCCGCGGTCTGGAGCCCGCGGCGGCCCGGGCGCTGGGCATTCCGGACGGCGGCGCCCTGCTGGCGCGGCCCGACGGCGTCACGGCCGGCTGGTGGCCCCACGCCGAGCGGGCGGCGGCCGGGCTGCGGGCAGCCGTGGACGCCGCCCGGGCCGGCGGCTCAGGCGCGCAGGCGGTAGCCGACGCCGGTCTCGGTCACGAGGTGGCGCGGCCGGGCCGGGTCGGCCTCGAGCTTGCGGCGCAGGTTGGCCATGTAGACGCGTAGGTAGTGCGTCTCGCCGCGGTACTCGGGGCCCCACACCGCCCCGAGCAGCGCGGCGTGGGTGAGCACCCGGCCGGGGTGGCGGGCGAGCTGGGCGAGCAGGCCGTACTCGCGCGGGGTCAGGTGCACGCGCTCGCCGGCGCGCGTCACCTCGCGCCGGGCGAGGTCGACCTCGACGTCGCCGAAGCTGACCGTGGGCGGCTCGCCGGCGGGAGCCGCCGAGCGGCGCAGGGCGGCCCGCACCCGGGCCAGCAGCTCGCCGACGGCGTACGGCTTGGTGACGTAGTCGTCGGCGCCGGCGTCGAGGGCGGCGATCTTCTCGTCCTCCTCGTCAACCGCCGACACCACGACGACCGGCGCCTGGCTCCACTCGCGCAGGCGCCGGCAGACCTCGACCCCGCTGCCGTCCGGCAGCCGCAGGTCGAGCACGACGGCGTCCGGCGGCCGCAGGGCCGCGGCCTCGAGCGCCGCGGCCGCCGTGCCGGCGCCGATGACGTCGTAGCCGGCCGCCTCGAGCGCGGCGGTCAGGCCGCGCAGCACCTGGGGCTCGTCGTCGACCACCAGCACGCGCTCGGCCCTCATCGCGCCGCCTGCGAGACGGGGGCCAGGGGCAGGTCGAGCACCACGCGGGCGCCGGCGCCGGCGGGCTCGAGGCGCACGCCCGCGCCCTGGGCCGCAGCCAGCCCGCGGCTCAGCGCGAGGCCGATGCCGGTGCCGCCGGTGCGCGGGCCCGCGACGAAGGGCTCGAAGGCGCGCTCGGCGAGCGCCGCGTCCACGCCCGGGCCCGCGTCGGCGACTGCCAGCTCCACCCGGTCGCCGGCGACGCGGCCCTCCATCCGGATCGGCGCGCGCCCGTGACGGGCGGCGTTGTGCAGCAGGTTCACCAGGATGCGCTCGCTCAGCACCGGGTCGGCGCGCACCAGCGGCAGGTCGTCCGGCACGGCGATCTCGACCTCGAGGCCGCCCAGCAGCGGCTCGGCCGCGTCCACCGCCCCGGCCGCCATCTCGGCCGGCGCGCACCAGTCGAGGCGCGCGGTGAGGGCGCCGGCCTCGAGCCGCGAGAGGTCGAGCAGGTTGGCGACCAGCCGCTCCAGGCGCTGGGTCTCCCCGGTCACCGCCCCCGCCAGCTCGGCGGCACCCGGTCCCACGGGGTCTTCGGCCAGCGCGTGGGCGGCCGTGCGGATGGCGGTGAGCGGCGTGCGGAACTCGTGCGAGACGCCGCGCAGCAGCGCGGTCTTGAGGTCGTCGCTGCGCCGCAGCCCTTCGGCCTCGAGGGCCGTCTCGAACAGGCGCCCGCGCTCGACGGCCACCGCGGCGAGCCCGGCCACGGCCGCGGGCATGCCGGGGCGCGACCACGCCGGCTCGACGTCCGGCAGGGCCGGCCCCACCTCCATCAGCCCCAGCGGCCGGCCGCCCGCCACCAGCGGGACCGTGAAGCCGCGCGCGGAGGGGGTCACCCGCGACGCCCGGCCGGCCGCGTCGGCGTCCGGGTCGAGGACGAGGGCGACGCCCTCCACGCCCAGGGCACGCGCGGCCGCCTCCTCCACCGCCGGGCCGGGCGGGCCGGGCCCCATCTGCTCGAGGACGACCTGGGCCAGCGCGGCCAGACGCTCGGCCTCGCGCCGACGGGTCTCGCTCTCGCGCCGGCGGCTGCGCGACTCGGCTGTGAGGCGGCTGGTGACCACGGCGGTGACCGCGAACACGGCCAGCGAGATCCAGCCGCGGTTGTCCTCGATCGAGAGCGTCCCGGTGGGCGGCACGAAGTACCAGTTGATGACCAGGACCGACGCCAGGCTGGTGAACAGGCCGACCCGGGCCCCCCACGCCGCGCTGACCACCAGCACCAGCAGCTGGTAGACGACGGTCATCGAGAGCACGTCGATGTGGTCGCTGGCGAGCTCGACGGCCACGGTCACCAGCACGACGCCGGCGAGCCCGACCACGGCCCCGGCCCAGCGCGTCCTCATGGCCTCCCGCCACCCCATCGGATCACGGTAGCGCCCAGATGGGGCAGAATCGCCGCAGACCGAGGAGGCACCATGAGCACCGACCAGTTCCCCCTGCCCGGCCCGGTGGACCCCGCCGCCGGCTCCGGTGCGACCTGGATCGCCGATCAGATCGTGGCCAAGATCGCCGCGAACGCGGCCCGCGAGGTCGAGGGCGTCGAGGCCCTGCGCGGCAGCCGCATCCGGCGCGGCTGGGTGCGGTCCTCCGACCGGCGCGCCGGCGCCGCGGGCGTGAAGATCACCGACGGGCGCGCGGCCATCGACCTGCGCCTGGTGGTGCGCGACGGGCTCGCGATCCCGGCGATCGTCGACCAGGTGCGCGCCCGCGTCACCGAGCGCGTCGAGTTCGGCACCGGCCTGACCGTCTCGAAGGTGGACATCGGCGTCGTCGACGTCGTCGGCCCCGCCGACCCGGCGGCGGAGGAGCCCGCCGCCGAGCCGCCCGAGGCGACCGAGGAGGCGGGCGCCCCCGAGGACGAGGTGCCCGCCAGCCCCTCCTGAGCCCTACGGGGCCGAGCCGCGCAGGCGGTAGAAGCGCCAGAAGTCGTGCTCGATCGGCAGGACCTCGGCGCCCGGGAAGCCCGCGGCGCGGGCGTACTCGTCGACCGTGCGCGCCCGCATGACCGTCCCGGTCGCGGCGGAGCGCTCGTCCTCGCGGCCGACGGCCAGGCAGTGCAGCACGCTGAAGCCGTAGTTCAGCCGCTCGAGCTCGTCGCCCGGGACCGTGAACGCGTCGGCGACCTTCTCGTCGCCGACGATCACGCTGCCGCCCTCGGCCAACAGCCCGCGCGCGGTGCGCAGGGCGTCCACCGGCCGCGACATGTCGTGCAGCGCCTCGAAGATCGTGACCAGGTCGTAGGTCCCCTCCAGCCCCGGATCGCTGGCGTCCTGCACGTGGAACGCCACCCGGTCGTCGACGCCTCGCTCGGCCGCCAGGGCCCGCGCCGCCTCGATCGAAGGGCCGTCCACGTCGTAGCCGTCCACCCGCGCGTTCGGGTAGCCGGCGGCGATCGAGACGCTCGACCAGCCCGCCCCGCAGGCGATGTCGGCGACCCGCGCCGGCGGCTCCGCCCGCAGGCGGGTGTCCACGTCGGCGACCGCGGGGAACCAGTCCTGGGCCAGCTCGTTGACGAACATCGGCCGGTTGAAGGCCGCGATGCCCTCGCGCGTGTGGATGCCGTAGTCCGCGTAGGGGACGCCCTCGCCGGTGCGGAAGGCCGCGATCATCTTGTCGATCGGCTCCAGCATGCCGACCGACAGCTGCGGCATGGCGCCCAGGTACATGGGGCTGTCCCGGTCCAGCAGCGGCTCGCGGTGCTCGGCCGGCACCGAGTAGCGGCGCGCCTCCGCGGGCGCCGCGGCGTCGTCGACCGCCAGCACGCCGGCGACGGCCTGCTGCTCGAGCCACTCGCGCGCGTAGCGCTCGTCCACGCCGGCGCTGGCCGCCAGCTCGGCGCTGGTGCTGGGGCCGTCGGCGTCGAGCGTCGCGTAGAGGCCCAGGCGCGCGCCGATGTGCATGGCGGCCAGCTCCAGGCTGCCGATGAGCGCCTCGAAGGTGCGCTCGACGAGGGCCTCCGCCCCGATCGGGGCGGAGGCGGTGGGTCCGGTGCTCATGGCGTTCCTCTCCGTGGTGTGTCGCCCGGAGTCAGGCTCCCACCTCCAGCGGCCCGGCGTCGAGAGCGACGCGTCAGGCGGCGCGGCCGATGGCGAGGTAGCGCGTCTCGAGATAGTCGCGCAGCGCGTCCGGCCCACCCGTGCGGCCCCAGCCCGAGCCCTTCGCGCCCCCGAAGGGCGCCGCCACCGACGACACCCGGCCCCGGTTCACGGCGACCATGCCCACGTCGAGCGCCTGGCCGACGCGCAGGGCGCGGTCCAGGTCGCGGGTGTGGACGTAGGCGGCGAGCCCCTGCTCGCACGCGTTGACGCGCGCCAGCAGCTCGTCCTCGCGGTCGAACCGGCAGACCGGCGCGATCGGGCCGAAGATCTCCTCGTTCATCACGCGCGCGGCGGGGGCGGGGTCCGTCAGCACCGCCGGCGCGACGAAGTGGCCGGGCCCCTCGAGGGCCCCGCCGGGGAGCGCCACGCCCGCGCCGCGCCCCACGGCGTCGTCGATGAGCTCCTGCAGGCGCCGCGCCTGACGAGCCCGGATCATCGGACCGAGGTGGACGCCCGGCTCGGTCCCGCGGCCGAGGAGCAGGTCGCCGAGGCGCTCGGCGAGCAGCTCGGCGAAGGCCGTCGCGACCGGCGCCTCGACGTGGAACGCGTTGGCCGCCGTGCAGGCCGCGCCGCCGTTGCGCATCTTCGCCGCCACGGCGCACTCGACGGCGGCGGCGAGGTCGGCGTCGGCGAAGACGATGAAGGGCGCCTGGCCCCCGAGCTCCAGCCCGGCGGGCAGGAGG
>DATLLV010000108.1:0-6283 GCA_035537655.1 Miltoncostaeaceae bacterium
CTGGATCGCGTCCTCGACGATGGCGAACGCCCGCTCGGGGTCGCTCGCGGCGTCGATCCGCTCGGCCAGCTCGGCGGCGGTCGGCCCCACGACGGCGCCCAGGTCGACCGAGCGGTTGGCGAGCTCACCCATCGGGACGCCGAGCAGGCGCCGCGCCGCCAGCGGCGCCAGGTCGACCTGCAGGCAGCGGGCGGTGCCGGCGTGCGAGACGATCACCGGCCCGTCCGTGAGGCCGGCGACGAACGACCCCAGCCGCTCCGGCGGGCGCTCGGGGCGGCGGCCGTCGCCGACCGTCCAGCCGGCGCCCAGGTCGATGATGACCGGCACGTAGGTGCAGGGGAGCTCGCGGAACGTCACCGGCGCGGGCGCGCGCTCCGCGTACCACGTCAGGCCGACGACCGCGCCCGCCAGCGCGGGTCGGGGCGCGCGCGTCACGAACTCCGCGCTCACCCCACCCACGCTAGACCCAGGACCGGGGTTGCGCCAGGTGCCGCGCAGAACCCCTCAATGACGGGCTCGGGGCCGGGGTCGTGCCAATTGGCCACGCGCGCATCGGCCAATTGGCACAAGGGCCATCGGCCAATTGGGGCAGGCGTCCCCGACCAGGGGGTTCAGAGGCGGCCCGGCCCGCCGAAGGCGGTGCCGCCGGCTGCCGGAGGGCCCGGCAGGGCCCGGAGGCGTGTCCCAGCGGGCCCGCAAGAGGCCGGCTGTACGCATTGTCGCTAGGCGGGCGCCCCCTCGGCCGGGCGCGCCGCGATGGCGCGGGTGCGCTCGATGTCCTGGGTGATCTGGGCCACCAGCGCCTCGGGCGACTCGAAGCGGCGCTCGTCGCGCAGGCGCTCGAGGAACTCGATCCGCATCGTCTGGCCGTAGAGGTCGCTGCCGTCGTGGTCGAGCAGGAAGGCCTCGATGCGCAGCGTGGCGCGGGCGTCGGCCGCCGTGAACGTCGGCGCCACGCCGATGTTCACCGCCGCCGCGCTGCGGCCGCCCTCCAGCACCGCCCGGCCGGCGTACACCCCGCGGCTGGGCAGGGCGATGTCGGCGGCCACCTCGAGGTTCGCCGTCGGGATGCCCATCGCCCGGCCGCGCTGGTCGCCGGGCACCACGACGCCCTCGATGAGGTGCGGGCGGGCCAGCAGCGGGATGACCTCGGCCACATGCCCGGTGCCCACCAGCCGCCGGATGCGGGTCGAGGAGATCGGCTTGCCGTCGGGGCTCGTGACCATGGACGGCGACTCCACCCGCACGTCGCGGTTGCGGCCGAACTGGCTCAGCATCGCCACCGTGCCGGCCCCGCCGTGCCCGAAGCGGAAGTTCTCCCCCACCGCGATCGCCTCGGCCCCGACCGGCGCCGAGATCAGCATCTCGGCGAAGCGCTCGGCCCGGATGCGCGAGAACGCCTTGGTGAAGGGCACGATCAGCAGCTCGTCGACGCCGAGGGCCTCGATCAGCTGGCTCTTGAGCCCGATCGGCGTCAGCACCGCCGGCCGCAGCTCCGGCCGCAGGACGGCGATCGGCTGGGGCTCGAAAGTCAGGCACATCGAGGTCAGGCGGCGCTCGGCGGCCAGCTCGATCGCCCGCCGGATGACGGCCTGGTGGCCGAGGTGGACGCCGTCGAAGGTGCCGATGGCCACCGCGCGCCGGGGCCCGCCCAGGGGCAGGTCGCCGAGCGACTGGTAGCGCCTCACGCCGGGTCCTCCAGCACCACCGCTGGCCGCAGGCCGGAGCCGCCGGGCCGGGCGACGGCCACCAGGCGGCCGTCCTGCCCGACCAGCGCCACCGGCCCCTCGCCCGTCGGCGCGTCGCCCGCCGCCACCGGGCGGCCGTGGACGACGTCCGCCAGCTCGGCTGGCGTCAGCTCGCGCCGGGGCAGGTGGGCCAGGCCGTGCGCCGGGTCGAGCCCGCCCTCGGGTCCGACCTCGTCGGGGGCGACGGCGTCGTCGACCGAGAGGGCGCCGACGGCGGTCCGGCGCAGGGCCGTCAGGTACGCGCCGCAGCCCAGGCGCGCGCCGATGTCCTCGGCCAGGCGCCGTACGTACGTGCCGGGCGAGCAGCGCACGGACAGGGTCGCCACGCCGCCGCCGTGGTCCTCGACCAGCTCGAGGGCGTGGATCTCGATCTCGCGCTCGGGGCCGTCGACGGGCTCGCCGCGGCGGGCGCGCACGTAGAGGCGCTCGCCCTCCACCTTGACCGCTGCGAGGGCCGGCACGCGTTGAAGCTGGCGGCCGCCGAAGGCGGGCAGCACGGCCGCGAGGCGCTCGGCGGCGGCTGGCTCGCCGGCCGGCTCGACCGGGCCCTCGGGGTCGCCGGTGGCCGAGGTGAACCCGGTGCGCAGGGTGGCCAGGTAGGTCTTGTCGAGGGCCGTCAGGAACGGCGCCAGGCGCGTCGCCCGGCCCACCAGCACCACGAGCAGGCCGGTCGCGAAGGGGTCGAGCGTGCCGGAGTGGCCGACCTTGGTGTGGCGGCCGAGGCGGCGGCGGATGCGCGCGACCACGTCGTGCGAGGTCGGCCCGGCGGGCTTGTCGACCAGCCAGAGGGCGGGCCGAGCGGCCACCGCGGCCTCAGCCACCGGCCCCGTCGCGGTCGAGGCGGGCCGCGAGCTCGCGGTCGATCCAGGCCAGCAGCTCGGCCGGGTCGCGGCGGCTGCTGAACCCGGCCGCCGCCCTGTGGCCGCCGCCGCCCTCCTGGCGGGCGATCTCGGAGACGTCGACGGCCGGGTCGGCCGAGCGAAGGGAGACGCGCCAGGCGCCGTCCGGGCCCGCCTCGCGGATGAAGGCCGCCGCCTCGACCCCGCGCACGCCGCGCATGACCTCGACAATGCCCTCGGTGTCGTCGCCGCCCACGGCCTCGAAGTCCTCGCGCGTGAGGATCGAGCCCAGCGCACGGCCGCCGGCCAGCGGGCGCGCCCGCTCCAGCGCCCGCCCGGTGAGCAGCAGGCGGTCGAGGGGCTGCTCCTCGTAGAGGCGGTTCGCCATCTCGGCGGGGTCGACGCCCGCGGCGATCAGGTCCGCCGCGACGAGGTGCGCCTCGGCGCGCGTGTTGCTGTAGCCGAAGCGGCCCGTGTCGGTCACCAGGCCGACGTAGAGGGGGCCCGCGACATCGCCTGTCAGGGGCCACCCGGCGGCGGCGAGCACGCCGGCGATCACCTCGGCCGTGCTGGAGGCGAGCGGCTCGACCAGGTTGAGGTCGCCGAAGCGCGTGTTGTCCTGGTGGTGGTCCACGTTCACGACCACGCGGGCGCCCTCGTGCAGGGGCTCGTGCCAGAGCCGGTGCTCGCTGGCGCAGTCGACCGCCACCAGCACCCGCTCCGCCAGGTCGTCAGGGAGCACCGTGAGGATCACCTCACCGGGCGCGAGCAGGAAGCGCAGGTCGCTGGGCACCGGGTCGGGGTCGGGGTGGGCCATGACGACGTCCTGCCGAGCCGCGCGCAGCGCGCGCGCCAGCCCCAGCATCGAGCCGATCGCGTCGCCGTCGGGGTTGTGGTGAGCCGCCACCACGAGCCGCTCGCCGGGCCGGGCCAGGACCTCGGCCACCTCGGCCCTGGTGGCATCGCGGCGGGCGGCGACGCGGCTCACGCGCCCTCCGGCGGGGGGGTCGTGACCTCGTCGATCAGCTTCGAGAGCCGCGCCGCGTCCTGCTGGGTCGAGTCGTAGTGGAAGGTGAGCTGGGGCGTGTGGCGCGAGCCGAGCTCGGACGCGACCCGGGCCTGCAGCAGCCCGCGGGCCGACTCGAGCGCCCGGCGGCTGGCCTCGGCGTCGCGCGGGCGCAGGGTGCTGAACCAGACCTTGGCCTCGCGAGTGTCCTGGGTCGCCTCGACGCGGGTGATCGTGACGAACCCGAGGCGCGGGTCGGACAGCTCGCGCCCCACCGCCTCGGCCAGCACCTGGCGCAGCGCCGTGTCGACGCGCCGCATCCGCGTGGTCCGCTCGCGGCGGGCCACGGTCAGCCCGCCCAGCGCGGGGCCGGGTCGACCGCGACCAGCTCGCGCGCCTCGTCGACCACCTGGAAGGCCTCGTCCGAGTGGAGGAAGCGCGAGGCCTGCAGCAGGCGCTCGTCGGTCTCCCCCGCCTCGCGCCCCACGATCGCCAGCGTCAGCCGCGTCCGCTGCCAGAGCTCGTGGTGGTCGACCTCGGCGACGGCGCACGAGAACCGCCTCACCAGGGCGCTCTTGAGGCGCAGCACCTCCTTGCGCTTGCCCTTCAGGGAGCCGCCGTCCGGCAGATGGAGGTCGACGGTCAGGATGCCGACGTGGCCGAACTCCACCCCTCGAGACCCCCGCCTACTCGGCCGCCGCCGGCGCCGGTGACGACTCGGCGGCCGGCGCCGCCGACTGCGCGGTGCGGGCGACCTCGCGGAGCTCGTACGCCTCGATGCGGTCGCCCTCCTTCACGTCGTTGTAGTCCTCGATCAGGAGGCCGCACTCGAACCCGGCCGGCACCTCGCGCGCGTCCTCGTTGAACCGCCGCAGCGACGCGATCCGGCCCTCGTGGACGACCGTGCCCTCGCGGATGAGGCGGACGTTCGAGTTCCGTCGCACGACGCCCTCGGCCACGAAGCAGCCGGCGATCGTGCCGACGCGGCTCGCGCGGAAGGTCGCGCGCACCTCGAGCTCGCCGATGACGTCCTCGACGATGTCCGGCTCGAGCATGCCGACCAGGGCGTCGCGCACGTCCTCGATTGCGCGGTAGATGACCCGGTAGGTGCGGATGTCGACGCTCTCGCGGTCGGCGAGGCTCTTCGCCTCCGGCCGCGGGCGGACGTTGAAGCCGATGATGATCGCCTGCGACGCCGAGGCCAGCATGACGTCGGACTCGTTGATCGCGCCGACGCCGGTGTGGATGACGCGCAGCCGCACCTCGGTCTGCTCGACCTTCTCGAGGGCGTCCACCAGCGCCCCGACCGAGCCCTGGACGTCGCCCTTGATGATGATGTTCAGCTCCTTCAGGCCGCCCTCGCGGATCCGCGCGAAGACGTCGTCGAGGGAGACCGGCCGGCGGTTGGCCAGCTCCTCGGCCCGCAGGCGCTGGTTGCGCTCGGCGGCGATCTGGCGCGCCTCGCGCTCGTTCTCGACCACCCGGAAGCGCTCGCCGGCGTCGACCACGCCGCCCAGGCCCAGGATCTCGACCGGCACGGAGGGGCCGGCGTCCTCGAGGGTGCCGCCGGTGTAATCGCTCTGCGCGCGGACACGGCCGAACACGTCGCCGGCCACGATCACGTCGCCGACGTGCAGCGTGCCGCGCTGCACCAGCACGGTCGCGACCGGGCCGCGGCCCGGGTCGAGGCGCGACTCGATCACGGTGCCCGAGGCGTCGGGCTTCGGGTTGGCGCGCGGCTCTGCGTCGGCGTCGGCGACCAGCAGGACGGTCTCGAGGAGGGTGTCGATGCCGGTGCCCTCGACGGCCGAGACGTTCACGAACTCGGTGTTGCCGCCCCACTCCGAGGGGATGACCTCGCGCTGGGAGAGCTCCTGCCGCACCCGGTCCGGGTTGGCGCCGGCCTTGTCGATCTTGTTCACGGCCACCATGAAGGGCACCTCGGCGGCCCGGAGGTGGTCGATCGCCTCGACGGTCTGCGGCATGACGCCGTCGTCGGCGGCGACCACGAGCACGGCGACGTCGGTGATCTTGGCGCCGCGGGCCCGCATGGCGGTAAAGGCCTCGTGGCCCGGGGTGTCGAGGAAGGTGATCTCGCGGTCGTCGTGGTGCACCTGGTACGCCCCGATGTGCTGGGTGATGCCGCCGGCCTCGCCCGCCGCGACCGCGGTCGAGCGGACGGCGTCCAGCAACGAGGTCTTGCCGTGGTCGACGTGGCCCATCACCGCGACGACCGGAGCGCGCGCGACCAGGTCCTCGTCGGCGTCGTCGAACTCCTCGGGCCGCTCGGCCTCCTCCTCGGCGTGCACGATCGTGACCGTGCGCTCGAGGTCGGCGGCGATCAGCTCGATGGCCTCGTCCGAGAGGGACTGGGTGATCGTCGCCATCTCGCCGAGCCCCATCAGGGTCTTGATGATCTGGGCGGTCGAGACGCCGAGCGTCTCGGCCAGGTCCTTCACCGTCGTCCCCGAGGCGACCTCGACGGGCGGCAGGTCGACCGGAACGACGGGCGCCGCCGGCTTCTCCTCGGTCCGCTGCGGCCCACGGCCCTGGCGGCGGTCGCGCCCCGGCGTGGCGGGGCCGCGGCGGCCGGCCTGGGGGTCGATGACGACGCGGCGGCGCTTGCCGCGGCCGCCGGGCGAGCCGGGGCGGCCTGCGCCGTTGCCGCCCGGGCGGGCGGGCGCGGCGGG
>DATLLV010000109.1:0-20508 GCA_035537655.1 Miltoncostaeaceae bacterium
GGCGGTGCTGGTGGCCGTGGGGGTGGAGGTGGTGGGCCTGCCGACGACGCTCACGATCCCGGTGCTCGACCGCTCGTTCGAGATCGGCGCGGTGGCCTTCTTCGTGATCGTCTTCCTGGTCGTCGCCGGAGCGGCCAACGCGGTCAACCTCACCGACGGGCTCGACGGCCTGGCGGCCGGGATCGCCGCCATCGTGCTGCTCTCCTACACGGCCATCGCCTTCGTGTCGGACCAGAACGACCTGGCGATCTTCGGCGCCACCCTGGTGGGGGCGTGCGTGGGCTTCCTGTGGTTCAACTCGTTCCCGGCGGCCGTCTTCATGGGCGACACCGGCTCATACGCGCTCGGGGGCGCCATCGCTGCGATGGCGGTGATGACCAAGACCGAGATACTGCTGATCGTCATCGCCGCCATGTTCGTGGCCGAGGCGCTGTCGGTGATCGTCCAGGTGATCGTCTTCAAGCGCTTCCGCCGGCGGGTGTTCCTGATGACCCCCGTGCACCACCACTTCGAGATGGCCGCCTGGAGCGAGACCAAGATCATCGTGCGCTTCTGGCTGATCGCCGCGATCTTCGCGGCCGTCGGCTTCACCCTCTTCTTCCGCGACCTCCAGATCGGATGAGCCGGGCCCTCGTCGTCGGCCTCGGCCGCTCCGGCCGGGCCGCGGCGCTGCTGCTCGCGCGCCGGGGCTGGGAGGTCGTGGCCATCGACGCCGGTGAGGTCTCGGCGCCCGAGCTCATCGCGGCCGGGATCGAGGTGCGGGCTCCCTGGGACGCGCCGGTCCCCGACCTCGACCTGGCCGTGAAGAGCCCGGGGGTGCCGGGCGACGTCGTGCCGGTGCTGGGCGCGCGCACCGCCGGCGTGCCGGTGTGGAGCGAGATCGAGCTGGCGGCGCGCGAGCTGCCCAACCCGCTGCTGGGCATCACCGGCACCAACGGCAAGACCACCACCACCGAGCTGACCGCCCACCTGCTGCGCGCCGGCGGGCTGACCGCCACAGCGTGCGGCAACCAGGGGACCCCCCTGGCCGGACTGGTGGACGCCGCCGACCCGGAGGCCTGGCTGGTGGTGGAGTGCTCGAGCTTCCAGCTCGAGGACGTGGATCGGTTCCGCCCGCTGGGCGCCGCCTTGCTGAACATCGCCCCCGACCACCTGGACCGCCACGGCAGCCTCGTCGGCTACCTCGACGCCAAGCTGCGCATCTTCGCGGCCCAGGAGCCCGGCGACCTGGCGATCGCGCCCGCGGGCATCGACCCGACCGGCGCGGCGCCCGCCCGGCGCACGTACGACGGCCCGCCCGGGCCCGACGCGGTCGCCTGGGCCGCGGGCGGCCTGCACGTCGACGGCATCGGCCGCGTGATCGGCTGGGAGGACGTCCCCCTGCGCGGCCGCCACAACCGCCAGAACGCCATGGCCGCCGCCGCCCTGGCCGCCCACGCCGGCATCGGGGCCGAGGGCCTGGCCGAGGGCCTGGCGACCTTCCAGCCGGTCGCCCACCGCCTGGAGCCGGTGGGCCGGGCGGACGGGGTCCTGTTCGTCAACGACTCGAAGGCCACCAACCCGGATGCCGCCATCGCCGCCCTGGACGCCTACCCCGAGGGGGTGCACCTGGTCGCCGGCGGGCGGGCCAAGGGGACGCCCTTCGACGGGCTCGCGCGGGCGGCGACGGGCACGGTCGTACGGGCGTACCTGATCGGCGAGGCCGGGCCCGAGATCGGGCGGGCGCTCGAGGCCCAGGGCGTCCCCTCCGAGGGCTGCGGCACGATCGAGGCCGCCGTCGCGGCCGCCGCCGCGCGGGCGACGGAGGGCCAGACGGTGCTGCTGTCGCCGGCGTGCGCGAGCTTCGACCAGTTCGCGAGCTACGGCGAGCGGGGCGAGGCCTTCCGGGCCGCCGCGCGGGCCGCGGGAGCGCGGTGACCGGCACGTAGGGAGCGGCCCGGGCGCGGCGAACACGGAGGGACCGTGGCATCCCGCCCCGCCACGCGGCCGTCCCGGCGCGCCGCGACGCGCTCCGCCCTCTCGGGCGGGGGCGCCGAGCGCCTCCTGACCGGGGTCGTGCTCGCGCTCGTCTCGTTCGGGCTGGTGATGGTCTACTCCACCTCGAGCGCGACGGCGCTGCTGAACGACGGCAACCCGCTGAGCCTGGTCACCCGCCAGGGCGCCTACGCCGTCGTGGGCCTGGGCGCGTACGTGCTCTTCTCGCGCATGAGCCCGGAGGGCATGAAGCGCTTGGGCCCCCCGGCGCTGGCGGTCTCCGGCTTGCTGCTGCTGGTGGTGCTGATGCCCTCCTTCGGCATGCAGGTCAACGGCTCGCGGCGCTGGATCGACCTCGGCCCGATCGGCCAGCTGCAGCCCTCCGAGCTCGCCAAGCTGGCGCTGGCCCTGTGGCTGGCCCAGGCGGTCGCGCGCGACCCGCGGCGCCTGAAGCGGCCGGCCGGCCTGATCCCGTTCCTGGCCGTGACCGCCGCGCTCGCGCTGCTGATCCTGTTGGAGCCGGACATGGGGACCGCGGTGGCCCTCTCGGCCATGACCCTCGCCGTGCTGATCGTCGCCGGGGCGCGGCTGCGCCACCTGGCGGCGATCTGGGCGTTTGCCGGCCTGCTGGCGGCGATCGCCATCATGGCCGAGCCCTACCGCCGCGACCGCTTCTTCGCCTTCCTCGACCCCTGGAGCGACCCCAACGGCGCCGGCTTCCAGAGCGTGCAGGCCCAGGTCGCGCTCGGCTCGGGCGGGGTGAAAGGCGTTGGCCTCGGGGACGGCGTCCAGAAGGCGTTCTACCTGCCCGAGGCGCACACGGATATGATCCTCGCGACGGTGGGGGAGGAACTCGGCCTCATCGGCGTGGTGGCGGTGCTCGTGGCCTTCGCGCTCTTCGCGGTGGCGGGGTACCGGATCGCGCTGTCGGCCCGGGACCTCCACCAGCAGGCGCTGGCGACGGGACTGACGACCCTGGTGCTGGCGCAGGCCGCGATCAACATCGGCGCCGTCGTCGGGGTGATGCCCGTCACCGGGGTCCCGCTGCCGTTCGTCTCGTTCGGCGGCAGCAGCCTCATCGTCCTCCTCGCCTGCACGGGGCTCCTTGTCAACATCGGACGCCGCTCCAACTCCTCCGCCCGTCGCCTCGCCGCGGTCCCGCGCCGCCCGGGTGCTGATCGCCGCCGGGGGGACGGGGGGGCACGTGATGCCGGCGCTGGCGGGGGCCGACGCGCTGCGCGAGCGGGGGGCTGAGGTCCGCTTCGTGGGCGCCCGCGGGGCGGGCGCGGCCGGCGCCGTCGGCTCGGCGGGGTACGCGCAGGACCTGATCCCGCTGCGCGGGCTGGCCCGGAGGGCGACGCCGCGGAACCTGACGGCGCTCGTCATGGCCGGCCTCGCGGTGCCGCGCGCGATGGGCGTGCTGGCGCGGCGGCGCCCCGACGCGGTGCTCGGCGCGGGCGGGTACGTGGCCGGGCCGGTGGCCCTCGCCGCGTGGCTCACGCGCCGCCCCCTGATGCTGATGGAGGCCGACTCGCACATGGGCGTCGCCAACCGCCTGGCGGCGCCGCTGGCGCGCCGGGTGGCCCTGGCCTTCCCGCTGCCCGGCCGCACCGGCCGCCGCTACCTGGTGACCGGGCGCCCCGTGAGCCGGGCGGTCACGTCGGCCACGCGCACCGCCGGGCGGCGCACCTTCGGCATCGACCCGGGCGCCACGGCCGTGCTGGTGGTGGGCGGTAGCCAGGGGGCGCGGAACCTGAACCGCGCCGCCGTCGAGGCGTTCGCCGGCCCCTCGCCGGTCCAGGTCATCCATGTGGCCGGCCCGGGTCTGCTGGAGGAGACCCGCGGCATGCTGGACGGCCACGAGACGGGGGACGGCTACCGGCTGGTGGGGTGGCTGGACGACCTGCCGGGGGCGATCGCCGCCGCCGACCTGGTGGTCGCCCGCTCGGGCGGCTCGGTCTTCGAGCTCGCCGCGATCGGGCGGCCCGCGATCCTCGTGCCGTACCCGCACGCCACCGCCGACCACCAGGCCAAGAACGCCCGCTGGCTCGCCGAGGCGGGCGCCGCGGTCGTGCTGCCCGACGACGAGTGCACCGGCGAGCGCCTGCGCGGCCTGGTGGGCGCGCTGCTGTCGGACCCGCACCGCCTGGACGTGATGGGCGAGGCCGCCCTGGCGGCGGGCCGGCCGGACGCCGCCGACCGGGTGGCCGAGGAGGTGCTGGCGGTCGCGCGCCGCCCGCGCCGCCGCCTGCTACGCCGGCCGCGGGTGCCGCGCCCGCGGCTGCCCCGGCTGCGCCGTCGCCGGCCCGCTTGAGCGCCCGAGCGATCCACCTGGTGGGCATCGGCGGGGCCGGGATGAGCGGCCTCGCGCGCCTCGCCGCCGCCGCCGGCTACCGGGTCAGCGGCACCGACCGCGAGGAGTCGGCGACGCTCGCCGCCCTGCGCGCGGCCGGCATCGACGCGCGCGCCGGCCACGCCGCCGCCGCCGTGCCCGCCGACGCGGCCGCGGTGGTCGTCTCGACGGCGATCGCGGCTGACAACCCCGACCTGGCCGAGGCGCGCCGCCGGGGCTTGCCGGTGCTCCACCGCTCCCAACTGCTGGCCGAGCTGATGGCCGGGCGGCGCGGCCTGGCCGTCGCCGGCGCCCACGGCAAGTCGACGACCAGCGCGATGCTGGTGGCCGCCCTCGGCGACGCCTCGGCTGCGGTGGGCGCGACGATCGCGGGAGGAGGCGGCACCGGCGCGGTCTGGGGCAGCGGCCCGTGGTTCGTGGCCGAGGCCGACGAGAGCGACCGCTCGCTGCTGAACCTCGCCCCCGAGGCCGCGATCCTGCTGAACGTGGACCACGACCACCACGCCACCTACGGGTCGCTGGCCGAGGTGGAGGAGGTGTTCCGCGCGTTCGTGGCCGCGCTGCCGCCCGACGGGATGCTCGTGGTGGGGCCCGACGACCGCGCTCGCGCCTGCGCCGAGGCCGCACCGTGCGCCGTGCGCGTGGTGGGCGACGTCCCCGGCGCGTTCGCGCGCGTGGAGCGGACCCCCGGGCGCCCCGGCTTCGAGCTGCTGCTGCCCGGTGGGATCCGCGAGCCGGTGCCGCCTCCTCCGGCGATCGTCGCGCCCACCGCGGCCGAGGCCGACGAGAGCGACCGCTCGCTGCTGAACCTCGCCCCCGAGGCCGCGATCCTGCTGAACGTCGACCACGACCACCACGCGACCTTCGCCTCGCTCGGGGAGGTGCGCGAGGTCTTCCGCGCCTTCGTCGCCCGCCTGCCGGCCGACGGGCTGCTGGTGGTCGGCCCCGACGACGAGGCGCGCGCCTGCGCCGACGCCGCCGCCTGCCCGGTGCGCCTGGTCGGCGACGAGACCGGCGGCTGGGGGCGGCCCGAGCGGGTCCCCGGGAGCGCGGGGTTCACCCTGGCCCTGGCGGACAGGCGACGCCTGGCGGTCCCGCTGGCCCTCCCCGGGGCCCACAACGCCGACAACGCCGCCTGCGCTCTGGCCCTGGCCGAGTGGTGCGGCGTGCCCCTGGAGGAGGCCGCGGCCCGCCTGGCCGGGTTCGCCGGGGTTGGGCGGCGGATGGAGGCCCGCGGCAGCGCGGCGGGGGTGGAGGTGGTCGACGACTACGCCCACCACCCGGCCGAGATCCGGGCCACCCTGGCGGCCGCACGCGAGCGCGGCCCGCAGCGCGTGGTGGTGGTGTTCCAGCCCCACCTGCCCTCGCGCACGCGGGCCCTGGGCCCGCAGATCGCCGAGGCGCTCGGCGGCGCCGACGTGGTCGTGGTGACCGACGTCTACCTCGCTCGCGAGCCCCCGGACCCGGCGGCGACCGGCCGCGGCCTGGCCGAGCGGGTCCCCGCGCCGGCGCGCGCCGTGCACGCCCCGACGCTGGCCGAGGCCGCCGACGCGGCCCTGGCCGAGGTGCGTCCGGGCGACCTGGTGATCACGATGGGGGCGGGCGACATCACCCTCCTGGGGCAGGAGTTGGTGGGCCGCCTGGAAAAACAGTCCGTCGATGGGGATCCCGACGACCGCTCACGCCCCGCCTGAGCTCGAGCGAGACGCCCCCCTCGCCCCGCTGACGTCCATCCGGGTCGGCGGGGCCGCCGACGCGCTCTGCCGGGTGGCCTCGTTCCGTGCGGCCTCGGGGGCGCTGGCCTGGGCGCGGGACGAGGGCGTCCCCGTGGCCGTGGTGGGCCGCGGGTCCAACCTGCTGGTCTCCGACGCGGGCTTCCGCGGCCTGGCGCTGCGGCTCGTCGGCCGCCTGACCGCGATCTCGGTGCGCGGGACCGACCTGTGGTGCGGCGGGGGCGCGTCGCTGCCGCGCGCGGTCCAACGCGCTGCCGCGGCGGGCCTGGAGGGCCTGGAGTGGGGGGCGAGCATCCCCGGCACGGCCGGCGGGGCGGTGGCGATGAACGCCGGCGCCCACGCGGGCGAGCTGGCCCAGGTGCTGCGCTGGGCGGTTGTGTGCTCGCCCGGCGGCCGCCGCCGGATGGGCCCCCAGGACCTGGAGCTCGGCTATCGGCGCTCCGCGATCGGTTCGGGCGACGTGGTGGCCGCGGTGGGCTTCGCCCTGCGTCCCGGCGACCCCGAGGCCATCGCCGCGCGGCTGGCCGAGTTCCGGGGCCGGCGCCGCGCCACCCAGCCCCAGGGCGTGCGCACCTTCGGCAGCGTCTTCACCAACCCGCCCGGCGACTCGGCCGGGCGCCTGCTCGAGGCCGCCGGCTGCAAGGGCCTGGCGGTGGGCGGGGCCAGCTTCTCGCCCGTCCACGCCAACTTCATCGAGGCCGAGCCCGGCACCCGCGCCGCCGACGTGCTCGCCCTGATGGCCGAGGGGCGCCGGCGCGTGGCCGAGGCCCACGGCGTGGTGCTGGAGCCGGAGGTCCGCTACCTCGACGAGCGGCGGGGGGTCGTGCGCGCCCCGCTGCCGGCGCCGTGAGCGGCTCGCGCGCCGCCGCGGCCGGCCGCCGCGCCCACCCGGCGGTCGTCGCCCGGCGCCGCCGCATCGCCCGCGACCGCGGCCGCCAGCGGCGCGGCCTCGCGCTGATCGGGGTCGCCGCGCTGGCCGCGCTGGCCCTGCTGTGGTGGCTGGCCCACGGGCCGCTGCTGACGGTCGGGAACGTGCGCGTGCGCGGCTACGAGGGCGCCGACCGGGAGGCCCTGGTCGCGGCGATCGACACGGCCGCCTCGCACGGCACGATGGTCTCGCCCGCGGTGGGGGACATCCGCACGGCCGCGGCCGCCTTCCCCCGGGTCTCCGCCGTCTCGGTGCAGCGCGACTGGCCGCGCGGGCTGACGGTCGACATCGTGCCCGCGCGCCCGGCCGCCGCCGCCGCGGCGGCGGGGTCCGACCCGGTGCTGGTCTCGGAGGAGGGGAGGGTGCTCGGGCCGGTGCCGAAGGACGCCGGCATGGGCTGGGTGCGCCTGCCGAGCGCGCCGCCGCCCGCCGGCTACGCCCTGCCCGAGTCCCAGCGCGCCGGGCTCGAGTTCCTGGCCGCCGCGCCGCCGGAGGCCGCGCGGCGGGTGCGCCAGCTGGGCGTCGACGCCGCCGGCGACCTCTCGGGCCGCGTCGTCAGCGGCCCGGTGCTGCGCCTGGGGAAGCCCGACCACCTGGCGGCGAAGGCGCGGGCGCTGGCCCTGGTGCTGGCCAAGGTCCCGGCCGCCGACCTGGCCGACGCCACCTACATCGACGTCCGCGTCCCGAAGCGGCCGTCCATCGGCGGGATCGGCCCCGCGACGCCCTCGGCGGACGCCTCAGATACCATCGAGTAGCGGTCGAGGCTTTGCCGCACGACGCGGAGAAAGTCTCCATTCACACATGAGGGTTGCTTGACACCCCGGTCGGCCGAGACTAGTTTCCAGGCTGGTGGAGTCGGGCCTGAGGGCGGTCGCCGGACCGGTTGAGGGCGGTGATGACCCCATCAAGTGAAGCTTGAGGGTTCTGCAAAACCGCGCAGTAGCAGGCGAGACACAACAGCCAGCGCGGGCCCGCGACGGCTGCGGCCGGGAGGCGAGCACACGTGGAGACGAGCAACTACTTGGCGGTCATCAAGGTGGTGGGCGTCGGCGGCGGTGGCACGAACGCCGTCAACCGGATGATCGACGCGGGCGTCCGCGGCGTGGAGTTCATCGCCGTGAACACCGACGCCCAGGCGCTCTCGATGTGCGACGCCGACGTGAAGGTCCACATCGGCGGCAGCCTGACCAAGGGCCTGGGGGCCGGCGCGGACCCGCGCGTGGGCGCCGCCGCGGCCGACGAGAGCCGCGAGGAGCTGAAGGAGGCCGTGCGCGGCGCCGACATGGTGTTCGTCACGGCGGGCGAGGGCGGCGGCACCGGCACCGGCGGCGCGCCGATCATCGCCCAGACGGCGCGCGAGCAGGGGGCCCTGACGGTGGGGGTCGTGACGCGGCCGTTCAACTTCGAGGGCGCGCAGCGCCTTCGTCGCGCCGAGGAGGGCATCCAGGCCCTCGAGAAGCAGGTCGACTCGGTGATCGTGATCCCGAACGAGCGGCTGATCGAGGTCGTCGAGCGGCGGACCTCGATCATCGACGCGTTCCGGATGGCCGACGACGTCCTGCGGCAGGGCGTCCAGGGCATCACCGACCTGATCACGGTGCCCGGGCTCATCAACCTCGACTTCGCCGACGTCCGCGCGATCATGCAGGACGCCGGCGCGTCGCTGATGGGCATCGGCCAGGCGTCGGGCGAGAACCGGGCCGCCGAGGCGGCGAAGGCCGCGATCTCGTCGCCGCTGCTCGAGACGACCGTGGCCGGCGCCACCGGCGTGCTGCTCAACATCACGGGCGGACCCGACCTGGGCCTGTTCGAGATCGATGAGGCCGCAGGGATCATCCGCCAGGCCGCCCACGACGACTGCAACGTGATCTTCGGCGCGGTGATCGACGAGAACGCCGGCGACATGCTCCGCGTGACGGTCATCGCGACCGGCTTCGACGCGGCCACGTCCAGGGCGGACTCGGACGCCGAGCCGCGCTTCGGCCGCCGCGAGCGCGCCGGCGCCGCCACGCCGCGCCGCCGCGAGCGCGAGGAGAACGGCCGCCCCACCCCGACGATCACGCTCGAGGCGCAGGACCGCCAGGGGCTCGAGATCCCCGACGACGCCCTCGAGGTGCCGGACTTCCTGAAGGGCTCCTGACCCGCCCGCCGGGGCCGCCGCGGCCCCGGCGGACGGGCGGGTCCGCGTCCGGGGGAGCGTGGTAGCGTCATCCCGGATGGCGGCCACCCTCTCGCGCACATCCCTGCACGGCCGGCACGCCGCGCTGGGGGCCCGTCTGGGGGCCTTCGCCGGGTGGGAGATGCCGCTCTACTACTCGGCCGCCCGGGCGGAGCACCGGGCCGTACGGGAGCGCTCGGGCGTCTTCGACGTCTCCCACATGGGTCAGCTCGAGGTGTCGGGCGCCGGGGCGCGCGAGGCGCTCGCGCGCGTGCTGACCAACGACATCGACGCGATCGGCCCCGGCCAGGGCCAGTACACGCTGATGTGCGAGGACGACGGCGGCGTCATCGACGACCTGATCGCCTACGCGCTGGCGGACCGCTTCCTGCTGGTGGTGAACGCGTCGAACGTCGCCGCCTGCCGCGACCGGCTGGCCGATCGGCTGCCGGCCGGCGTGGCCCTTGCCGACCGCTCGCTCGAGATCGCCATGCTGGCCCTCCAGGGGCCGGGGTGGACGGCCGCGCTGGAGCCCCACCTCGCCACGCCGGCGGCGCTCTCGCTCGACTACTTCGAGGTCGGCGAGGACGTGGTCGCCGGCGTCCCCTGCCTGATCGCGCGCACGGGCTACACCGGGGAGCCCGGCGTGGAGCTGATGTGCCCGTGGGACGGCGCCCCGGCGCTGTGGGACGCGCTCATGTCGGGCCCGGCGCCGCCCGAGCCCGCGGGGCTGGTCTCCCGCGACACCCTGCGGCTGGAGATGGGCTACCCGCTCTACGGCCAGGAGCTCTCGCGGGCCCGCACCCCGATCGAGGCGGGGTTGCGGTGGGCCTGCGACACGGAGGGCTGGCGGTTCAACGGCGCCGAGACCATGCGCCGGCAGGTGGAGGACGGGACGCCCGAGCGGCTGGCGATCTTCCGCCTCACCGAGCCGGGCATCCCGCGCGCCGGCCAGGACGTCCTGGTCGACGGCCGCGCGGCGGGGAGGGTGACCAGCGGCACCCTGTCGCCCACGCTCGACGTGGGGATCGGGATGGCCTACGTGCCGGCGGAGGTCGCGACGCCGGACCACGACATCGTCATCGACGTCCGCGGCAAGCCGAAGGCCGCCCGCACCGCCCGCCGCCCACTGGTGGCCACGTCACCCAGGGAGTGAAGGAGAGCAATGGCAGCGCCTGAGTCCTATCCCGGCGACCTCCGCTACCACCCCGAGCACGACTGGGTGCGCACCGAGGGCGACGAGGCCGTCTTCGGCATCACCTGGTACGCGCAGGACGCGCTCGGCGAGGTCGTCTACTACGAGCCCCCCGAGGTGGGCGCGACCGTCTCCAAGGACGCGTCCTACGGGGAGCTCGAGTCGGTGAAGGCCGTGTCGGACATCTACGCTCCCGCCAGCGGCGAGGTGGTGGCGGTGAACGGCGCCGTCCAGGACCGCCCCGAGGTGGTCAACGACGACCCCTACGGCGACGGCTGGCTCATCCGGGTGCGGCTCTCCGACCCCTCCGAGCTCGAGGGCCTCATGGACGAGCCGGCCTACCGCGCCTACCTCTCCGGGCTCGCGTGAGCACGTACACCTCGCTGACCGACGACGACCTCCGGCGGATGCTGGAGGAGATCGGCGTCGCGTCGATCGACGAGCTGTTCGCCGGCATCCCCGAGGGCGTCCGCCTGGGCCGCCCGCTCGACCTGCCCGCCGGCATGCCGGAGCAGGAGGTGCACGCGCACCTGGCCGCGCTGGCGGCGCGCAACACCTCGGCGGAGGACGAGATCACCTTCCTCGGGGCCGGCATGTACGACCACTACGTGCCGGCGCTGATCGACTCGATCCTGGCGCGGTCCGAGTTCCTCACGCCGTACACGCCCTACCAGCCCGAGATCTCGCAGGGCGGACTGCAGGTGATGTTCGAGTACCAGACCGCCATCAGCGAGCTGACCGGGCTGCCGGTCTCGAACGCCTCGCTCTACGAGGGCCCCTCGGCGGTGGGGTCGGCGGCCTACCTCGCGAAGCTTGCCAACGGGCGCGGCGAGGTGGTGGTGTCGCGCGGCGTCCACCCGCACAGCCGCGAGACGCTGCGGACCCTCGCCCCCGGCTACGGCCAGCGGGTGGTCGAGGCGCCGCTGGCCGACGGCGCCACCGACGCGGCCGAGCTGCGCTCGCTGGTGGGAGCCGGCACCGCGGCCGTCGTGCTCCAGCAGCCGAACTTCCTCGGGGCGGTCGAGGACCTCGAGCCCCTGATCGCGGCGGCCAAGGAGGCGGGCGCGCTCGCCGTCGTGGCCTGCGACCCGCTGCCGCTGGCGCTGCTGCGCACGCCGGGCGAACTGGGCGCCGACATCGCCGTCGGCGAGGGCCAGTCGCTGGGCAACCGGCTCGACTACGGCGGCCCCTCCTTCGGCTTCATGGCCGCCAGCGAGGAGCACCTCCGCCGCATGCCGGGGCGGATCGCGGGCGAGACGCGCGACGTGGACGGCCGGCGCGGCTTCGTGCTGACCCTGCAGACGCGCGAGCAGCACATCCGCCGCGAGCGCGCGACCCACAACATCTGCACGGCCCAGGTGCTGAACGCGCTGGCCGGGGTCATCTACCTCTCCTGGCTCGGCAAGCGCGGCGCGGTCGAGCTGGCCGAGCTGATGTTGCGGCGCGCCGACTACGCACGCACCACGCTCGCCGCCCTGCCGGGCGTGCGGCCGCTGCACGAGCAGCCGGTGGCGCGCGAGTTCGCCCTGGCGCTCGACGCGCCGGTCGAGGCGGTGATCGAGCGCTGCGCGGCCGAGGGCGTGAACCCGGGACTGGCGCTGGGCCGCCACCTGCCCGAGCACCCCGACGGCCTGCTGGTCGCCATCACCGAGCGGCGCAGCCGCGCCGACATCGACCGCCTCGCCGACGTCCTGGGGCGGGCCGTGGCCGCCGAGGCCCGCGCGACGACGGGGGCGGTGGCGTGAGCGCGCCGAGCCCGGTGCAGACGCCCCAGCAGCGCGAGGGCGCGACGACGATCTACGAGCGCTCGCGGCCGGGCCGGCGCGCGTTCACGGCGCCCGCCCTCGACGTGCCCGAGCGGCCCCTCGACGAGCTGCTGCCCGCGCGGCTGCGGCGCGACCGGCCCGCCGAGCTGCCCGAGGTGGCCGAGCCCGAGATCGTGCGGCACTACAACCGGCTCAGCAAGCGCAACTTCGACCTCGACACCGGCTTCTACCCGCTGGGCTCGTGCACGATGAAGCACAACCCCAAGCTGCACGAGCGGGTCGCGGCGCTGCCGGGGCACGCGCGCCTGCACCCCTTCCAGTCGCCCCGCCGCGCCCAGGGGGCGCTCGACCTGATGTGGCGCCTCGAGCGCGCGCTGGCCGAGGTCTCGGGGCTGCCGCACGTCTCGCTCCAGCCGAGCGCCGGCTCGCACGGCGAGCTGGCCGGGGTCCTGCTGAGCCGCGCCTACCACGAGGACCGCGGCGACGAGCGCACCCTGGTGCTGACGCCGGACACGGCCCACGGCACCAACCCGGCGACCGTGACCATGGCCGGCCTGGAGGTGGTCAAGGTCGGGACGGCGGCGGACGGCGGGGTGGACCTGGAGGACCTGCGCCGCAAGGCCGACGACCGCGTCGCCTGCCTCATGCTCACCAACCCGAACACGCTCGGGCTCTTCGACCCGAACATCGAGGAGATCGCGCGCATCGTCCACGACGCGGGCGCCACCCTCTACTACGACGGGGCCAACCTGAACGCGGTCATGGGCATCAGCCGCCCGGGCGACATGGGCTTCGACATCGTGCACTTCAACCTGCACAAGTCGTTCACCCAGCCCCACGGCGGCGGCGGGCCCGGCGCCGGGCCGATCGCGGTCTCGGACCGCATCGAGCCCTACCTGATGGTGCCGCGGATCGTGCGCCGCGAGGGCGACAACGGCGACGGCCCGGCCTTCGACCTCGACGAGGACCGGCCGAAGTCGATCGGCCGGCTGCGCGGGTTCCAGGGCAACTACGGCGTCTTCGTCCGCTCGTACGCGTACATCTGCTCGCTGGGCGCCGAGGGCCTGCGCGAGGCGTCCGAGATCGCGGTGCTGAACGCCAACTACCTGCTGGCGCTGCTGCGCCGGCCGGGCGTCGGCGAGCACCTGCCGCCGGCCTTCGGCGAGCGCTGCATGCACGAGTTCGTGCTCTCGGGCGCGCCGATGAAGCGCGACCTGGGCATCCGCACCACCGACCTGGCCAAGCGGCTGCTCGACTTCGGCTACCACCCGCCGACGGTCTACTTCCCGCTGCTGGTCGAGGAGGCGCTGCTGGTGGAGCCGACCGAGACCGAGACGCGCGAGACGCTCGAGGCCTTCGCCGACGTCGTGGCCGAGATCCTGCGCGAGGCCGCCGCGGACCCGGAGATCGCACGCGGGGCGCCCTACTCGACGCCGGTCCGGCGCCTCGACGAGGCCGCCGCGGCGCGCGCGCCGGTCGTCCGCCAGCCGCGGCCCGCCGACACCGGCTAGCCCATGGCCGACGCCCGCGTCCTCGTGCTCGGCGGCGGGCCGGCGGGTGACGTCGCGGCCCTGAGGGCGGCGCAGCTCGGGGCGAGCGTGATCCTGGTCGAGCGCGACCTGCTGGGCGGCACCTGCGTCAACCGGGGTTGTATCCCCACGAAGGCCCTCCTGGCATCGTCCGAGCTGGTGATGCGGCTGCGCGAGGCCTCGGACTGGGGCGTGAAGCTGGGCGAGGTGGGCATCGACTGGCCCGCGATGCGCGACCGCGCCATGGGGATCGCGGCGAAGATGCGGGGCGGGGTCGAGCAGGCCTGCGAGCGCCGAGGGGTCACGGTCGTCCGCGGCGACGGCTGGCTGACGGCGCCGGACCGGGTCGCGGTGGAGACCGCCGACGGCGTCCAGGAGCTGTCGGCGCCGACGATCGTGATCGCCACCGGCTCGGAGCCGGCGCGGCTGCCGGTCCTCGACCCGGACGAGCCAGCCGTCCTGAACTCGACGACGGCGCTCGAGATGGACGCGCTGCCCGAGAGCGTCATCGTGGTCGGCGGCGGCATCATCGGCTGCGAGTTCGCGTCGATGCTGGCGCCGCTCGGCTGCCGGGTGACCGTCGTCGAGGCGCTCCCGGCGATCCTCGCGAGCGAGGAGCGCCGCGTGAGCCAGACCATGACCCAGGCGCTCCGCCGCCAGGGGGTCGAGGTGCTGGTCGACACGACCGTGGCCGAGGTCGTGGAGTACCGGCCCGACGGCCTCACGGTGCGCCTCGCGGACGGCTCGGAGCGCTCCGCCGCCCGCGCCCTGGTCGCGGTCGGGCGCGCCCTGAACACCGCCGACATCGGGCTTGAGGAGCTGGGCATCCGCACCGAGCGCGGCCAGATCCTGGTCGACGAGCACCTGCGCACCGGGGTCGGCGACGTCTACGCCGTCGGCGATGCGATCCCCGGGCCCCAGCTCGCCCACCTGGGCCAGGCCGAGGGCGCGAACGCGGTCGAGTCGGCCCTCGACGGCCCGCGCGTGCTCGACCGCGCCCTCGTGCCGACCTGCGTCTACACCCTGCCCGAGATCGCGCGGGTGGGGCTGACCGAGGAGGCGGCGCGCGAGGCCGGCGCGGACGTGACCGTCGGGACGGGACGCCTGGGCGCGAACGGCAAGGCGCTGGCGCTGGGCGAGACGCTGGGCTTCTGCCGGCTGGTCGTCGACCGCGCCTCGGACCGGCTGCTGGGGGCCACCATCATGGGCCCCCACGCGTCGGACCTGATCCACGAGCTCGGGCTGGCGCTCCTGTATGGGATCTCCTCCCGCGAGGTCGGCCTGATGATCCACGCCCACCCGACGGTCGCAGAAGTGGTCATGGACGCCGCCCACGACGTCCACGACGTGGGCCTGTACGCCGGTTGAGGCGCGCCCTCACATCCGCCGCGGCCGCGGCCGCGCTGGCCCTCGCCTGCACGCCGGCGCTGGGCGCGCCCGGCTCGCCGACCGTGCTCGCCCAGCTGCCCGCGGGCGCCGACGCGCGCGACGTGGCGCGCGACGCCGGCCTGGTGCTGTCGCGCGCCTTCCCGGACATCGGATGGGCCGAGTTCGAGGTGCCCGGCGGCGACGCCGCCGACGCCCGCGGCCGCCTGCTGGACGACCCGCGCGTCTTCCGCCTCGACTGGCAGCGCACGGGCGAGTCGCTGGAGACCCACGTCGTGCCCTCGGACCCCTTCACGGCCTCGCCCGCGACCTTCGAGAGCGGCGATACCACCGACTGGCAGTGGCGCCGGGGCGGCTTCTACCCGGCCTGGGACATCGGCCGCGGCAGCGCCCTCACCCGGGTCGCGGTGCTCGACAGCGAGATCGACACGGCGCACCCCGAGCTGGCCCCGAAGGTCGTGGCCGCCTACAACGCCGAGGCCCAGTTCCCCGCGACCTACCGCTCGGCCGACGTGCGCGCCTCGGCCTCCCAGATCGCGGACGCCCAGGCCGACCCCGACGACAACGACCTCCACGGCTCCCACGTCGCCGGCCTGGTCGCGGCCGCGACCGACAACGGCGCGGGCGTCTCGGGCGCGGGCTTCGACACCGCGCTGATGGCGGCGAAGGTCACGCTCAGCGTGCCCGCCGGCGCGGGGGGCACCTCGCGCTTCGTCGCCAACGTGGTCGACGCCTTGACCTGGGCCACGGACAACGGCGCCCGGGTCATCAACATGTCGTTCGGCACCGGGACCTTCCACCCGGCGCTGGCGGCCGCCGTCGCCGACGCGGTCGCGCACGACGTGCTGCCGGTGGCCGCGGCCGGCAACACCCAGGAGGACCCCGCGGCGCGCGGCCTGCCGCTGTACCCGGCCGCGCTGCCCGGGGTGCTGGCGGTCGGCGCGACCGACTCGAGCGGGGCGATCACGAGCTTCTCGACCAACGGCGCCTACGTCGACGTCGCCGCGCCCGGCGACCGCATCCTGTCGACCTGGGACACCAGGGCGCCGGGCGTCCTGGCGGGGCCCGGGCGGATCGCCGGCTACCAGGTGCTGCGCGGCACCTCGATGGCGTCGCCGATCGTCGCCGGGCTCGCCGGCCTGATCCGCGACCTGCGCCCGGACCTCGGCGAAGCCCAGGTGGAGTCCATCATCGAGGCCACCGCCATCGACCGCGGCGCCCCCGGCCGGGACCCGGCCTACGGCGCCGGGGACATCGACGCCGGCGCCGCCATGCGCGCCGCCGCCGCGGTGCCGGCCGCCGGGCCGCCCCCCTCCCAGCCGGCCGCCCGCCCGGCGCCGGCGCGCCTGGCGGCGCGCTCGCGCATCGCCTACACCTGCACCGTCGGGCCGCGGCGGGCGCGGATCGGCCACCCCCTGGCCGTGGCGCGCGGCGCGCGGCTGGTCTGCCGCGGGCGCGCGGTCCCGGCGCACGCGGGCGTCCGGATCCAGGTGCAGCGCCTGCGCGACGGCGCCTGGACGGCTATCGGCGCGACCACGACGACCGCCCGCGGGCGCGTCCGCTTCTCGGTGAGCCTGCGGACGCGCGGCGTCTGGGCGGTGCGCGGCATCGTGCCGCGGACCGCGACGCACGCGTTTGCGACCGGAGGCGCCACCCGGCTCGCGGTCGGCCCCCGCCGCCCCTAGCCGCGCGCCGGGCGGCAGCCCGTTCGGGGAGTTGTCCCGCGCCGACGGGTCGTCGTAGCGTCGGCGCGCCGATGCTCGCCGCCCTCCGATCCGGTGACCTCCAGGGAGCCCTCGCGCTGGTCGCCGAGGCGGCCGAGGCCGCCAGCCTCCAGGACTTCCGCGCCTGCATCCTGGCCCGCCTGCCGGGCCTGGTGCCGTCGGACATCACCTCCTACAACGAGATCGAGCCCGACGGCGCCTTCGTCCTGGCGATGGAGCCGATGGACGCCTGGACGCGCGAGCGCGAGCGCGACTTCCTGCGCCTGGCCCACGAGCACCCGCTGATCGCCCACTTCCGGGCGACCGGCGACACGCGGCCGACCAAGATCTCCGACGTCCTCAGCCGGCGGGCGTTCCGCCGCACCGAGCTGTACCGGGCGGTCTACGGCCCGATGGGGGTCGAGTACCAGATGGCGGTGACGCTCCCGGCCGCGGCCGGGGCGGTGGTCGGGATCGCCCTGAACCGGGACCGGCCCGACTTCGACGAGCGCGACCGCGCCCTGCTCGACGTCCTGCGCCCCCACCTGGGCCAGCTGCGCGACGCGGCCGCCGCCCGCGAGCGCGACCGCGCGGCCGCCGCCCTGCTCGAGCGGGCGGCCGAGGCCGACGGCCGGGCCGTGATCGCGCTGCGTCCCGACGGCGCCGTGGAGTTCGCCAGCGAGGGCGCGTGGGAGCTGCTGGGGGCCGGCGTGGCGGGCGTCGTCCCCGGGCGCCTGCCGCTGCCGCTCGCCGCCTGGGCCGCCCGCAGGCGCCGCCGCCCCGGGGCCGACGGGCCCCTGGTGCTCGACGGCCCGGCGGGACGGCTCGTCGCGCGCTGGATCCCCGCCGCCGGCCACGGCGAGCCGGACGCCGTGATCCTGTCGCTGGAGCGGCCGCCGCCGCGGCCCGAGGAGCTCGTGGGCCTGGGGCTCAGCAGCCGCCAGGCCGAGGTGCTAGCCCTGGTCGCCCGCGGCGACACGAACGGCCAGGTCGCGGCCGCGCTCGGGCTGAGCCCGCGGACGGTGCAGAAGCACCTGGAGCACATCTTCGACCGGCTCGGCGTGCGGACCCGGGCCGCCGTCACCGCCCGGGCCCTGGGGGGGCGCGCGGCGGGCTGAGATCCCGTACGCCGAACGGCGTATGGACACGGCGAGGCGGGCCGGGGGAGGCTTGGCAAACCTCGAAATTCGCCAGTTCCTCCATTCGCCTCAGGACGGTCCGCCGATGACGCCCCCGCCCCGACCCCCCGCCCGACGCCGGCTCCGCGCGCTGGGCGCCCTGCTCGCGCTCGCGGGCGGCGCCGCGCTGGCGGCCCCGGCGGCGGTGGCCGACCCGGCCCAGGGGCAGGACCCGGTCGTCATGGCCCAGCTCGCCGTGCCGGTGACCGACGCCTCGGCCGGGGCGGTGGCCGTGCGGACCGGCCTGCGGGTCGAGTCGACGCTGCCGGAGATCGGGTGGGCGGTCTACGGGATCGACGGCGACATCGGGGCGGCGCACCAGCGCCTGCTCCGCGACCCGGCGGTGACGCGGATCGACTTCGCCGCCCCGGGCGAGCGCAGCGGCCTCGACTTCACGCCGCGCGACATCACCATGACCGAGCCCGGCCAGGTCGCCCTGGGCGGCGTCGTCGCGCCGTGGAACTGGCAGTGGCTGAAGACGAATTTCCCGGCGGCCTGGGACATCAGCCGCGGCAGCTCGAGCGTCCGCGTGGCGGTGATCGACAGCGAGTTCGACACCGAGCACCCCGACCTGAAGACCAAGCTCGCCACCGGCCGCAACCTCGACTCGGGCACGGCGAACTACGGGACTAGCAACGTCCGCGCCGAGACCATCGACACGGCCTTCCACGGCTCGCACGTCGCCGGGATCGTCGGCGCGGCGACGGACAACGGCGAGGGCGGCCCCGGCGCCTGCTTCGACTGCGTGATCATCCCCTTCAAGATCGGCTTCGGCGGCCAGCCGAACGTCGACGACAAGTTCGTGCGCGACCTCACCGAGGCGCTCGTCGCGGCCGGCAACAGCGACGCCGCCGTCATCAACATGTCGCTCGGCACCTCGCGCGACCACCCGCCGCTGCGGGCCGCGGTCGACTACGCCGTCCAGCGCGGCAAGGTCGTGGTGGCCTCGGCGGGCAACTCGCAGCTCGGCGGGCAGGGCCCCGCCGGCGTGCCGAACTACCCGGCCGCCTACCCGGGCGTCATCGCCGTGGCGTCCACGCGGCCCGACGACAGCATCTCGCCCGACTCGACCAACGGCGACTTCGTGGACATCGCCGCGCCGGGCAACCCGATCCTCTCGACCTGGGACACGCGCCTCGACGCGAACGCGGGGCCGGAGCTCGCCCCGACCCACGGCATCGGATACAAGGTGCTCGCCGGGACCTCGATGGCGTCGCCCATGGTCGCCGGGCTCGCGGCGCTGATGAAGACCGTGCGGCCCGACCTGAGCCCCGCCGAGGTGGAGGGGCTGATGCAGGGCTCCGCGGACGACCTCGGGGCGGCGGGCAAGGACCCGGTCTTCGGCGCCGGCCGCATCAACGCCGCGCGCGCCCTGGCCGCGGCCCGGGCGTACGTGCGCCCGACGCCGCCCGCGCCGGTCGTGCCGGTCCGGGCGAAGGTGCGGATCTTCTACACCTGCACCGTCGGCGCCCGGAACGCGCGCGTCGGCAAGCCCGGGCGCCTGGGCGTGCGCAAGGGCGCGAGGCTCGCCTGCAAGGGCCGCACCGCGCCGGCGCTGCGCAGGGTGCAGATCGAGGTGCAGCGGTTCGCGGCCCGCGGCGGCTGGAAGCGCATCGGCAAGGTCAAGACGAACAACCGTGGGCGCTTCGGCTTCACGGTCCGCCTGCGCACGGTGGGCAACTGGACCGTGCGGGCGGCCTACGGCGGCAACGCGGCGCTGCTGCCGGCCGGCAGCCTGAGCGCCAAGGTGGTGGTCGCCAGGCGGCGGTAGTCTCCGCGCCGTGATCGAGGGCTTCAGCGAGGGCGCCGAGGACGTCGGCGAGGCGACGATCGCCTACGAGGCCGGCGGCTCGGGGCCGCCGCTGCTGCTGCTGCACGGCTACCCCCAGACGCGCACCTGCTGGCACAAGGTGGCCCCGGCCCTGGCCGAGCGGTTCACGGTGATCGCGGCCGACCTGCGCGGCTACGGCGATAGCTCGACCCCGCCCGACGGCGAGAACCACGCCGGCTACTCCAAGCGGGCCATGGCCGGCGACATGGTGCGCCTGATGGAGCGCCTCGGCCACCAGCGCTTCGGCGTCGCCGGCCACGACCGCGGCGCGCGGGTCGCCCACCGCATGGTGCGCGACCACCCCGAGCGCGTCGGGCGGGTGGCACTGCTCGACATCGTCCCGACGAAGACGCTGTTCGAGACGGTCGACAAGGCCGTCGCGACCTCGTACTACCACTGGTTCTTCCTGATCCAGGAGGGCGGGCTGCCCGAGACCATGATCGGCCGCGACCCCGAGTGGTTCCTCCGCGAGACCGTGCGCCGATGGTCGGGCGACGCGGCGCCGGTGGACGAGGCCGCCATCCGGGAGTACGTGCGCTGGTTCTCCCGGCCCGAGGCGATCCACGCCTCGTGCGAGGACTACCGCGCCGCCGCCTCGATCGACCTCGAGCACGACGCCGTGGACGACGCGCGCATCGCCTGCCCGGCGCTGGCGCTGTGGGGGCGGACCGGCCGCATCGGCCGCATCTACGACATCCTGGCCACCTGGCGGGCGGTCGCCGACGACGTCCGCGGCCGGGCCCTGCCGGGCGGCCACTTCGTGCCGGAGGAGGC
>DATLLV010000110.1:0-12480 GCA_035537655.1 Miltoncostaeaceae bacterium
GCTGCTGGAGTTCGACCTCGACGAGCCCTTCTCCGAGGCCGACGACGACGCCCTGCTCAGCCTGGGCGACGGCGACGGCGGCACCTACTCCTTCGGCCCCGAGCTGGAGGGCGAGGACCTCTAGGAGAGGGAACCGGCAGGATGAACCACCCGAGGGCCCGCGCGAGCGGGCCCTCGTCGTTTCAGGGCACGTTCCCGGGGGGCGCCGGGGCCGGTATGCCAATTGGCCGATGACGTCGTGGCCAATTGGCACATGCCCCCTCGCGCGCCGCGCACAGGGCGCCGAGCAGCACCCCGGGCCCGGTCTCGGAGACGGCCAGGGCGACGGCGACGGCGATCGCGTCCTCGGGCGCCACGCCGTAGGTCGCGGTGAGGGGCAGGGCGGCCCCGGCCTGGATGATCCCCACGCCGCCCGGGGTGACGGGGAGCGCGTGGGCCAGCGTGACCCCGGCCAGCACGACGCCGGCGCCGGTCAGGCCGACGTGGCCCAGCCCCAGCGAGCGCAGCACCGCGGCGATGGCCAGCCAGGCGCACACCCACTGGCCCACGGCGGCCGGCGCGACCCAGGCCAGCACGCCCGGCTGCCCGAGGCCGCGGTGGGAGTGGTGCACCGCCGCCCAGGCGCGGCCCACCGTCCGCAGGGCCCGGCGCACGAGCGACGGCCCGCTGCCGACCCGGCACCCCGCGTCGCCGGGCGGCCGCAGGGCGGTGACGACCACGAGGGCGAGACAGGCGACGCCGACCGCGAGGGAGGCAGCCCAGACCGGGCCGGCACGGGGGCGACCGCGGCGATGGCGCAGATCAGGGCGCCCCAGGCGGCGGTGGCCACGACGTGCTCGGCCACCATCGCCCCGGCGATGTCGGCGGCCGCCACGTCGGCGCCCCGCCGCGCCAGGGCGCGCCGGGCCAGGGCCACCTTCACCACGTCGCCGGCCCGCGCCACCCCGACGCTGTTCACCAGCGCGCCCACCAGCAGCGGCGAGACCAGGTCCCCGCGCCGCATCCGCCCGCGCGCGGAGGGAAGGGCGGCGACCAGCCCCCTGCCAGGTCAGGGCCTTGCAGGCGCTCGAGGCCACGTTCAGCAGGGCGGCCGCGGCGAGCAGGGCGAGCGAGCCGCGGGCCAGGGAGTCGCCGACGCCACCCCAGTCGATCCGGACCGCCGCGATCGTGACGAGCCCGGCGAGAACGGCCCATCGCGCGCCGGACCGAACCGCGCGCGCGCTCACCCGCTTGAGGGGGCGGGGACGACCCGACACGTCGGGTCCCGATCCTCGGGGCGCCCGGGGCCCGTGGCGCCGTTGTCGCCCGGGGTCACCGCACCGTCACCGGGGCGTGACGCCCCCGCCGCTCAGTTCCCGGTGCCGTCCGGGTCGGGGATCCGCCAGTGCACGTGGTCGTCGTGGTTCGGCCAGGTCACCACGATTCCGGGCGGGCCGTGGACGTCGAGGCTCGGGCCCACGAAGACGTACTGGGCGCCGAGCGCCACCAGCTTGTCGACGAGCTGCTGGGTGAGCTCGCGGTCGTAGGAGCCGGGGTCCGCCGGCCCCTCGACGCCGTCCCCGCGCGGCAGGCGGATGTCGACGTCGAGCCCGTTCTCGTGCGAGGCGTGGCCGATGGCGTAGCCGCCGCCGTCGGGGGTCAGGTCCCCGATGCCCAGGCGCGGCTGCTTCGGGTGGGTCGCGTGCCACCACTCCCCGACCTCGAGGACGTCCTTCACGAGTGCCGCGGTGCCCCACATGCGGTGGGGGTCGCCGGGCGGGCGCTGGGTCTGGGGGTCGTAGGTGTAGAGGCCCGGCCATTCGACCGGCATGCGGACGCCGTTCTGCAGGCGGCCGGCGTTCGGGGTGCCGAGCGCCAGGCTGTCGCGCCACTGGATGCGGGGCCGGTCCGGCGGGTCGGGCTTCTTGGCCGGGCGCTTGGGCGCCGGCGGCGCCGGCCGGGGCGGCGGCGGGGCCGTGACCGCGAGGGCCACGCCGGGGTCCGAGGGGCCGCCGTCCAGGGCCGCCAGCGGCACCAGGGCGGCGACCACCGCGAGCAGGCCCATCCAGGCCCAGGGGCTCCGGCTGCGGCCGCGGCGCCGGCCGCCGACCGACGCCGCGCAGGCCGGACAGCAGTGCAGCGCCTCGCGGCGGTGTGAGCGCGTGCGCATCACGGCCTTCGAAGCTAGCCCATGCAGGGGAATTGCCGTGCAATCCGCATTGTGGACTCGTCCGCCGTGCGCGGCGGGGCCGCCGCCCGGCCGGACCGCCCTACGCTGTCCCCGTGCTGCCGAGCGTCGTCCCGCGCTGGCTCCTGGTCACGGCCCTCGTCCTGCTCCTGGCGGGCGGGGCGGCGATCTGGCTGTGGCGCTCGGCCGGGTCGAGCAGCCCGGTCAGCGAGGAGTCGGCGCTCGAGTCGTTCCGCGAGGGCGGCGGGGCCGTCGCCGGGCCGCGGCCGGGCGTGCCGCGGGCGGGGGTCTACACGTACCGCCAGTCGGGCGAAGAGACCGGCGGGGCGGGGCCGCTGAGCGTCAACCGCGACCTGCCCCGGGAGGCGCGCTACGTGATCACGCCGGCGCCCGAGGGCTACCAGGAGCAGCTCTCGCTGAGCGAGCAGCACATCGAGGGCGTCCGCTACCGCGTCACGGACGGCGGAACCCTCGCGACGTGGCGGAGGACCGACGTGACGTTCCTCGGCATCGGGCGCGACGACCGCCGCGACCTGCGCCCGCCGCAGCTGCGCCTGCCCCGGCCGCTGGCCGTCGGCAGCATGTGGTCGGGGCGCTACGCGGCGGGCGACCTGCCGGTCGCGTACCGCAGCGAGGCTCTGCGGCGGGAGCGGGTCGAGGTGGGGGACGAGCCGGTCCCCGCGATCGTCGTCCGCACGGTCGCCGACACGGGCGGCCCCCACCCGGGCGCGCGCACCGACACGATCTGGTGGTCGCCGCGGCTCGCGCTGCCGGTGCGCTGGACCATCGAGATGGAGGTCCGCGGCACGGTCTCGCTCGACACCCGCGCCGACCTGCGGCTCGCGTCCGCCACCCCGCTCACCTGACGCCGCGGAGGGCCCCGCCGTCGGTCGGGCGACCCTGGAGCGGCCCCCGGCCCCGTGCTACCGTTCCCGGGCCGCCCTCCGGGGCGGTTCCCGTCTGCTCGGACAAAGGCGCACGTGCCCACGATCAACCAGCTGGTCCGAAAGGGCCGCAGGCCCAAGTTCGCGAAGGTCTCGACCCCCGCGCTCCGCGGTGCTCCGCAGAAGCGCGGCGTCTGCACGCGCGTCTACACGACCACGCCCAAGAAGCCGAACTCGGCGCTGCGCAAGGTGGCGCGCGTCCGTCTGACCAACGGCGCGGAGATCACCTCGTACATCCCCGGCGAGGGGCACAACCTGCAGGAGCACTCGGTCGTGCTCGTCCGCGGCGGCCGCGTCCGCGACCTGCCGGGCGTGCGCTACAAGGTCATCCGCGCGGCCCTCGACGCCGCCGGCGTGACCGATCGCCGCAAGGCGCGCTCGAAGTACGGCGCGAAGGCGCCGAAGTAATGCCGCGTCGAGCCGTCATCACCCGGCGTCCGCTCGACCCGGACCCCGTCTACAGCAGCGCCCTGGTCACGCAGATCGTGAACAAGGTGCTGAAGGACGGGAAGAAGTCCACCTCCGAGGGCGTGGTCTACGGTGCGCTGGAGCGCATCCGCGACCGCACCGGCCGCGACCCGGTCGCGGTGATGGAGGAGGCGGTCCGAAACGTCACCCCGGCCCTCGAGGTCAAGTCCCGGCGGGTGGGCGGCGCGACGTACCAGGTCCCGATCGAGGTCCCGGCACGGCGCGGGCGTACCCTCGCGATCCGCTGGATCGTCCGGTTCGCGCGCGAGCGGCGTGAGAAGCAGATGAGCGAGCGGCTGGCGAACGAGCTGCTCGACGCGCTGGGCTCACAGGGGGGCGCCTTCAAGCGGAAGGACGACCTCTACCGGATGGCTCAGGCGAACAAGGCGTTCGCTCACTACCGCTGGTAGTGGGCCCGTCCGCGCGACGCGGACGGGGAGGGTGGCAGAACGGTCGATTCAGGCGCGCGCGCCCGTGGGTGCGCAGCGAGGAAGAACAAGGTGACGCGCAGTGACGACGACGGCGAAGAAGACGACGCTCGAGAAGACCCGGAACATCGGGATCATGGCCCACATCGACGCGGGCAAGACGACGACGACCGAGCGGATCCTCTACTACACCGGCCGGACCCACCGGATGGGTGAGGTGCACGAGGGCGCCGCCGTCATGGACTGGATGGCGCAGGAGCAGGAGCGCGGCATCACGATCACGTCCGCCGCCACCACCTGCTTCTGGCGCGACCACCGCATCAACATCCTCGACACCCCGGGCCACGTCGACTTCACCATCGAGGTGGAGCGGAGCCTGCGCGTGCTCGACGGCGCCGTGGCCGTGTTCGACTCGGTCGCCGGCGTCGAGCCCCAGAGCGAGACCGTCTGGCGGCAGGCGGACCGCTACGGCGTGCCGCGGATCGCCTACGTGAACAAGATGGACCGCGTCGGCGCCGACTTCCGCGCAGCCGTCCAGACCATGATCGACCGCCTCGGGGCGAACGCCGTCCCGATTCAGCTGCCGATCGGCCAGGAGGCCGACTTCACCGGGATCGTCGACCTGATCGGAATGAAGGCGATCATCTACAAGGACGACCTCGGCACCGACTTCGACATCACCGACATCCCGGAGTCGATGCAGGCCGACGCCGCGGCCGCCCGCGAGGCGCTCATCGAGGCGCTCGCCGACTTCGACGACGAGCTGGCCGAGGCCTACCTCGAGGGTGAGGAGATCCGCAAGGACCGGCTGGTGGGCGCGATCCGCACCGCCGTGCTGGCGATCGCCATCACCCCGGTGCTCTGCGGCTCCTCCTTCAAGAACAAGGGCGTCCAGCCGCTGCTCGACGCCATCATCGACCTGCTCCCGTCGCCCCTCGACGTCCAGCCGGCCGCCGGCACCATCCCGGGGACCGACGAGGAGGTCACCCGCGAGCCGGACCCGAACGCGCCCTTCTCGGCGCTGGCCTTCAAGGTCATGAGCGACCCGTACGTGGGCCGCCTCACCTACATGCGCGTCTACTCGGGCACGGTCTCGAGCGGCGCGAGCATCGTCAACGCCACGAAGGAGCGCAAGGAGCGCGTCGGGCGCCTGCTGATGATGCACGCAAACCACCGCGAGGACGTCGACACCGTCTCGGCCGGCGACATCGTCGCCGCCGTGGGCCTGAAGTCGACCACCACCGGCGACACGCTGACCGACGCCGCCGACCCCGTGATCCTCGAGCGGATGACCTTCCCGGAGCCGGTGATCGGCCTCGCCATCGAGCCCAAGACCAAGCAGGACCAGGAGAAGCTGGCCCAGGCCCTCGGCCGCCTGTCGGACGAGGACCCGACCTTCCGCGTCCGCACGGACGAGGAGACCGCCCAGACCGTCATCTCGGGCATGGGCGAGCTGCACCTCGAGATCATCGTGGACCGCCTGATGCGCGAGTTCGGCGTGGACGCCAACGTCGGCGCGCCCCAGGTGGCCTACCGCGAGACCGTGCGCAAGCGGGTCGAGAAGGTCGAGGGCCGCTTCGTCCGACAGACCGGCGGCCGGGGCCAGTTCGGCCACGTCTACCTCAACGTCGAGCCCACCGAGCCGGGCGCCGGGTACGTCTTCGACAGCAAGATCGTCGGCGGCTCGATCCCGCGCGAGTACATCCCCTCGGTCGACCGGGGCATCCAGGAGGCGCTGGAGGGCGGCGTCCTGGCCGGCTACCCGATCGTGGACGTCCACGTCGAGCTGATCGACGGCTCGTACCACGAGGTCGACTCGTCGGAGGTCGCCTTCAAGATCGCCGGCTCCATGGCGGTGAAGGAGGCCGTCAGGCGCGCCTCGCCGGCGTTGCTCGAGCCGGTGATGGCCGTCGAGGTGGTCGTGCCGAAGGACTTCGTCGGCACGGTCGTCGGCGACCTCACCTCACGGCGCGGGCGCATCGGCGGCATGGACTCGCGCGGCCCGACGACCGAGGTCGTCTCCGCCCAGGTGCCGCTATCGGAGATGTTCGGCTACGCCACCTCGGTCCGGTCGGCGACCCAGGGCCGGGCGACCTTCACGATGCAGTTCCACTCGTATCAGGAGGTCCCCAGCTCCATCGCCGAGGACATCCGCCAGAAGGTGGGCGCCGCCGCCTAGCTCGAGCGGGACCGGCTCGCGGTCCCGCCGGTCGTCGTCCCCGTCGCCGGGGACGACGGCGACTCGCCCGGGGCCTCGCCGCCCGGCTCCTGCTCGGGCGGGTTGATCAGCGAGTCGGGCGGCTGGTCGGGCCGGGGCTCGAGGAAGCTCGGGTTCTTGAGCGCGCAGTTCAGCCCGGCGCGGTGGGCGTAGCCGTCCCACTTGGCCGCCCACTCGCCGAAGCCGTAGCCCGGGGCCTGGCGGTCGAGCTGGCGCAGCAGGGTGACGTGGTAGCAGTGGTAGCCCGCGTCGGCGACGTGGGTGCGCCACGCCCAGCCGGGGGTCGAGAGGCCGTAGAGGCTCCACGAGCCGGTGTCGTGCAGCGGCAGATAGCGCTGCAGCGTGCGCTCGCCGTCGGCCACCAGCTTGCGGGTCTCCTTGCCGGCGTTCTCGGCCCCCGGCGCGCGCGGCCGCGCGCGCTGCTCGGCGGGGCCCCGGCGCAGGGGCTCGGGCCGCGAGGTGAGGTACGGGGCCGTCGCCTCGAGGTTGAGCAGCGTCACCATGAACCCGTTGAGGGCGGCGCCCTTCCACGGGCCGGCGCCCGGGTAGGCCCGCTCGACGTACCAGGGTGACTGGGGCCCGACGTCGCTGACCACCCCGCCCCGGGAGACCGGCACCGTGAACGCGGCCAGCGCGCCGGCGGCGGCCGTGGCGAAGCGCGCCTGGCCGGTGCGGTGGTAGGCGCGGGCCATGAGCTGAGACACGCGGCCCTGGGCCATGCCCGAGGCGCCGGGCCGCACCATGCGCGGGCGGTCCGGCACGTCGTAGTACTCCCAGAGCAGGAACGTGCGGCCGCGGGCGTGGCGCGCGACGGCGAAGGGGAGGAGCGCCTCGGCGAGCTTCTCGGGCTTGAGCCCGGCGTTCAGGTCCTGCCAGCGCCCGGTGGTCGCCACCGGGTTCACGCCCAGGCCGCGGCCCTCCCAGTAGGTCGAGAGGACGCCCCAGGGGTCACGGACGATGATCCGGCTGCCGGGCGCGAGGTTGCGCGAGTACCACCACGCGTTGATCCGCAGCGTGCGCGCCACGGTGGTGCGGCGGCCCGCCGGCTGGCCGCGACGCAGCAGGTGGCGGCGGTCGAGCTTGAGCAGCCAGGAGATGTCGGAGCGCGTCTGCGAGGCGGGGGGCGCGTGGGCGAAGGCGCGCTTGAGCATCTTGCGGGCCACGTCGGCGTTCTTCGGCAGGGCGGCCTCGGAGACGCGATAGCCGGCGCGCGCGCCCAGGGCGGGGCCGGCCAGCGCGAGCGACGCGGCCAGCACCACCATGGCGCCGAGGCGGAAGGTCGGGTGGCGGCCGGCGATCCGGCGCACGCCCTCGCGGCCCTCGCCGCGGCTCACGTCGAAGAAGCGCCGGTTGAGCCAGCCGAAGCGGCGGACGTACGCGTCCACCGCCGCGACGCGCTCATCACCGTCCACCTCGGTCGCCGTCACCCGCTCCACCCGCCGCCCCTTCATGAGCTCGCCCCACCCAGCGGCGCGAAGGTTGCGAGCCCAGTCCGTCTGACCCCGCGGAGCGACAAGGTAGCGAAAACCTGCAGTGTGCAGGATAAGGACCGGTGTGGTTTGCAACGCGCCCGTGCGCCGTCCGTGCACGCGCAACATGCGCACGGCGGGCGCCGGCAGCCCCCAGCGGCCCACCCAGACGGCCACCGCCCGGTTGAGCGCGCGCGCCGGCACCCCCGGCCCGCGCCGCCGCGGCGCGATCACGGCAGCCGCTCCGCGAGCAGCTCGGCGGGGTGCGCGACCGGCCGCCCGGTGGCGCGCCGGATCTGCTCGCGGCACGACGTCCCCGCCGCCACCGCGCCCCCGGCCGCCCGCACGGCGGGGGCCAGGCGGTCCTCGGCGATCCGTAACGACAGCTCGCGGTGGCGGTGGCCGAAGGCGCCGGCCATGCCGCAGCACCCGGCGCCGGAGTCGCGCGTCGCCAGGCCCGGCACCGCCGCCAGCGCGGCGGCCCCCTCGGTCCCCGCCCCGACGGCCCGGGCGTGGCAGTGCTGGTGCACGAGCACCTCGGGGCCCTTCGCCAGCCCCGGCGGGCCGAGGTCGACGACGGCCCGCTCGAACGTAATCGCGGCGTCGGCCACCCAGCGCGCCCGGGGGTCGTCGGGCAGCAGGCGCGGCAGGTCGTCGACCAGCATCGACCAGCACGAGGGCTCGAGCACCGCGATCGGCGTGCCCCGCATCGCGTGCGGCGCCAGCCGCCGCAGCGCCCGCCGCGCCCGTCGCCGCGCCGCGTCCACCAGGCCCTGCGACAGCAGCGGCCGGCCGCAGCAGCCCGGGTCCACCACCGCGACGGCGGCGCCGCAGGCCTCGAGCACCCGGAGGGCGGCGTCACCGACGGCGGGCTCCAGAAAGCGGGTGAAGGTGTCGGCCATGAGGACGACGTCGGGCGCGTCGCTCGATCGGCCAATTGGCCGACGACCCTCGCGCCAATTGGCCGATCGCGGCCGCCAGCGGCTCACGGGGGCCGGCGGCCGGCCCCCGACGACCCGGCCGGCAGCCCGCGCGCCCAGCCGCGCGAGCGCCGGCGCCCGCGAGCCCAGCGCGAGCAGCTCGTGGGCGTGGCCGGCCAGGCGCGCCTCGAGGGGGACGCCCCGGGCGGCGTGGCGGTGGGCGAGGGCCTCGACCTTCAGGGCGGCCATGTCCACGGCCGCGGGGCACTCGGCGGCGCAGGCCTTGCAGCCCAGGCAGAGCTCCAGGGCCTCGGCCAGGCCGTCGTCGGCGAGGCCGGCGGGCAGGCGGCCCTCGAGGGCCGCGCGCAGCACCACCGCCCGGCCGCGGGTGGAGTGGCGCTCGTCGCGCAGGGCCTGGTAGCTCGGGCACATGGTCGTGGCGCCGGCCCGGCAGGCGCCGTTGCCGTTGCACGCCTCGCCTGCTCGGGCCAGGCCGCCCTCGCGGTCGAACGCCAGCGCGGTGCGCCACGGCCGGCGCGGCGGCGAGGCGACCAGGCGCAGGCCCTCGTCGAGCGGCTCCGGGTCGACGATGACGCCCGGGTTCAGCAGGCCCTCGGGGTCGAGCCGGCGCTTGAGCTCGGCGAAGGCGGCGAGCGTCTCGGGCGGGTACATGCGCGGCAGCAGCTCCGACCGGGCGCGGCCGTCGCCGTGCTCGCCCGACAGCGAGCCGCCGAGCGCGCAGACCAGGTCGGCGGTCTCCTCGGCGATGCGCCGCAGGGCGGCGACGGCGCCCGGCAGGCGCAGGTCCATGCGCGGCCGGATGTGGAGGCAGCCGACGCTGGCGTGGCCGTACCAGACCGCCTGCAGGCCCTCGCGCTCCAGGATGCGGCGGACGCCCCGGGCGAGCTCGGGGCAGCGCTCGGGCGGGACGGCGGGGTCCTCGATGAAGGCGAGCGGGCGCGGGTCGCCGGCGCCGGGCGGGACGCCCTGGAAGGCCCGCCCGATCCCGGACCGGCGGACGGCCCAGACCGCCTCCTGCTCGGCGGGGTCGAGCAGGACGGTGGCGCCGGGCACGGCGCGCAGGCGGTCGGCCACCTCCCCCGGCTCGCCGCTCTGCTCGATCAGCAGCTGGGCCGGGGCGTCCGGGTCGATGGCCGAGCGCGCCATCAGCTCGACGGCCGAGGGGGCGCCCTCGAGCGCGGCGACCGCGGCCTCGAGCGCCGCGTCGACCGAGGGGAACGACAGGAGCGCCAGGCCGCGCGCCGCCGGCCGCTCGACCAGGGCCAGCTCGGCGCCGCGGACGACGGCGAGGGTGCCCTCCGACCCGCAAAGCAGCCGCGGCCAGTCCGGCTGGTCGCCGCCCAGCGCCCCGAGGTCGTAGCCCGAGACGCGCCGCAGCAGGGCCGGCTCGCGCGCCGCCGCCGCCAGCGCGCGCGCGGCCTCGAGGGCGGGGGGCGCCGGCCCGCCGCGGCGCAGGGTGGCGCGGGTGCCGTCGGCCAGGATGACGTCGAGCGACAGCACGTGCCCGGCGGTGAGGCCGTGGGCGATCGAGCGGGCGCCGGCGGAGTTGTTGGCGATCATGCCGCCGAGCGTCGCCCGGCTTCCCGACGCGACGTCCGGGCCGAAGGCCAGGCCGTGGGCCGCCGCGGCCCGGTTGAGGTCGTCCAGCACCACGCCCGGGCCGACGCGCGCGACCCGCCGCCCGGGGTCGATCTCGATCGCCGCCAGGGCCGAGGTGTCGACGACCAGCCCCCGCCCGACGGCCTGGCCGGCCAGGCTGGTGCCGGCCCCGCGCATGGTCAGCGGGACGCCGCCCTCGCGGCAGGCGGCCACGGCGACGTCGAGGTCGTCCGCACGGGCGGCCCGCAGCGCCCCGACGGGCAGGCGGCGGTAGATGCTGGCGTCGGCCGCGTAGAGCTCGCGGGTCGCGTCGTCGTCGCGCGCCTCGCCGGCCGCGTTGCGGCGCAGCAGGGCCATCGTGGTGGCGGCCTCCACGCGAGGATGTTAAGCCCTGCCGGGGGCCCGGATCCCGCTCTCGACGTGGCTTGCCGATGGGCGGGCCTTTGCTAACCTACTTCGGCTCCACGGAGCGCCCGGTTTCTCGCGCGCGGCCTACGGGCCGCGCTTTTTGCGCCGGGAGGGGGGAAGCCCGTCCGGGACGCGCCCGACCGGCGGGCGCAACAACGCAGAGTGCCCTAGAGGAGTTCAGCCGATGGCGAAAGAGAAGTTCGACCGGTCGAAGCCGCACGTCAACGTGGGCACCATCGGCCACGTCGACCACGGCAAGACCACGCTCACCGCCGCCATCACGAAGGTCCTTGCGGAGCAGGGCAGCGGCGGGACCGAGGCCGTGTCGTTCGACGCGATCGACAAGGCCCCCGAGGAGCGCGAGCGCGGCATCACGATCGCGACCGCCCATGTGGAGTACGAGACCGAGAACCGTCACTACGCCCACGTGGACTGCCCGGGCCACGCGGACTACATCAAGAACATGATCACCGGCGCGGCCCAGATGGACGGGGCGATCCTCGTCGTGTCCGCCGCCGACGGCCCCATGCCGCAGACGCGCGAGCACATCCTGCTCGCCCGCCAGGTCGGCGTGCCGTCGATCGTCGTGTTCCTCAACAAGGCCGACATGGTCGACGACGAGGAGCTGCTCGAGCTCGTCGAGCTCGAGGTCCGCGAGCTGCTGTCGTCCTACGAGTTCCCCGGCGACGACATCCCGATCATCAAGGGCTCCGCCCTGAACGCCCTGAACGGCGACGCCGCAGCGGCCGAGGACATCCTCGCCCTGATGGCGGCGGTCGATGACTACATCCCGCTCCCCGAGCGCGACGTGGACAAGCCGTTCCTGATGCCGGTGGAGGACGTCTTCACCATCACGGGCCGCGGCACCGTCGCGACCGGCCGCGTCGAGCGCGGCATCATCAAGGTCGGCGAGACCGTCGAGGTCGTCGGGAAGACGCCCGAGACCACCAGCACGGTCGTGACCGGCGTCGAGATGTTCCGCAAGCTGCTCGACGAGGGTCAGGCCGGCGACAACATCGGCGCCCTGCTCCGCGGCGTCAAGCGCGAGAGATCCAGCGTGGCCAGGTGCTGGCGGCGCCGAAGTCGATCACCCCGCACACCAAGTTCAACGCGCAGGTGTACGTGCTCACCAAGGACGAGGGCGGCCGTCACACCCCGTTCTTCCAGGGCTACCGCCCGCAGTTCTACTTCCGCACGACCGACGTGACCGGCGTCGTGACGCTCCAGGAGAACGTCGAGATGGTCATGCCGGGCGACAACGCCACCATGGACGTCGAGCTGATCCAGCCGATCGCCATGGAGGAGGGCCTCCGCTTCGCCATCCGCGAGGGGGGCCGCACCGTTGGTGCCGGAGTGGTCGAGAGCATCACCGAGTAAGAGGGTTCGTCCCGGACCCCGTCGCCTCCCCACCGGAGGCGGCGGGGTTTTCTTTCCTCCCAGAACGGACACGCGCACGGTGCAGCAGAACAAGATCAGGATCCGCCTCAAGGCCTACGACCACGAGCTCATCGACAAGAGCGCTGCGTCGATCGTGGAGACGGCCCAGCGGAGCGGCGCGACCATCTCGGGCCCGGTGCCGCTGCCGACCGAGCGCAACGTGTACTGCGTGATCCGCGGTCCGTTCAAGGACAAGGACTCCCGCGAGCACTTCGAGATCCGCACCCACAAGCGGCTCATCGACATCTACTCGCCCACGCCCAAGACGGTCGACTCGCTGATGCGCCTCGACCTGCCCGCCGGCGTCGACATCGAGATCAAGGCGTAGACCCGTGCCCGCGATCATCGGACGCAAGGTCGGCATGACCCAGATCTTCGGCGAGGACGGCGCCCGCGTCTCC
>DATLLV010000111.1:0-15522 GCA_035537655.1 Miltoncostaeaceae bacterium
CCGCCGGTCGCGCCCGCCCCGCCGCCCGCGGTCACGCGCCCGGCCGCCCGCCGCGCCGTCGCCCGCCTGAACCGCCGCGCCGGAACGCTCACGATCATCCTGCGCGGCCTCGCCCCGCGGCCGGTCGCCTTCATCGGCCCCCGGCGCCTGGTCATCGCCGGCGGGCGCGTCGTCCTCTCCGGCGTCCGCCCGCGCCACTTCGTGCTCGTCGTCGCCGCCCCGGCGCGCGGCCGGGTGCGCTACACGCTGGCCAGCTTCCGCGTCACGGTGCGCAAGTCCGGCCCCGTGCGCGTCGTGCGGCTCTGATCACCAACCGCCGAGCAGGTCGCGGCCCGGCCCGCTACCAGGCGGCGGTCGCCCCGCTCGTGTCGGTCTGGTCCATGGGCCAGACGTCGGGCAGGTCGACCTCGAAGTTCCCCTCGGCGTCGGCGTGCTTCTTGTGCCACTCGGTGAAGTTGGGGATCGAGAAGCCGACCACCTGGAAGCTGTGCCGGTCCACGCGCACGATCAGCTCGCGCTCGGGGTCGAGCACGGCCAGCGCCGGCTGCGGGATACCGTACGAGCAGTGGTAGGCGTCCTTCTCGGCGTCGTAGCGCGTCATCGCGTCCGACGGCGAGTGGGTGCCGCCGCCGACCGCCGAGGCCGGCCCCTCGGGCGGCTCCCCGCCCCCGGGGGGCGTGCCGGGCGGTGGTACCGGTGGGGTGGTGCTCATGAGCCTCCTTCCAGCAGGCGCTGGGCGATCGCCCTGACCTCTTTCCCGTCCGCCTGGCCCCCCACGCGGGCCATCGCGGCCTTCATCACGCGGCCCAGGTCGCCCGGGCCGGCGGCGCCCTCCGCCGCGATCACCTCGGACACGACGCCCTCGATCGCGGCCTCGTCCATCTGCGCGGGCAGGTAGGACTCCAGCACGGCCATCTCCTCGGTCTCGCGGGCGACGAGGTCCTCGCGCCCGCCGGCCTGGAACTGGTCGATCGACTCGTGGTGCTGCTTGACCAGCCCCCGCAGCACCTTCACGGCGCCGTCGTCGGAGAGCGCGCCGCGGTTCTCGATCTCGGCGTTCTTCAGCGCCGCCCGGGCGCGGCGCAGCGAGCCCAGGCGCACCTTCTCGCCGGCCCGCATCGCGGCCTTGGCGTCCTCGTCCAGCCGCTCGGCCAGGCCGGTGGCCGTCTCATCGGGCATTCGTGGGGTCCTCCCTTCCCCATCGGACTCTAGGGATGCCGTCCCACGGGCGCCGTCCCCGCCGTCCGTCGAAGGGGCGGTCGAAGAGCCAGAAGAGCGCCAGGGCAAGGGCCGCAGCCGAGACGATGTACCAGGGCCAGGGCCCCATCACGTCCAGCAGGCTGCCGCCCGTCGGCTTGTGGCGCAGGAACATGTAGTTGCCGTCGAACGCAACCGTCCCGATCGCCGCCAGCGCCGTCACCCCCAGGCTCCAGGCGAAGACGCGAAGCACCGCGCCGGGCCGCGGCGTGCGGCGCAGCCCCCAGGCCATGAGGATCGCCGCCACCAGCACGCCCGAGTGCTCGATGAAGAACCACCACCACCGGTAGTCGGGGAAGCCCTGGCGCAGGTCCGGCGTCAGCAGGGCCTGGAGGGTCGCCGTCATCGCCCAGAAGTAGGTCAGCTCGAAGGCCAGCGCCGCGCCCGGGAACCAGAGCGCGATCGCCGCGACGACGGTCGCCGCGTCGGTCAGGTGCAGGGGCAGGTCGCCGCGCGCCGTCAGGCCGCCGTCGAGCGCCTTGACGATGTGGAAGGCGACCTCGCTGGCGATCAGCAGCACCGCCAGGGCGCGGCAGAGCGGCGTGATCCAGCGGGCGCCCGGGTCGCGCCGCGCCGCCAGGCCGAGCCCCACGCACAGGGCCAGCGTGACGGCGAGGACGATCAGGTGCTGGGCTGAGAGGAACGACACGGGGGCCGGCTCAGAACGGCTGGTCGTCCTCGCCTCGCGACCGCTCGCGCAGCTCGCGGAGCCGCGCCGACAGCTCGCCCTCAGGTCCGCGACCGGTGGGATGGAAGAAGGATGCATCCTCCAGGCCCTCGGGCAGCAGCGACTCGTCGAGCACGCCGTCGGGGCTGTCGTGGGGGTAGCGGTAGCCCTCGCCGTGACCGAGGTTGCGGGCGTTGGGACGGCTGGCGTCGCGCAGCGCCGGCGGCGGCCGGCGGGCGCCCTCGCGCTCGACGAGCGACAGGGCCTCGTTGATCGCCTCGTATGACGCATTCGACTTGGGTGCAAGCGCGATGTACGTCGTCGCCTGGGCGAGGTTGATGCGCGCCTCGGGGAGGCCCACGAACTCGACCGCGCGCGCGGCGGCGACCGCGACCTCGAGCGCGCGCGGGTCGGCGTTCCCGACGTCCTCGCTGGCGGCGACGATCAGGCGGCGGGCGATGTACTTCGGGTCCTCGCCGCCCGAGATCATGACCGCGAGGTAGTAGATGGCGGCGTCCGGGTCGCTGGCGCGCAGGCTCTTGATGAAGGCCGAGATCGTGTCGTAGTGGGCGTCGCCCTCGCGGTCGTAGACCACGGCGCGCCCGCCCGCGGCCGCGCGCACGGCCTCGACCGTGACCTCCTCCCCGTCGGCCGTGCCCGCGGCGGCCCCCTCGAGCAGGTTCAGCGCCCCGCGGGCGTCGCCGTTGGCGCGGGCGATCAGGGCGCCGCGCGCCTCCTCGCCCAGGCGCACCCGTCCGGCCAGCCCCTGCGGCGAGGCGAGGGCGCGGTCGATGAGGGCGCCGACGTCCTCGGGCCCGAGTGGCTCGAGCACGAACACCCGCACCCGCGAGACGAGGGCGGCGTTGACCTCGTACCAGGGGTTCTGGGTGGTCGCGCCGATCAGGGTGACGATGCCGTCCTCGACGGCGGGCAGCAGGGCGTCCTGCTGGGCCCGGTTGAAGCGGTGGATCTCGTCGAGGAACAGCACGGTGCGCCCGCCGGCGGCGATGCGGTCGCGCGCCCGGGCGAGGACGGCGCGGACGTCGGACACGGTGGCCGAGACGGCCGAGAGATCCTCGAACTCGGCCTCGGTGGTGCGGGCCACGACGCGGGCGATGGTGGTCTTGCCGCTGCCGGGCGGGCCGTACAGGACCATGGAGGGCACGCGGTCGCCGGCGATCGCCTCGCGCAGCGCGCCGCCCTCGCCGAGCAGGGCGGGCTGGCCGACCACCTCGTCGAGGGTCGCGGGGCGCATGCGGGCGGCCAGCGGGCGGGTGGTCTCGAGGCGGGCGCGGACCGCCTCGCCGAAGAGGTCGTCGCCGCCCTGGGGAGGCCCGCGCCGGGCCATCACGCGGCCGCCTCGGCGACCGGCCCGCTCCGCCGCCGGCCGGCCCGGGTCTCGGGCAGCAGCACGGCCAGGGCGCCGGCCAGGAGGGGGAGGGCGGCGACGCCCCACAGGGCGGCCTCGCGGCCGGCCCAGTCCGCGATGGCGCCGAAGAGGGCGAGGCCGGGAGGCGCCGAGCCGATCGCCCCGAAGCCGATCATCAGCCCGGCGGCCAGCGCGAGGCGGTGCGGCATGTAGTCCTGGCCCATCATCACGGTGACCGAGAACGAGGCCAGCAGCACGAAGCCGGCGAGCGACAGCAGCAGGATGCTGAGCGGGCCGTCGGTCAGCAGGAAGCCGGCGATCAGCGGCGCGACGAGCGGCATGGTCCAGAGCAGCATGCGCCGCCCGCCGACCCGGTCGGCGAGCACCGCGCCGGCCACGGTGCCGACGGCGCCGGCGCCCGCGAAGGCCGCCACCACCAGCCCGGCCGCCTGGTCGGAGTAGCCGCGGTCGTCGGTCAGCAGCAGGGGCGCGAGGGCGAGGAGGCAGAACTGGGTCCAGGTGCGCAGGCTGGTGACGACCAGCAGCAGGACCACGCTCCCGACGCGCACGCCGGCGGCGAGGCCGGCCCCGATCCGCTCCGCGACGTGCCGGGGCTTCGCCGGCAACGGCACGGCCAGCCCCGAGCGCTCGTGGTGGAGCCACGCGGCGACGGCGAGGCCCGGGACGAGGAAGACCACGGTGGCGCGCTCGTCCAGCAGTGGGATGAAGAGGGCCGCGAGCAGGGGCCCGACCGCGAAGCCGGCGTTGCCGCCGACCATGAACCAGGCGAGGCCGGTCGCCTGGCGCGGGGCCGAGATCTGATTGGCCACCCGGGCCGCCTCGGGGTGGAAGGCGGCGATGCCGAGCCCTGAGCCCACGATGCACGCGAGCACCCCCAGGTAGCCGCCGGCCAGCCCGCTGGCGGCCAGCCCGGCCGCGCCCACCGCCACCCCTCCCCAGATGAACGCCGGCGACGGGCGCCGGTCCGCCAGCAGCCCGAAGAGCGGCTGGATGGCCGACGAGACCAGCAGGGAGGCGCCCAGGATCATGCTGGCGGCCAGGTCCGAGAGCGCGTAGATGGTCGTGAAGACCGGGATCATCGCCGGCACCGCGCCGACGACGGCGTCGATGACGAAGTGGCCCGTCGCCAGCTGGGTGAGGCGGGCGCGGTCCAACGCCGCGCGCGGCTCGGCGGGCGGGGCAGCCGTGCCGACGGTCGCTGACATGCGTAGAGCGTAGGTTGTCCGCATGCCCGGCGGGCGGCCCATCCTCGGCCGCGACCTGCAGGCGGCCCTGCGCGCCTTCGGTCCCGAGGGCGCCGACGCGGCCGCGCTGCGCGCCGCCGTCCCCGATCGGGCGGCGGTCGCGAGCTACGAGGAGCTGGTCCGGCGGGCGCCGCCGGACGCGCTGGGGATCAGCTCAGGCGCCCACGCGGCCCTGTTCGGGCCCCTGTTCGGCGAGTTCGAGTGACTCATCCGCGGGCTCGAGCTCGGCGACCGCCTCGATGGCGGCGGCCTCGTCCGCGAGCGTGTCCTCCCACCAGCCCTGGCTGACGATCAGGCTGTAGCAACGGGTGGCGACCAGGCCGAAGGCCAGCGAGCAGAGGATGATCACGAGCGGCGTCCGCCCCCCGGAGTCGACGCCGAAGAGCCCGGTGGGGGTGTCGAGGCGGGCGTCGGCGACGCCGCAGAACACGAGGCCGACCACCAGCGTCGTGACGGCGCCGAGCACCAGGCCCTGGACCCACCAGGCGCGCCGCACGAACGGCGCGATGAAGATCGCGTGCAGCAGCAGCAGGACGCCGGCGGCGATCAGGGTGGCGTAGAGGCCCGTCGGCCCGGCGGAGTCGCCGACGACGCCGAGCGCGCTGCTCTGCCCGCTCACCTCCTCCGCCGTGCCGCGGATCATCGTGCCGAGCACGTGGTTGAAGTCGAGGTCCGTGTGGCCGTGGCGGAACGCGCCCTGGATCATGACCAGGAACACGACCGCCCCGGCCGCCGCGCCGATCGCGATGCCGATGAGGTTGCGGAGGACCAGGGTCCTCACGGCGCTTCGTCCTCCGCCACGTGCGGGTTCGCGCGCAGCCAGGAGATGCGCAGGAAGAGGTCCCGGTCCGACACGTCCGGGTCGAGCTCGAAGGTCTGGCCGCAGAGCGGGCAGGCGGTGAACGGCTGGAACGAGGGAATGCCGTCCTCGTCGGCGAGCCCGGTCGGGATCAGGAGCAGGTCGCCCCAGCAGTCGGGGGTCGGGCAGCGGGTGCGGCCGTCGATGTTGGAGAAGGCGCTCTTGGGCAGTGACGCTCGCGGCATCGCCCTCATCATCGCTCCTGCTGGCGCTACACTTTTGAAAGCAATGGGTCTGCGGGGAGGCCGGTCAGGTGCCTCGGCGCCGGAAAAGGGTAGAATCCCCGCGTAGAATCGCTGGTTCAGCCGCTCTCACTGGAGACGACATGGCGCGCAGCTACCAGGATCTCCTCGCGAACGCGCGCGAGCAAGTGCCGGAGGTTCAGGTCGCGGACCTGGCGGCCCGCCGCGATGCCGGCGATCCGCCGCTCGTGATCGACGTCCGCGAGCAGTCCGAGTGGGACGAGGGGCACATCCCCGGGGCGATCCACATCCCCCGCGGCTTCATCGAGAGCCGCATCGCGGGCGTGGCCCGCCCCGACCAGGAGATCGTGCTCTCCTGCGCCTCGGGCAACCGCTCCCTCCTTGCCGGCACCACGCTGCGCCAGATGGGCTACGGCGACGTCGCGAGCCTGGCGGGCGGCTTCCAGCGCTGGAAGCAGAGCGGCCAGCCCTGGGAGGTGCCCCAGACGCTCACCCCGGAGCAGCGCTCGCGCTACAGCCGTCACGTCCTGATCCCCGAGATCGGCGAGGCGGGCCAGTTGAAGCTGCTCGGCTCGAAGGCGCTGCTGATCGGCGCCGGGGGCCTCGGCTCCCCCGCGGCCTACTACCTGGCCGCGGCCGGCGTGGGGACGCTGGGCCTGGTGGACGACGACGTGGTGGACGCCAGCAACCTGCAGCGCCAGATCATCCACACCACCGACCGCGTGGGCATGCCGAAGGGCGAGTCGGCCAAGATCGCCATCGAGGCGCTGAACCCGGACGTCGCGGTCAACGTCCACCCCTTCCGGGTGAACAAGGACAACGTCCTCGACCTGATCGCCGACTACGACGTGATCATCGACGGCGCCGACAACTTCCCCACCCGCTACCTGCTGAACGACGCCGCCCTGATGACGCGCACCCCGCTGGTGCACGCGAGCATCCTCCGCTTCGAGGGCCACGCGTCCGTGTTCCTGCCCTACGAGGGCCCCTGCTACCGCTGCCTCTTCCCGGAGCCGCCGCCGCCCGACCTGGCGCCGTCCTGCGGCGAGGCCGGCGTGCTCGGCGTGCTCTGCGGCGTGATGGGCAGCATCCAGGCGAACGAGGCGATCAAGGTGCTGCTCGGCATCGGCGAGACGCTGTCCGGCCGCCTGATGATCTACGACGCCCTGGCGATGACCTTCACCGAGCTCAAGGTGCGCCGCGACCCGGACTGCCCGGCCTGCGGCCCGAACGCCGTGCTCGAGTTCCGCGACTACGACGCCTGGTGCGCCGGCGTGGGCAGCCACGCCCGGAGCGCAGCGACCGCCAGCGCGTGAGCGTGGTCAGGATCCCCCCGGTGCTGCGGCAGGCCACCGGGGGCGAGCGCGAGGTCGAGGTCTCGGGCACCACGGTCAGCGAGGTGCTCGACGAGCTCTACCAGAAGCACCCGGGCGTGCGGTCGCAGCTTCAGACCCCCGACGGCGAGCTGCACCGCTTCGTCAACGTCTACCTCAACGACGAGGACGTGCGGCTGATGTCCTGGCTGGACACGGAGGTGGCGGACGGCGACACGCTGCTGATCCTCCCGGCGATGGCCGGGGGCCGCCGGTGACCGACGTCGGCCTGGCCCCGCCGCCCGCGGCGGTCTCGCCCGACCTCGTCGCGACGATCGGCGAGACGCCGCTCGTCGAGCTCCGGCGCATCTCGCCCAACCCTGACGTCCGCATCCTCGCCAAGCTCGAAAGCCACAACCCCACCGGCTCGATCAAGGACCGCACCGCCCTCTCGCTGATCGAGGACGCCGAGCGCCGCGGCGCGGTCAGGCCGGGCGACACGATCATGGAGCCCACCTCGGGCAACACGGGCATCTCGCTCGCCATGATCTGCCGCGTCCGCGGCTACCGGCTCGTGGCCGTCATGCCGGAGAACGTCACCGCCGAGCGCCGTCAGCTGCTGGAGCTCTACGGCGCCGAGATCGTCCCCACCGACGGCGAGTTCGGCTCGAACGGCGCCGTCGAGGTGGCGAAGCGGCTCTCGGCGGAGAACGGCCTCTTCATGCCCTTCCAGTACGGCAACCCCGCCAACCCGCGCGCGCACTACGAGGGCACGGCCGAGGAGATCGTGCGCGACTGCCCCGAGATCGACGTCTTCGTCGCCGGGCTCGGCACGGGCGGCACGCTGATGGGCTCCTCGCGACGGCTCAAGGAGCACCGCCGGGACATCGAGATCGTGGCCTGCGAGCCCCTCCAGGGCGACCCGGTCAGCGGCCTGCGCAGCCTGGAGGACGGCTTCGTGCCGCCGATCCTGGAGCTGTCGCGCCTCGACCGGAAGCTGCTGGTCTCGAACCGCGACTCGATCGTCATGACCCGCCGCCTCGCCGAGGAGGAGGGGATCTTCGCCGGCGTCTCCTCGGGGGCGGTCATCCACACCTGCGCCCGCATCGCGGCGCGGATGACGCGCGGCACCATCGTCGGCATCGTCTGCGACGGCGGCTGGAAGTACCTGTCGGCCGGCATCTGGACGGGCGACGTCGACGACGTCGAGGACACGCTCGACCGCGGGGTCTTCTGGTAGCGCAGGGGCCGGCACGATGAGGCTCGCGGCGCCGCTCGCGCAGGCCATCGTCGACCATGCGATCGCCGACCTGCCCAACGAGTGCTGCGGCATGATCGCGGGGGTCGGCGGCGACGCGACGCGCGTCCTGAAGGCCTCGAACAGCGAGGGCAGCCCGTTCATGTACGTCATGGACCCGCGCGAGCAGCTGCGGATCATGGACGACATCGAGGACTCGGGTGAGGAGCTGCTGGCGATCTACCACTCGCACACGCGCTCGGCGGCCTACCCCTCGCGCACCGATGTCGAGCTCGCCTTCTTCCCCGACACGCTTTACCTGATCGTCTCGATCGCGGACCGCGACGCGCCCGAGATCCGCGCCTTCCGCATCTCCCGCGCCGCGCCCGAGGGCGAGCAGATCGCCGAGGAGCCGGTGGAGATCGGATGAGGCGCGCCCTCGCCGCGCTGCTCGCGGCGTGCGCAATCGCCGCCGCGGCGGGCTGCGGCGGTGGCTCGTCGGACGACCGCTCGACGGACGCCGCCACGACCGCGCCCTCCACGGCGACGGCTCCGCCGACCGCGCCTTCGACGGCGCCGGCCGGCGACCTCGCCGCGCTGCTTCCGCCCCAGGACGCGGTGCCCGGCGCGAACCCGGGTGAGGCGACCCCGCTGCCCACGGCCCGGGCCTTCGTCGACGCGCTCTACCAGGTCGACGACCCCTCCCGCGACGACGCCCGGGCCCGCCTGGAGGACGCCGGCTACGCCGACGGCGTCGTGCGCGACCAGGCCGGGGCCGAGCCGGAGACCGGGGTCGCGCTGCTGCGCAGCTACGTCATCCGGCTACGCGACGACGACGCGGCGCGCGGCGAGGCCGCCGCCGCGGCCGACGAGGTGCGCTCGAGCCCGCTCGGCACCAGCACGGACCTCGAGGTGGCCGGGGTCCCGGACGCCCAGGGCCTGCGGGTCGAGGTCTCCCAGGGCGGGGTGTCGGGGCAGGTCGTCTTCGTGACCTTCCCGCAGGGCCCGTACGTCTACGGCATCCAGGCGGTGGCGCGCCAGGGCGCGGACCTGCCCGAGCAGGAGGTCGTCCGGGCGGCCCAGGACCTGGCCGCCCGGAACGGGAGCCCTTAGGCCTCCACCGGCTCGGCGTCCGCCTTCTTGCGGGTCGTGCGCCGGCGCGGCTTCGGCGTCGCCTCGGCGGGCGCGTCGCCGTCGGTCGCCGCCGCCTCGGCGGCGGGCTCCTCGGCCTTCTTGCGGGTCGTGCGCCGGCGCGGCTTCGGCGTCTCCGCCACGGCGGCCTCGCCCTCCGGCGCCGCATCGGCCGTCGCGGCCGCCGCCGGCTCCGCGGCCTTCTTGCGGGTCGTGCGCCGCCGCGGCTTCGGCGTCTCCCCGGCATCCGCCGGGGCCGCCTCCACGGTCGCCTCCTCGGCGGCCGTCGCGCGGCGCCGCACCCTGCGCCGGGTCGGCGCCGGCTCGGCGGCGACGGCGGCCTCCGCCGGGGCGGCAGGGTCGGGCACCGCCACCGGCGGGCCCTCGACGTCGACGAGCGGCTCGGCCTCGGCGGTGCGGCGGCGGCGCCGGGGCACGTCCTCGGCCTCGGCGGCGACCTCGGCGACCGCCTCCGCGACCGGCGCGGGCGGGGCCTCCTCGACCGGCTCCAGGTCGGCGACGGTCGGCTCGGGCTCGGCGACGGCCGCGCGGCGGCGCCGGCGGCGCGAGCTGCGCGAGGGCGGCTCGCCGGCGCCCACGTCGCTCATCTCGACCAGGTCGGGCACGTCCTCGCCGACCTCCGGCGCGGGGCCCATCATGATCATGTCCTCGTACGAGATGGGCTCGTCGAGCGGCGGCAGCGCGCCCAGGTCGGGGTCGGGGGTCGGCTCGATGTGGACCTCGAAGACCTCGGCCCCCTCGACGACCTCGCCCTCCTCGACGACCTCGCCCTCCTCGACGACCTCGCCCCCGTCCACGGCGTCCTCGCGCGCGGCCTCGGAGCGGCGGCCGCCCCGACGCCGCCGCCGCCGGCCCTCGCCGTCGTCGGCGGCGCGCTCGGCCGCGGCCGGAGCGGCGGCCGGCGGCGCCGCGGTGGTGTCGCCCAGCTCGACGCGGTAGGTGCCGCTGCGCGGGTCGGTCTCGATCCTCACTGCGCCGGCGGTCGCGGCGTCCTCGAGGAACTTCGAGAAGGTCGAGAAGCCGTGCTCGGTCTCGTCGAAGGCGGGGTACTTGCGCCGCATCGAGTCCTTGACGACGCTCGCCAACGGCCATTCGGTGCCCTCGCGCTGGAGCGCCGTGAGCGTCTCCTGGAGCAGCTGGAGCGGGTTCGGCCCGCCGCGGCCGGCGCGGCGCCGGGACGTGCCGCCGCCCGCGCGGGCGACGAGGGTGTCGTAGTAGATGAACTCGTCGCAGTTCGCCACGAGCAGGTCGCTGGCCGACTCGCGGTTGCCCACGCCGATGACGCGCTTGTTCAGCTCGCGCAGCTTGCCCACGAGGGGCGTGAAGTCGCTGTCGCCGGAGACGATCACGAAGTTGTCGACGTGCTCGCGGCTGTAGGCGAGCTCCATCGCGTCGACGGCCATCTGGATGTCGGCGCGGTTCTTCGCGCCCTCGCGCGCGGAGGGCATCTCGATCAGGCCCAGGCCGGCGTTCTGCAGCTCGTGGCGCGCGTCGCGGTAGCGGCTCCAGTCGGCGTACGCGCGCTTCACGAGCACGCGCCCCTTCTCTGCGAGCCGGTCCAGAACCAGGTGGATGTCGAAGTCGCCTCGTCCCTTGGCCCCGGGGCGGGCCATGTTCTCGAAGTCGACCAGCACGGCGAGAGAGCTCTCGTGCTCAGCCAAGGTGCCTCCAGGAATCAGTGTGTGGCCGCCGGAGCGGCGGCGTGTCAAGCGGCGTGATGCCGTATCCCGCGCGTACGCAGGACACCTCGATGGTACCAGGGGACCGCAACCCCCCTTGCGGGCAGCCGCGGCGGGCCGCGCGTCACTAGAATCCCCTGGACCCCGGGCACCCGCCGGTGCCACACCCCGCGTCAAGGGAAGCTGCATGACCACTCAACAGTCGACGGCGACCACTCCCGCTGCTGGCGACTCCGGTGCCGAGACGCTGACGATCATCGACAACCGGACCGGCACCAGCTACGAGCTGCCGATTGCGGAGGGCACCATCCGGGCGACGGACCTCCGCCAGATCAAGGTCTCCGAGGACGACTTCGGCCTCATGACCTATGACCCGGCCTTCATGAACACGGCGTCGTGCCGCAGCGCCATCACCTTCCTTGACGGGGACGCCGGCATCCTGCGCTACCGGGGCTATCCCATCGAGCAGCTGGCCGAGAAGAGCAGCTTCCTCGAGGTCGCGTACCTGCTGGTCTTCGGGGAGCTTCCAACCCGGGAGCAGCTGGACGGGTGGGTACACGACATCACCCACCACACGTTCGTCCACGAGAACGTGAAGGGCCTGATGCAGGGCTTCCGTTACGACGCCCACCCGATGGGGATGCTGGAGTCGAGCGTCGGGGCGCTCAGCACCTTCTACCCCGAGGCGAAGGAGATCCAGGACGCGGACAACCGCTACCTGCAGATCGTCCGCCTCATCGCCAAGATGCCGACCCTCGGCGCCTGGGCGTACCGGCACACGAACGGGATGCCGTACGTCTACCCGGAGAACGAGCTCTCGTACGCGGCGAATTTCCTGTCGATGCTCTTCACCATCGGCGGCAAGCGCTACGAGCCCGACCCGCGCATCGAGCGGGCGCTCGACATCCTCTTCATCCTCCACGCCGACCACGAGCAGAACTGCTCGACCAGCGCGGTGCGCAGCGTCGGCTCGTCGCAGGTCGACCCGTACTCGGCGGTGGCCGCCGGCGTCGCGGCGCTCTACGGGCCGCTCCACGGCGGCGCCAACGAGGCCGTGCTGCGGATGCTCCGCCGCATCGAGACGACGGACAACATCCCGGCCTTCATGGAGGGCGTGAAGGAGGGCAAGGAGCGCCTGATGGGCTTCGGCCACCGGGTCTACAAGAACTACGACCCGCGGGCGACGATCATCAAGAAGGCCTGCGACGACGTCTTCGAGGTCACCGGGGTCAACCCGCTGCTCGCGATCGCCGTCGAGCTCGAGAAGATCGCCCTTGAGGACGACTACTTCGTCACGCGCAAGCTGTACCCGAACGTCGACTTCTACAGCGGCCTGATCTACGAGGCGCTGGGGATGCCGGCCGACATGTTCACGGTCCTCTTCGCCATCGGCCGCACCCCGGGCTGGGTCGCCCAGTGGGCCGAGATGCTGCAGGACAAGGAGCAGAAGATCTCGCGCCCGCGCCAGATCTACGTCGGCTCGGACGAGCGCGACTACGTGGCGATGGACGCCCGGTAGCTAGGAGCGGTCGGCCACGGCCCGCAGGAGGGCGACGAGCCGGGTCAGCTCGTCGTCGTCCAGCACGGCCCAGAGCCGCTCGAGCACATCGACCCGTCCCGGCAGCGCCTCCTCCGCGACCCGGAGGCCCTGCCGCGTGACGTGGGCCTGCACCATGCGGCGGTCGCGGGGCTGGGGCAGCCGCTCCACCAGCCCGCCGCGCTCGAGCCCGTCGACCAGCTTGGTGACGTTGGGCCGGGTCACGCCGAGCTCGTCGCCCAGCGCGTGGAGGCAGGCGCGCCGGTCGTCGCAGCAGGTCAGCACCTCGAGGACCTCGAGCTTGGCGTCCGAGAGGCCGAACCCGCCCGCGTGCCGCTCGAGCCGCCGGTCGGCGAGGCACGCCACCCGGTCGAGGGCCTCGCTCGCCTGGCGCGCAATCGCGGCGCGCGACGTCCCCGCGGTCGTTTCCCGGTTCATCATCTGGGACGGTACCAGGGCCGCCGGGCCGGTCGTCAAGCGATTCGGCCGCAGCGCGGGGAGCGGCCCCTCTGATCCGAGGACACCCGACTACTGGATCTCCCGGTCCCGGCCCAGCCCGCCGAGAAGCCGATCGAGCCCAGTCCCGCCGACCAGCACGTCGCGACCGGGCCCGCCGAGCAGGCGGTCGCGACCGCCCCCGCCGAGCAGGCGGTCGCGACCGCCCCCGCCCACGAGTCGATCCGCTCCCGCGCCGCCAAGCAGCGTGTCGCCCCCGGCGCGTCCGCAGATGAGGTCGTTCCCGCCGAGCCCACGGATGACGTCGCGTCCAGGACGGCCGACGATCACGTCCGACCGCCGGGTCCCGTTCGTCCGGAGCCGGGTTGCGACGATCGTCCCCGGCACGCCCCGGCACCGTGTCGGCGCCGGCGTGCCGATTCCGCGGGCGCCTGGGGTCGTGACCGAGCCTGGTGGGGGACCGCCTGTCAGCGACCGGAAGAAGTGCGACACCGAGTCGGCGGTCCCCGAGGTCACGTACACGGACCGGCCGTCGGCGCTCACGACCACATCGCTCGCTCCGCCGAGCGGCGCGCCGGGCAGGTCCGCGCAGCCGCGTGAGGCGTCGTCGCCCAGACAGCCGTCGTAGGCGAGGCGGCCGTCGCCGGCGCGGAAGAAATGAGCCAGACCTCCGCTGAAGCTCGACGTGTACACGGAGCGGCCGTCGGGGCTGACCGCCACCGCTCGAACGCCGGTGAGCGGTGCTCCGGGCAGTGCGGCGCAGCCGTCAACGTCGTCGTTGGCCAGACAGCCGGCGTAGGCCAGGGCCCCGCCTGAGGCGCGGGTGAACCGCAGGAGCGAAACGCCACTGGAGGCGACGTAAACCGAGGCGCCATCGGGGCTGACGGCGACGTCCGACGCACCGGGCAGTGGCCCCGCCGGGCCGGCCGGCGGCAGGTCGGCGCAACCGGCGGCGCCCGGCGCGTTGGCCAGGCAGCCCACGTAGCCGAGGGCGCCCCCGGGGCCGACCGTGAAGCGGGCGATCGCGCCGCCGTTGACCGACACAACGTAGACCGATCCCCCATCCGGGCTCATCGCCAGCGCGAACGGGTTGTCGACCGGCCCCTCCTGCCCCGCCGGCGGCAGATCGCCACAGCCCGTGCCGTCGGTGGGCGACGTCGCCAGGCAATCGGCGAGGGTGAGGTCCCCCTCGTTGAAGGTGCTGAGGGCGAAGTGGAGCACGGCGTCGACCTCGGCCGAGGTCGAATACAGGGCGCCGCCGTCCGGGCTCACCGCCACCCCCCGTGAGCCGACGAGCGACTGGCCTCCCACCTCCACGCAGCCCGGGCTGCCTGCCGGCACGGTGAGGCAGCCGCCGTAGCCGATCTGCCCCTGGGGGCCATCGCGGAGGAAGCGCGAAATCGTGTCGGCGGCGGCCGCGGTCGCATAGACGAAGCGCGAGTCGGGGCTCACCGCCAGGCCCCAGGCGCCCGCGAGCGCCCCACCTGCGCCGAGAGGCGGCCAGTCCTGGCAGCCGGCGAGCACGGGGTTGTCGGCCCCCAGCAGCCTTCGAAGGCGATCCGGCCGTCGAGCTGGCCGCGGAAGAAGTGCGACACCGACGCGCTCATGGTCGAGGCCACGTAGACCGACCGCCCGTCGCCACTGGCGGCGACCGCGTTGGCCCCGTCGAGCGGCCCACCCAGCCCAGCGGGGGGGAGGTCGACGCAGCCGCGGGCGCCGTCGTTCCCCAGGCAGCCGTCGTAGCCGATCTGCCCCGGGGCCCCGGACGCCGAGCCCGCCAGGGCCAGCCAGAGGCCGGCGGCGACCAGCGCGCTGACGACGAGGCCCGCCCTTGCGCCCGGCATCAGCGGCCGCGCCCCGTCTCGCAGGCGGCGCGGTCGGCGCCGGGGCCGCCCAGGCAGATGTCTCGGGCCGCCCCGCCGCCCAGGGCGTCGGGGCCTGGCCCCCCGAGCAGGCGATCGCGACCGGCCTGGCCCAGCAGGCGGTCGGCGCCCCGGCCTCCCTGCAGCCGGTCGGGCCCGGGGCCGCCGAGCAGGCGGTCGGCGCCCGCTCCTCCCAGGAGGCGGTCGGCTCCGCCGCCGCCGCAGACCAGATCGTCGGCGGCCGCCCCGCTGACCAGGTCGTTCCCGCCGAGGGCGGCGATCACGTCGGCGCGCCGGGTGCCGCGGAGGACGTCGGCGCCGCCGGTGCCCACGATCGTCGCCGGCCTGCCGGCACAGCGCGGGGACTGGCCGGCGGGGCGTCCGGAGCTCCCGCCGCCCGCCGGGGCATCGGCCCCCGGCGGGTCGCCCTCGAGCTGTGCGACGAAGGCGGGGCTGCCGCCGACGCTGAGCGCCCCCGCGATCAGGATGCGTCCGTCGCCCCCAAGCCCGACGGCGTTGCCGAGAAAGCCGGGAATGGTCCGCTTGCCGGTGCGCCTGCCCTCCTGGTCGAGGCCGCCGAACGTCGTGTCGAGCTGTCCGTCGGGCTGCAGGCGCGCGATCGCCGGATGGCCGGTCGCCGTGCCGACCGCGACGATCTTGCCGTCC
>DATLLV010000112.1:0-6738 GCA_035537655.1 Miltoncostaeaceae bacterium
CGGACCTGGCGGCCGCCGGCGCGGCCCTCGGGTCGCTGTGGGACCTGCTCAGCGCGCCCGGCTGAGCCAGGCCTCGACGGCCTCCAGCACCCCCGCGCCGTAGGAGCCGGCGGTGACCCAGGACGCGCGGGCGGCGAGCAGCGGATCGGCGGCGGCGCCGTTGGCCACGATCGCCATCTCGCCGACGACGTCGCCCACCTCGAGGTCGTGGAGGCTGTTGCCGACGGCCAGGCAGTCGACGGCGTCGATGCGCCGCGCGGCGATGTCGGCCGCGACGGCGGCGGCCTTGCCCGCCCCCGCCGGCAGCAGGTGGTAGACGCGCGGCTCCTCGCCGCCGCCGCCGCCGTTGTCGGCCAGGCGCAGGGAGCCGGCGCTGAGGCTGGCGACCAGCCGCGGCGCGGCGGCGCTCGCCCGCCCGCGCAGCACGTGGCTGCCCTCGCGCCCGCGCACCCCCAGGGGGTGCGGCTCCAGCCCGGGCTCCAGGGCGAGCAGCGCGGCCGGCACGCCGCTCTCGGCGATGGCCTGGTGGACCGTCTGGCCGGCGCGGGTCGGGAAGCCGCACTGGCTCGCGCCGAGCTCGGCGATGATGCCGTCGGCGCCGATCAGGGCGGCGACGCGCTCCAGCCGCTCGCGTCCGCGCCCGCTCATCAGCACCACCGGGACGCCCGCCCGCCGCAGGTGCGCGAGCGCCCGCACCGCGGCGTCGGTGACGCGCCCCTCGCCGTCGTGCAGCAGCGACCCGGACGGGCCCACCAGGGTGCCGTCGAGGTCGATGTAGGCGGCGCTCACGCGGCGGCGCCGGCCAGGGCCCGGGCCATCGGCGGCCGCTCGGCCGGGCGGGTGTCGGCCGTGACGAGCTCGAGCCCGCCGGGCCCGGGGACCGGGCGGGCGTAGGGGCCGGCGCCCTCGAGCAGCGCCTCGGGCGCGCGCCCCTCGTCGGCGAGGCGGCGCAGCACCGCCTGGGTGATGGCCGACGCCATCGCGCCCAGGGCGGCGGTGGGCTGGTTCGCGTGGCGGCGGGCGCCAAGGTCGACCTGGGCCAGGGCGCCGAGGCCGGCCTCGCGCGAGAGGTCGATCAGCAGGCCCATCTCCACCGCGTAGCCGCTGAAGAAGGGCACCGACGACAGCAGCTCGCGCCGCCCCGCCGCCTCGCCCGAGAGCGGCTGGGCGAAGCCCGCCAGCTCGGGGTAGAAGAGGTTGATCAGGGGCCGGGCGCAGATCTCGGTGACCCGCCCGCCGCCGTCGTCGGCAGCGCCGATCGCGCGCCGGTAGACGGCCTTCACGTAGCCGACCTCGGGGTCCTCGATCAGCGGCCCGGCGAGCCCGGTCACGAAGGCCGGGTCGAAGTCCACCACGTCGGCGTCGAGCCACACGACCAGGTCGCCGCGGACGGCGGCGAGGCTCTTCCACATCGCCTCGCCCTTGCCGCGCCCCGGGCCGAGCTCCGGGAGGATCTCGTCGTCCTGCACCACCCGCGCGCCCGCGGCCTCGGCCCGGGCGACGGTCTCGTCGGCGCTGCGGCTGTCGACCACGACGATCTCGCCAACCAGGCCGGCCTCCTCGACCAGGCGCTCGCGCACCGCCGCGACGATCGGGCCGACCGTCGCGCCGACGTTCAGGCCGGGCAGGACGACCGAGAGGGTCAGGCCCCGGCGCCGGGCCGCGTCGGCCAGGCGACGCGCGTCGTAGTCCGCGCCGCGGTAGGTGCGCCGTCTGAGCCACTCGTCGCGGTCCACCTCTCGGGATGGTGGCACAGGCGGCTGCGCCCGAGGCCCCCGCCGGGCCCCTGGTAGCCTCCCGCCTCGTGCCGGAAACGCTGAAGGGCCTGGTCCTCTCCGGGGGCGCGGGGACGCGGCTCCGTCCGATCACCCACACGAGCGCCAAGCAGCTCGTGCCGGTCGCGAACCGCCCGGTCCTCTTCTACGGCCTCGAGGCCCTGCGCGAGGCGGGCGTCATCGACGTCGGGATCGTGGTCGGCGACACCCAGGCGGAGATCGAGGCTGCGGTCGGCGACGGATCGGCGCTCGGGCTGCGGGTGACGTACATCCGCCAGTCCGCCCCGCTCGGGCTTGCCCACGCGGTGCTGACGGCCGAGGAGTACCTCGACGGCTCGCCCTTCGTCATGTACCTCGGCGACAACCTCCTGCGCGACGGCATCACGGCGCTGATCGACCGCTTCCGGGCGGCGACCTGCGACGCCCTCATCCTGCTGCAGCGGGTGCCGAACCCCGGCGACTACGGGGTCGCCGAGCTCGACGGCGGCCGGGTGGTGCGGCTGGTGGAGAAGCCGGCCGTCCCACGCAGCGACCTGGCGCTGGTGGGCGTCTACATGTTCTCGCCCGCGATCATGGAGTCGGCAAAGGCGATCCGGCCCTCCGGGCGGGGCGAGCTGGAGATCACCGACGCGATCCAGCACCTCATCGACCGCGGCCTGGTGGTCGAGCCCCACGAGGTGACCGGCTGGTGGAAGGACACCGGCCGCCTGGAGGACATGCTCGAGGCCAACCGCCTGGTGCTCGACGTCCTCGAGCCGCGTCTGGACGGCGCCGTCGAGGACAGCACCGTCGAGGGGCGGGTGGTGCTCGAGGCGGGCGCGCGGGTCGTGCGCTCGGCGGTCCGCGGGCCGGCGATCATCGGGGCCGGCGCGCTGATCGAGGACGCCTACATCGGCCCCTACTCGGCCCTGTCGTCCGGCGTCGTCGTTCGCCGCGCCGAGGTCGAGCACAGCATCCTGCTGGAGGACAGCCGCGTCGAGGACCTCGACGCCCGGGTCGAGAGCAGCCTCATCGGGCGCGGCGCCACGATCGGGCGCTCGGGCGCCAAGCCGCGGGCCTACCGCTTCATGGTCGGCGACTCCTCGTCGATCGGGCTCGTCTGAGCGCCCGCGTGCGCGTGCTGGTCACGGGCGCCGCGGGGATGCTGGGGCGCGACCTGGTGCCGCACCTCGCGGCCCGGCACGAGGTGACGGCGGTGGACCTGGACGTCGACGTGACCGATCCGGCGGCCGTGCGCGCCTGTGTCGCCGGCTGCCGGCCCGGGGCCGTCTTCCACCTGGCCGCCTGGACCGACGTCGACGGCGCCGAGGCGCGCGAGGCGGACGCCGCGGCGGTGAACGGCGAGGGCGCCGGCGTGGTGGCGGCGGCCGCCGCCGAGGCCGGGGCGGCGATGGTGCTGCCGTCGACCGACTACGTCTTCGACGGGCGAAAGGGCGCACCGTACGCCGAGGACGACCCGCCCGCTCCGCTCGGCGCCTACGGCCGCACCAAGCTCGCGGGCGAGCGGGAGGCCCTGGCGCGCCACCCCGGCGGCGTGCGCGTCGCCCGCACGGCCTGGCTCTACGGCGCGGGCGGGCGCAACTTCGTCGACACCATGCGCCGGCTGGGCGCCGAGCGCGACGAGGTCGAGGTGGTCGACGACCAGACCGGCTCGCCGACCTGGACGCGCGACCTCGCGCCGGCGCTCGAGGCGCTGCTCGGCCTGCCGGCGGGCGTCTACCACGCGGCCGCCGGCGGTGAGGTCACTTGGGCCGGCCTCGCCGAGGCCGTGCTGGCGGGCACCGGCTCGCGCTGCCGGGTGCGGCCGGTGACCACCGAGGCGCTGGGCCGCCCGGCGCCGCGGCCGCGCTACTCGGCCCTGGCCAGCACCCGCCCCGGGGCGCCGCGGCTGCGAGACTGGCGCCTGGCACTGGCGGACTACCTGGAGGAGACGGCGTGAGGCTGCTCGTCACCGGCGGCTGCGGGTTCATCGGCTCGTGCTTCGTGCGGCTCGCGCTGGCGCGCGGCGCCGAGGTGGTGAACCTCGACAAGCTCACCTACGCCGGCAACCCGGCCAACGTCGCCGACGTGGCCGACCACCCGCGCTACTCGTTCGTGCGCGCGGACATCGCCGACGCGGTGGCCGTGCGCGGCGCGATCGAGGGCGCCGACGCCGTCGTGAACCTCGCGGCCGAGAGCCACGTCGACCGCAGCATCCTCGAGCCCGCCGACTTCATCCGCACCGACGTGGTCGGCACCGCGGTCCTGCTGGACGCGGCACGCGAGGCCGGGGTGGGCCGCTTCGTGCAGGTCTCCACCGACGAGGTCTACGGCTCGATCGCCTCGGGCGCCTTCCGCGAGAGCGACCCGGTGAGCCCGTCGAGCCCCTACTCGGCCAGCAAGGCGGGGGGCGACCTGCAGGTGCTCGCGTGGCACCGCACCTTCGACGTGGACGCGGTGGTCACGCGCGGCTCGAACACGTTCGGCCCGCGCCAGTACCCCGAGAAGCTGATCCCCCTCTTCGTCACGAACGCCCTCGACGGCGAGCCGCTGCCGGTCTACGGCGACGGCATGCAGGTGCGCGACTGGATCCACGTCGAGGACCACTGCGAGGGCATCTGGACGGCCATGGAGCGCGGCGAGGCGGGCGGCGTCTACAACGTGGGCGGCGGCAACGAGGTGCCGAACCTGGAGATCACGCGCCGCATCCTCGGCCTCACGGGCCGTGACGAGTCCCTGGTCCGCCACGTCGCCGACCGGCCGGGCCACGACCGCCGGTACGCGCTCGACACGACCCGGCTGCGCGCGCTGGGCTGGGAGCCGCGCCGCCCCTTCGCCGACGCCCTCGACGCGACGGTCGACTGGTACCGGGAGCAGCGCGGCTGGTGGGAGCCGATCAAGCGCGGCGACTACCTGCGCTACTACGAACGCCAGTACGGGGTGCGCTGAGGCTCAGCGCCAGCCGCCGCCGCGCGGGCCGCGCAGCGCGGAGTCGACGGTCATCATCCCGTAGAGCGTCCCGGCCAGGGGGAGGGTCAGCGCCCAGCGCGGACGCAGGTCGAACGCCCGCACGGCCGGCAGCGCCACGGCGGCCATCACGGCCCAGCCGGCCAGGCCGGCGGCCAGGGGCAGCGGCCATCCGTCCGCGCCCGCGGCCAGGCCGGCGACGCCGGCGACGATCGCCGCCGGCGGCGCGAGGAACATCAGGGCGAGGACGGCGGTCACCGCGGCGAGCAGCGCCCACGAGCGTCGCAGCTGGGTGAAGGCGCTGCGCCGCACCATCCGCCAGACGGCGCCGACGTCGGCGTAGGGGCGCAGGCTCGCCACCCCGCCGCGGCTCAGCATCAGGCGGATCGCGCCCCCCGAGCGCTTGACTGCCGCGGCGAGGGCCAGGTCGTCGATCAGCGCCCCCCGGATCGCCCGGAGCCCGCCCGCGCGCTCCAGCGCCGCGGCCCGCACCAGCACGCAGCCGCCCGCGGCGGCCGCCACCCGGCCGCCGGGGCGGTTCGCCCAGCGCATCGGATAGAGCAGGAAGAAGAAGAGCACGAACGGCGGGATCAGCAGCCGCTCGGCCGCCGAGACGCAGCGCAGCCGGGCCATGCGGCTCACCAGGTCGAGCCCGCCCGCCTCGGCCTCGGCGGCCAGCCGCCGCAGCGATCCGGGCGCGTGGCGGATGTCGGCGTCGGTCAGCAGCAGCAGCTCGGCCGGCCCCGCCTGGGCGGCGCGCCGACGGCCCTGCTCGAGCGCCCAGACCTTGCCCGCCCAGCCGGCCGGCAGCGCCGCGCCCGCCACGACGGTCAGGCGCGGATCGCTGCCGCCGAGCCGGCGCGCGATCGCGCCGGTGCCGTCGGCCGAGCGGTCGTCCACCACCACTGCGCGCCAGTCGCCGGGGTAGTCCTGGGCCAGCAGCGCCGGCAGGGTCTGCGGCAGCGCTTCGGCCTCGTTGCGGGCCGGCACCAGCACGGCCAGCGCCGGCCAGTGCGCCGGGTCGGCCGCCTGCGGGTGGTCCTCGTCGGTCGGCCGCAGGTCCCAGGGCCGCGCGGGGTGCAGCAGCACGCCCAGCCAGGCGGCGAGCGCGGCGACCCCGGCCCAGCCGAGCGCCGTCAGGGCGCCGGCCGCCGCGCCTCCATGTTCAGGCGGACGTAGTCCACGGTCACCGTGCCGTCGGCTCCGGCGCTGCGGCGGGCGATCTCGCGGGCGAACGCATCGGCCGTCCCGGCCGGCATCAGCTCGGCGTGGGTGCGCACCACCACGGTGCGCAGGAACTCGCCCGCCGCCCCGACGTCGTCGAAGTGGGCCGGCGCCTCCACCAGCCAGGCGCGGGCGCCCTCGAACCCCGCCGCCTCCAGGCGGGCCACGGTCTCATCCGGGCCGGCGAAGGCCCAGGTCTGGCGGAAGCCCTCGAGCGCCTCGGCGTACGGCTCCTCGGACCCGACCTCCTCGACGACGGCCAGGGTCGCGGCGACGTTGCCCGCGCCGCCGCACTGGGCCACCAGGCGCCCGCCCGGGCGCAGCGCCGCGTTGAGACGGCGGAAGAGCGTGTCGTGGTCGAGGATCCAGTGAAAGGTCGCCGTCGACACGATCAGGTCCACGGGCTCGTCCAGCTCGAGCTCCAGCAGGTCGCCCTGCCGGACCGTGACCCGCGGCGCGAGGTCGGCCAGCCGCTCGCGCGCCTCGGCCACCATCGCCTGCGAGCCGTCGACGCCGATCACCCGGCCCTCGGGCAGCCGCTCGGCCAGCAGCCGGGTCACCCGGCCGGTGCCGCACCCGGCGTCCAGCGCGGTCTCGTCGCCGCGCAGCGGGATGCGGTCGAGCACGGTGCGGCCCCAGCCCAGCTGCGGCCCCGACACGCGCTCGTACGCGCTCGCGTCCCACTCGGTGCTCACGGCGCGCCCCGCAGCTCCGCGGCGAGGGCGGCGACCCCGTCGCGGATCGGCTCGAGCGGCGTGCGGGCGATGCCGGCGCCGATCTGACCGCCGTCCTC
>DATLLV010000113.1:0-2319 GCA_035537655.1 Miltoncostaeaceae bacterium
CGATGCTCAGGCCCGCGAGGCCGTCCGCCGCGCCGAGCGGCGCCAGCAGGGCGGCCAGCTCCTCCCACTCGAGGCCGCCGGGCAGCAGGTAGTCGGTGGCGGGCATCGCCGCCTCGTCGAGCACGTCGACGTCGAGGTGGACGAAGAAGCGCCCGGGGCCGGCCGCCAGGCGCGCCGCGGCGGCGCGGCCCGCCGCCGCCGGGCCCTGCGCCCGCAGCGCCTGCGGGCCGAGGACCTCGAGCGCGGCCAGCTCACCGGTCAGCAGCGGGGCGACGTCGGCCGCCTCCTCGGGGTCGCGGGCGCCGAGCACGACCACATCGGCGGCGTCGACCGCGGTGCCGCCGGCCGCCGCCGCCCAGCCCGCGGGCTCGCGCCCGAGCGCGACGCCGAGGGGCATGTCTGCGGCCTCGCCGGTGGGCGAGGTGCGCCCGTCGTAGACGTCGACGTGGCCGTCGACGTAGGCGACGCCGACGCGGCCGCCGGCGTCGCGCAGGCCCGCCAGCGCCCCGGGGACGAGCGTGCAGCAGCCGCCGAGCAGCAGCGGCCGGTCGCCGGCGGCGGCCACGGCGCGCACCGCCTCGCGCACCGCGGCGGTGACGGCCACGACGCCGTCCGGGTCGATCAGGCCGGTCGCCGGGTCGCGCGCGTCGCCGCGCACGCGCGGCGCGAGGTCGCCGTCGTCACGGGCGCCGAGCGCCGCCGGCAGGCCGTGCGCACGCAGCGCCGCCGGCGCCAGCTCCGTCCCGCCCGGCCGCCCGGCCGAGTCGATGGGAACGCCGATCGCCACCCACGAGCCCATGCCCCGGACGATAGGGTCGCGCCGACGGCGACGACGGCGAAGCCAAGGGGGCTTGGACGATGGACGTGGGAATCGGCCTGCCGGCCACCATCCCGGGGGTCGAGGGCACGCAGCTGGTCGAGTGGGCGCGGCGGGCCGAGGCGCGGGGCTTCTCGAGCCTCGGCACCATCGACCGGCTCGTCTACGGCAACTACGAGCCGCTGATCGCGCTCGCCGCGGCGGCCGCCGTGACGGAGCGCATCCGCCTGGTCACGTCGATCCTGATCGCGCCGTACCGGCGCAACGGCGCGCACCTCGCCAAGGAGGCCCTCTCGGTGGACCGGCTGTCCGGCGGGCGGCTCGTGTTCGGCGTGGCCGTGGGCGGCCGCGAGGACGACTACGAGGCCTCCGGCGCCGACTTCCACCGGCGCGGCAAGGAGTTCGACGCCATGCTCGAGGAGTGGGCGCGGGCGTGGTCCGGCGCCTCCTTCGGGACGGCGGGCGCGATCGGCCCCCGCCCGGTCCGCGACCGCCCGACGCTGATCCTCGGCGGCTCCAACGATCGCACCTACGAGCGTGCGGCGCGCTACGGCGACGGCTGGATCATGGGCGGCGGCACCCCGGACATGCTGCGCGACGGCAAGGCCAGGACGGAGGCGGCGTGGCAGGCCGCCGGCCGCGACGGCGCCCCGCGCATCATGGCGCTGGCCTACTACGCCCTGGGCGACCGCGCCCGCGAGGCGGCCCAGGCCTACCTGGGCGACTACTACGCCTTCCTGGGCGACTACGCGTCCGCGATCGCCGACAGCGCGGCCACGGACGCGGACACGGTCCGGGGCTACGTCCAGGGCTTCGCCGAGGCGGGCTGCGACGAGCTGATCCTATTCCCGTGCGACCCCGACCCGGCCCAGGTGGACCTGCTGGCGGACGCGTTGCCGTAGCGCCGGGATCGGTGGTCGTGGTCATAAGTCGCGGGACTTGTGGCCGCGACCACTTAGGTGGAAGCGGCGAGCGCGCCGAGCGCGACGCCGGCCGCCCAGTCCAGGCCGGGCCGCAGGCCCAGCGTGCGGGCGCGCGCCTCGCCGGCGGCGCGCTCGGCCGCGTCCAGCAGGTCGTGGGCCTCGTCGAGCTGCGCGGCGAGCCCGCCGAACGGCGGCGTGGAGAGCTCGTGGTGGCCCAGCCGGGCGATCGCGAGCGCCGTCGCCGCCTCCTCGCGGCGCCCGAGCCGGGCGAGCGCGAGGGCGATCGAGTCGACCTGCATGACCTTGCCGAGGACCAGGCCGGGCAGCGCCGACAGGGCCTCGAGCGCCTGGCCGTAGTAGGGCAGCGCGTCGGCCGGATGGCCGTGATCGAGCTCGAGGTCGGCGCGCTCCGTCGCCGCCCAGAAGTGCATGTAGCTGCCCGCGGGCAGCCGTGCGCGGGCCACCGTGACGAGCTCACGGGCCTCCTCGTAGCGGCCGTCGACCCCGACCGCCTGGGCGTGCGCGAGCTCGGCCATCGCGATCAGCTCCGGGTCGCCCAGCTCGCCGGCGATCGCGCGC
>DATLLV010000114.1:0-8096 GCA_035537655.1 Miltoncostaeaceae bacterium
GTCCTGCCGGTTGCCCCCCCGTCGCCGCCGGGTGAGGTCAGCCCCTAGCGGCGCCGGGACGGGGGGCGGGGCGGGGCCGTCGGCGCCGAGCGCCGCGGCCGGGACGATCGCCAGGCACGCCCCGGCGAGGGCGGCGACCAGGGTGGTGCGTCTCATCTCGTGCGTCTCCTCGGAATCGGTCTCGATGCTCGCGCCGAGGCCGGGTTGCGCGTCAACCCTGGGAGCTCCAGTGCACTAGCGCGTCTCGTGATAAGGGACAAGAAACTGACGTTTCGATGAACCTGCGGGTTCGTCTCCCCGGCCGCGAGGGGTATCGGCGTCCCCGCGCCGGAACTTGACCCGTCCGCAGCGGCACCTACGAGTCGGTCGCCCGGGCCCTCAGGATCAGCTGGACGGCCGTCGCGACCAGCAGGATCGCGAAGCCCACGCGCAGGACCCGCTCGGGCGCGACGTCGGCGATCAGGGCGCCGGCGACGGCGGTCGCCACCGACACCAGGCCCATGATCGTGGCGTCCCGCCAGCGCACGTCGCCGCTGCGGGTCTGTCGCCAGGAGCCCAGCAGGGCGACCGGGATGATCGCCAGCAGCGAGGTGGCCTCGGCCTCGAGCTGGCTGAGCCCGAGGATCAGGGTCAGCGTCGGGACGAAGATGATGCCCCCGCCCACGCCGAAGAGGCCCGCGACGGCGCCGGCCGCCACGCCCAGCGCGATGACCGCGACGACGTCCATCAGGAGGCCGCCAGGTACACGGCGACGCCGATCAGCAGGAGCGCGAAGGCGTACGTGAGCGACCGGCTCGAGACGCGCGCCTTGATCAGCAGCCCCAGGTTGACCCCGACCATGGCGGGGATGCCGATGAGGAGGGCGGTCGACCAGTCGACGTTGCCGAGCGCCCCGTGGGTGGCCGCGCCGAAGGTCGCGGTGAAGATGATGGCCGCGAGCGACGTCGCCGTCGCGACCTTGGCGTCGTAGGCCAGCAGCCAGATCAGCAGCGGCACCATGATGATGCCGCCGCCCACCCCGAACAGCGCCGAGAAGAGGCCGGCGACCAGACCGATCAGGGCGAGGCGCGCGACCCGCCCCGTGGCCGCCTCGGCGGCGCCCGCCCCCGGAGCCTCGCTGCTAGGGTCGATCGCCGTGACCGCTCCCGACCGGGGGCTCGCCGCCCTCCTCGCGCCGCTGCGCGAGCGCCCGCGCGAGAGCGCCGTCCTCTGCGACGTCGACGGCACGCTTGCGCCGATCGTCCCCCGACCCGAGGACGCGCGCCTGCTCGACGGCGCCGCCGGCGTGCTCGAGGAGCTGCGCGGCCGGATGCGCCTGCTGGGGTTCGTCAGCGGGCGCGGCCTCGCCGACCTCGAGCGCCTGGTCGGGCTGGAGGGGTGCGCCTACGCGGGCAACCACGGGATGGAGCTGCACCTGCCGGGCGAGCGCCCGCGCCTGGCAGACGGGGTGGCCGCCCACGTGCCGGCCGTCGCGGCCTTCGCCGCGACCTGGCCCCCGCAGCGGCTGGCGGCCGGCGGCCTGCGCCTTGAGGAGAAGGGCGCCACCCTCAGCGTCCACGCGCGCGGGGCGCCCGACCCGGCCGCCGCCGCGCTGCTGCTGCGCGAGGTCGCGCGCGAGGCCGCCGCGCACGGCCTGGTGACCACCACGGGGCGCGAGGTGCTGGAGGTGCGCCCGCCGGTGCGGGTCGACAAAGGGACGGCCGTGACCCAGCTGCTGGCGGGCGTCGGCGCCCGGGCGGCCCTCTACGTCGGCGACGACCGCACCGACGCCGACGCCTGGCGCGCGCTGCGCGCGCTGCGCGACGCGGGCGCGCTCGACCACGCGGTCGCCCTCGCGGTCGCCAGCGCCGAGGTGCCGGCGGAGGTGCGCGAGGCCGCCGACGCCGAGGTCGACGGCCCCGCCGGGGCGCTCGAGGCCCTGCGCGCGCTGGTTCACTGAGGCGCGCCGGCCGCCGCCAGCCGCGCGCGCCGCTCCGCCGCAAGCTCCGCCCACGGGCGGGTGTTGCCGACGTCCTCCGGGCGGGCTCCGGCCCGCCGCGCCACCAGCACGCCGAAGCGGATGAAGTCGAGCGCCTCCTCGGAGTGGGCGTCCGAGCCGATGGTGATGCGGGCGCCGCCGGCCAGCGCCTGGCGCGCCATGTCGGCGTCGAGGTCGAGCCGCTGGGGCTGGCTGTTGACCTCCAGGTAGGTCCCGCTCTCCGCCGCCGCGGCGACGGCCCGGGCGAGGTCGATCGCCGCGTGGCCGCGCCGCCCCAGCATCCTCCCGGTCGGGTGCCCGACCACGTCGACGAAGGGGCTCGCGGCGGCGGCGAGCACCCGCGCGGTGTAGCGCTCCTCGTCCTGGCCGAAGGCCGAATGCACGCTTGCGGTGACCCAGTCGAAGCCGGCCAGCAGGGCGTCGTCGAAGTCGATGCGGCCGTCGGCCAGGATGTCCACCTCGGTCGCCTTCAGCACCTCGATGTCGTCGTGGCGCACGTTCTCGCGGTCGATCTCCTCCCACTGCCGGCGCACCCGGTCGGGGTCGAGGCCGCCGGCCATGGCCAGGCTCTGCGAGTGGTCGCTGATCGCCAGGTAGGCGTAGCCGCGCGCCCGGGCCGCCTCGACCATCTGGCCGACCGTGCGCGTGCCGTCGCTCCAGCGCGTGTGCGAGTGCAGGTCGCCGCGCAGGTCGCCGCGCTCGACCAGCGGCGGCAGCGGGCCCTCGCGCGCCGCCTCGATCTCGCCGCGGTCCTCGCGCAGCTCCGGCGGGACCGGGTGGAGCCCGAGGGCCGCGTAGACCTCGTCCTCGTCGGCGTGCGTGGCCCGGGCGCCGTCTGGCCCGAGGATGCCGTGCTGGGAGACCGACAGGCCCTGCCGCACCGCGAGCTCCCGCAGGCGGATGTTGTGGGCGGCCGAGCCGGTGGCGTGCTGCAGCAGGTTGCCGAAGGCCTCGGGCGCGCCGAGGGCCAGCTCCAGCCGCACCCCGGCGTGGGTGGCGACCGACGAGCTCGCGTCGCCGCGCGACAGCTCCCGCTCGACCGCCGGGTGGGCGGCCAAGGCGGCCTGGAGCTGCTCGGGCCGGTCGGTCCCCGCGACCAGGTCGATGTCGTGCACGCTCTCGCGGCCGCGACGCAGGCTCCCGGCCACCTCGATCCGCGCGCCCGGCACCGCCTCGCGCAGGTCGCGCGCGATCTCCTCCGCCACCGGCAGCGCGCGCCCGATGGGGATGCGCTCCTCGTCGTCGGCCTCGGCCTCGGCGCGGCGGGCGAGCTCGGTCGCGATGCGGGCCTCGGTCGCGGCGCCGAAGCCGGCCACGTCGCGCACCCGGCCGTCGGCGATCGCGGTCGCGACGTCATCGACCGTCGCGACGCCCAGCTCGCGCCAGAGCGCCGTCGCCCGCTTGGGCCCGATGCCGTCGAGGCGCGCGACCTCGGCCAGGCCGGCCGGCACGCGGTCGCGCAGCTTGGCGAGCGCGGCGATGTCGCCGGTCTCGACCAGCTCGACGATCTTCGCCTGCAGGGTCGTGCCGATGTCGGGGAGGTCGACGGCGCGGCCGCGCATCGCCATCTCCGCCACGGAGGTGTGGGTCGAGCGGATGCGCGCCGCCGCGCGGCGGTACGCGAGCACCCGGTGGCGCACCGCGCCCTCGAGCTCGAGCAGGTCGCCGATCAGGCGGAGCCGGTCCGCCACCTCGCGGTTGGTTGGCAGCTCGCCGGCCATCCGGAGAGTCTAGGCACCCGGCCCGGCGCGGCGGCGCCGGACGAGGGGGGAAACCGGGCCACGGCGGTGAACCAGGTTCTGCGACCCGGCATGCGGGTCACGGCGGGCACCGCTGGTATCGTCTGCGCGCGTTCCCAGGGAGGTCAGGCGGGTGCAGGTCTTGGGCTCTCGGAAGGGTGGCATCATCACCCTGATCGTCGCGGGCGTCGCGGGCGTCGCGATCGTCGCGTTCGCCGTTGTCCAGCTCCTGCAGCGCCCGTCCGTCGACGCCCCCTCGCCGGCGCCCGACAGCGCCGTCGCGCAGCCCCGGCCGGACATCTCCTTCTCGGTCGACGACGGCCAGCGCCTCGGCGACCTGACGGTCATGCTCGACGGCCAGGACGTCACGGGGCGCGTCCGCGGCGCCGGCGGCGACCTCAGCGTGACGCCCGCGGGCAAGCTCGCCGACGGCAGCCACAAGGTGGCGGTGAGCTTCTCGAGCAGCAACGTCTTCGCCCGCACGGTCACGCGCGCCTGGAGCTTCGACGTCGACACGGTCGCGCCGAAGCTCGCCGTCGCCTCGCCCAGGCCGCGCGCGCTGCGTGCCCGCAGGGCGGTGAGGTACCGGGGCACCGCCGAGGCCGGCTCGACCGTGACCGTCGCCTACAAGGGCGGCGAGGCCACGGCGACGGCCACGGCCAACGGGAAGTGGTCCGCGATCGCGCGCCTGCCCGAGGGCGACGTCGCGACCACCGTCACCGCCGAGGACCATGCGGGCAACGCCACCGAGACCCCCCGCGCGGTCACGGTCGACACCACCGCACCGCGGCTGCAGGTGACGGCCCCCGCCAAGGGCGACCAGCTCACCGAGACCGACGAGCCCCTGGTCTACGGCGCCATCACCGCGGACAACCCGCGCGCGCTCACCTACACCGCCTCGGTCAACGGCAAGACCGTCGCGACCGCGCAGGGGCGCGACGCCTCGACGGGCACCGACACGGCGACCTACGCCGAGGCCGCCGGCGGCGAGACGCCGGCCCTGCAGCTCGACGGGCGCCGCTTCGCGATGGCCGTCGGCACCCTGGCGCAGGGCCGCAACAACATCCGCATCACGGTGAAGGACCGCGCCGGCAACGTGGCCCGCTCGGAGCGGGTCGTCAGCGTGAACAGCACCGAGGAGTTCGGCTCGGCCGTGATCGGCGCCAAGGCCAAGGGCGCCGACGTCGTGACCCTGCAGCAGCGGCTGCGCGAGGCGGGCGTGTTCCCCAAGAAGGGGAAGCTCACGGGCGTCGTCGACGCGAAGACCGAGAAGGCGATCGTCCGCTACCAGAAACGCTACAAGCTGCGGAAGACCGGCATCGTCGACCAGAAGATGCTCGAGCGGATCGTCGGCCGCCTGGTCGTCCGCCTGTCGCAGTTCCGGGTCCGCCTGATCCGCGACGGCAAGGTCGCCGTCTCGTACCCGATCGCCCGCGGCCAGCCGGCCTACCCCACGCCCACGGGCAACTACGAGATCAACGACAAGCAGGTCGACCCCACCTGGACGCCGCCCGACTCGCCGTGGGCGGCCGAGCTCTCGTCCATCCCGCCGGGGCCGGGCAACCCGCTGGGCACGCGCTGGATCGGCACCACCGCGCCGGGCATCGGCTTCCACGGCACCTACGCCGACTACTCGGTCGGGACCGCCGCCAGCCACGGCTGCATGCGGATGCACATCCCGGACGTCGAGGCGCTCTACGACCAGGTGACGGTCGGGATGAAGGTCAAGATCCTCCCGTGACGGCGGGGCCGGTCGCGGTCACCGACGCCGACTGGGAGGCGACGGTGCTGGCCGGCGACCTGCCGGTGCTGGTCGACTTCTGGGCGCCCTGGTGCGTCCCGTGCCGCAAGGTCGAGCCGATCGTGGCCGACCTCGCCGGGCGCTACGCCGGGCGCCTGACCGTCGCCCGCCTCAACGTGGAGGAGGCCCCGCGCTCGGCCGGGCGCTACGACGTGCTCGCGCTGCCGACCCTTATCCTGTTCCGCGACGGCGAGCCGGTGGAGCGCATCGCCGGCGCCGTCAGGGCGGCCCGCGTCGAGCGGGCCGTGACCGCCCACCTCGACCCCGCCTGACCGAGGAGACCATGCCGCCGATCTACTTCACCCTTGGCCACGTCCAGCCGTTCGCCGACATGTCGATGGAGACCGTCGAGGAGGGCGTGGCCCTCGTCCGCGGCGACGGCAAGGTCGTGGGGCTGCGCCTCGAGGACCCGCGCACGGTGGTGCGGCTGCCGGAGCTGATCGAGCGGCTGGGGCTCGACGAGGAGCGGGTCTGGAACCGACTGCGCGGCGACGTGGACGTCGTGGCCGGCTCCCGGGCGGCGACCTGGGGCGGCGGCGGGGCCTAACGGCGGGCGGGCGGCGGCCCCTCGTCCGCCGAGGCCCGCTCCAGCCGCAGGGCGAGCGGCTCGCCGTCGAGCACGTGCTCCTCGCGGCGCAGGCCCGCGAAGGGCGCGCCGTGGCCCACGGTGAGCCGCTCGGCCAGCGTCTCGGCCGCGATCGCGCCGCGGTGCTCCTCGATGGCCTCGCGCAGCTCGCCCGAGCCGTCCAGGTGCAGCCGGATGCGCTCCTCCACCCGAAGCCCGGCCGCGCGGCGAGCGCCCTGGACGGCGTGCACGACCTCGCGCGCCAGCGCCTCGCGCCGCAGCTCGGGGGTCACCTCCGTCGCCAGGCCGACGGCGAGCGCGGCGTCCTGTCCCACGGCGTAGCCCTCGGTGGGGCGCGCCTCGACCAGCAGGTCGTCGGGCGCCAGGCGCTCGAGATCGCCGTCGACGGCGATCTCGACCTCGTCGCCGGCGTCGATCGCCCGCGCCGACTCGGCCGGCGGCAGCGCGGCGACGGCCGCCGCGACCTGCGGCATGCGGCTGCCGAAGCGCGGCCCCAGGCGGCGGTAGTTCGGCTTCACGGTCACCTCGACCAGCTCGGCCGGGTCGGTGACGAAGCGAACGCGGCGCACGTTGAGCTCGTCGGCGACCAGGTCGACCAGCCCCTCGATCGAGCGCGCCAGCGCCGTGGGCGCGGCGACGACCGCCTCGGCCAGCGGCTGCCGCACCTTCAGGCGGGCCTCGGCGCGGGCCCCCCGCCCCACGGCCACGGCCTCGCGCGCCGCCGCCATCGCCTCCTCGAGACCGGCGTCGCGGCGCCCGCGCGGCTCGGGCCAGTCGGCCAGGTGGACGCTCTCGGGCGCCGCGGGGTCGTGGTGGGCGACCAGGCCGCCGTACATCTCCTCGGCCACGAAGGGGCAGAAGGGCGCGATCAGCAACGCGGTCGTGCTCAGGCACTCGTGCAGGGTGGCGAAGGCGGCCTCGGCGTCGGCCCGGGCCCCGCCGGCACCGTTGGCGGCCTCGCCCCGGCCGGCCCAGAAGCGGCGCCGCGAGGCGCGCACGTACCAGTTCGAGAGGTCGTCCAGGAAGGCCTCAAGGGCGCGGCCGGCGCCGGTCGCGTCGTAGCCCTCGAGCCGGGCCGTGACCTCCTCGACCGTCCCGTCAAGGCGGGAGAGGATCCAGCGGTCGATCGGCCGCCGGGCGTCGGCCCCGTCGCCGTCGCCGGGGACCCAGCCGTCCGGCAGGGTCGCGTAGGTGACCAGGAACGCGTAGGTGTTCCAGAGCGTCAGCAGGAAGCGCCGCATGGCCTCGTCGACGGCCTCGAGGCTGAAGCGGAACGAGTCCCAGGGGCTCTGGGCGGTGAAGAGGTACCAGCGGAACGCGTCGGCGCCCTGGCGGTCGACCACGGTCCAGGGCTCGATCACGTTGCCCTTGCTCTTGCTCATCTTCTGGCCCTCGGCGTCGAGCATCAGGCCGAGGCAGACGACGTTGCGGTAGGCCGTCTCGTCGAACAGCAGCGTGCCCTCGGCGAGCAGCGAGTAGAACCAGCCGCGCGTCTGGTCGAGCGCCTCGCAGACGAAGTCGGCCGGGAAGCGCCCGCTGAGGTCACCGCCCGTCGCGAACGGGTGGTGCTCCTGGGCGAACGGCATCGCGCCGCTGTCGTACCAGACGTCGATGACCTCGGGCTCCCGGCGCATCTCGCCGCCGCAGGCGCACGTGAGCCGCACGTCGTCCACGAACGGCCGGTGCGGGTCGAAGGGCTCCGCGAGCGGGGCGGTGGCCCGCCCGGCCAGCTCGGCGAACGACCCGACCGCCTCCACCGCGCCGCAGTCGTCGCACCGCCACAGCGGCAGCGGGGTGCCCCAGTAGCGGTCGCGCGAGATCGCCCAGTCGACGTTGCCCTCCAGCCACTTGCCGAAGCGCCCGTCCCGCACCCGATCGGGGTGCCAGCCGATCTCCGAGTTGATCTCCAGCATCCGGTCCTTCACCGCCGTGGTGCGGATGTACCAGGATGGCTTGGCGTAGTAGAGGAGGGGCGTGCCGCAGCGCCAGCAG
>DATLLV010000115.1:0-2360 GCA_035537655.1 Miltoncostaeaceae bacterium
CGCCGGGATCCCGATGCGCACCGCCCCGGCGGCGGCCTTGTGCACGGCGCCGCGGCAGTCGGCCTTCACCACCACCGCGCCCCCCAGCCCCGCGGCGGCCACCGCCGCGGGCACGCCGGCCGGGTCGGCCGCCACCGCGCGGCGGGGCGAGGGGATGCCGCGCTCCTCCAACAGCAGCTTGGCCTCGCTCTCGCGTAGCGGCCCGGGCGGCAGGGCGCCCTCGCCGGCGGCGGGCGGCGGCGGGGCGACGTCGGCGCCCATGGCGCGCGCGACCGCCCGCATGCAGCGCTCGGGCGAGGTGAAGACCGGGATGCCGGCGCGCGCGAGGCGGGTCATGCCCGGCTCCGAGAGCGAGCCCGCCGACCACTGGGCGACCACGCGGCCGTCGAGGTCGGCGGCCGCGGCGGCGATGCCGTCGGCCAGCAGCTCGGAGAGGCGCGGCGGGTGGTCGCCCACCACCACCACCACGCCCTCGACCGCCGGGTCGCCGGCCAGCACGCCGAGCGCCCGCCCCAGGCCGCCGGGGTCGGCCACCACCGCGCTCGAGATGTCAACCGGGTTCATGGCTGCGCCGAAGTCCGGAACCACCTCGCCCAGCCCGGCCACCGTCGCCGGCGCCAGCGGCGGCAGGGCGAGGCCGTTCGCCTCGGCGGCGTCGGCCAGGGCCGCGTTCATCCCGCCCGAGGCCCCCGCCACGGCCAGGCTGCGCCCCGGGCGCGGGGCCGTCGCCAGCAGGTGGGCCGTCTCGAGCAGGTCGTCGTAGTCGTCGACGCGCACGACGCCGAGGCTCGCGCACATCGCGTCGAAGGCCGCGTCGCTGCCCACCAGCGCGCCGGTGTGCGAGGCGACCACCGCACGGCCGCGGCTGGTGCGGCCCACCTTGAGCACCGCCACCCCCACCTCGCGCTCGCGCGCCTCGCGCAGCGCCTCCATCAGCGCCGTGCCCTCGCCCACGCCCTCCAGGAAGAGGCCGATCGCCCGGGTCTCGCCGTCGGCGGCCAGGTGGCGCACGACCTCGGGGACGCCGACGTCCGGCGCGTTGCCGGTGCAGACCGCGGCGCCCACGCCGATGCCGCGGTCGAAGGCGCGGTCGCAGAGGATCCCCGCGACGGCGCCCGAGCCGAGCACGAACGCCACCGGGCCGTCGATCATCTCGTCCCGGGTGGCGAAGGCGCTGGCCGAGCAGGCCGTGCGCGCGCGCACGTTGACGAACCCCGGGCAGTTCGGCCCCAGCAGCCGCACGCCCGCCTCGCGGCAGGCCAGGGCGAGCTCGCGCTCCAGCGCCGCCCCCTCCGGGCCGGTCTCGCGGAACCCGCCCGAGAAGACCGCCAGCGCGCCGGCGCCGCGGTCGATGCAGGCGCGGGCCGCCTCCAGCACGCCGTCGGCGGGCAGCAGGATCACGGCGAGGTCGATGCCCTCGGGCAGGTCGGCCGGCGAGGGCAGGCAGGGCACCCCCTGGATCTCGTCGCGCCCCGGGTTGACCGCCAGCAGGTCGCCCTCGTAGCCGTGGCGGCGCAGCGCGGCCAGGGGCCGGCCGCCGAACTTGCCCGGGTCGCCCGAGGCGCCCACCAGCGCGATCGAGCGCGGCGCCAGCAGGCGGTCGAGGCCGGTGCGGACGGCCGTCACGCCACCGGCCAGAAGAGCCGGCCCGGGGTGGTGCCGATGTGGCCCCAGATCGCGCCCGGCAGGCCCGTGTCGACGCTGGCCACGAGGTCGTCGATCATCCGCGCCGCGGTCGCCTCGAACGCCGCCGCGATGCGCGCGCCGACCTCGTCGTCCGCGCCGGCCAGGCGGAAGAACGGCAGCAGGTGGTTGGCGAAGAGGTCGGCGCCGTACTCGATCTTGTAGCGGGGCGACCACTCCACGGCCTTCATGTAGAGCTCGATCTGGGCCGCGGCGGCGGCCTCCTGGACGGCCGTGATCTCGTCGCCGGTCAGCGGCCGCAGCCCGCCGCCCTCCTGCGTGAGCACCGCGAGCCGGTCCAGGCGGTCGGCGATCTCGAGCGGCGTCGTGACCAGCCCGCCGAACATGTCGCAGCGGGCGGTCACGTCGTGGCACTCCAGCGCCACGATCACGTTCGGGAGGGGGATGCGCTCCTCGGTCGCCGCCCAGGGCAGGTAGTCGTTGCGCAGATCGTTGAACTCGCGCACCACGATCGTGCGGCCGCCCTCGCCCGGGTAGGGGCCGTGGCCGAAGACGCCGTCGCGCTGTTCGCCGTGCAGCACGAAGTTGTAGAGCTCGAGCGTCGCCGCCATCCGCCGGGCGGCCGCGTAGGCGTCGGCCTCGGCCGGCCGCATCAGCTCGCGCATCAGGCCCAGATGCTCGTCGGCGAGGATCGGCAGCGTGCCGCCCGACTGCAC
>DATLLV010000116.1:0-4107 GCA_035537655.1 Miltoncostaeaceae bacterium
CGGCTCGTCAGTACCACTTCCCGCGGACGAAGCCGCCGAAGGCGATCAGGCCGACGAGGGCGATGATCAGGCCGATCCAGAAGCTCCAGACGAACATCAGGATGACCCCGATGATGACGATCAGGCCGCCGAGGCCGATGCCGCCGAAGCGCCTGTCGCGTTGTGCCGTCATGCCCTGCTCCCCGCTCGAGGGTCCGGTCTGTCACATCTTGCCGCAGATGGACGGCCGCGAAACGGTCACCCGGTCCCGGGTTCCGCCTCGCCGTCGGCAAGGATGTCGCGGTCGAGCTCGGCCACGGAGCGCGCGAACGCCGGCCCGCCGTAGCGCCGGTACACGTGGCGGACGACCCAGCGCGACTCGACGACCACGTCGTCGGCGTCGACCAGCACCGGGACGCGCCGCTGGCCGCTCACGCGCTCGAGCTCGTCGCGCTCCTCGCGCGGGTACGGCACCTCGACCAGCTCCACCTCGGCGCCCACGTTCTCGATCGCCTGGCGCGCCGCGGCGCACCAGGGGCACTTCCAGCGGTGGTAGAGCCGCCGCACCGCGCGAGCCTACCCCTCCCCGGGCCGGGCGGCCCCAGCCGCGCCGCGCGGGTAGTCTTCGCGGCCGTGGCCCCCGAATTCACGCTCACGAGCAGCGCCTTCGCCGCGGCCTCGCCCATCCCGCGGCGCCACACGTGCGACGGCGAGAACGTCTCGCCGCACCTGAGCTGGACCGCCCCGCCGCGCCGGACCGCCACCCTGGCGCTGACCGTCGAGGACGCCGACGCGGCGGCGGCCGGCGGCGACGTCGTCCACTGGCTGGGCTGGGGCCTCTCGCCGCAGCTGCGCGAGCTGCCCGAGGGGGTCGAGCCGCCCTTCGAGGGGCGCAACAGCTTCGGCAACGTCCGCTACGACGGCCCCTGTGACCCGCCCCGCCAGCACCACTACGTCTTCCGCCTCCACGCCCTGATGGAGCCGGTGGACCTGCCGCCGGCGGCCTCGATCGCCGAGCTGCGGGAGGTGATCGCGGTGCAGGTGATCGCCGTGGCCGAGATCGTCGGCACCTACGGCGAGGCGCCCGGGGCCTGAGCGGGCGGCGGGGCGGTGCGGGCGCGTCCGGGCCGGGCGCGCTCACCCGAGGCCGGAAGAGACGCTCACCGGCCGGCACATCGGGACGGGCGGATTCGAACCGCCGACCCCCGCCACCCAAAGGCGGTGCGCTACCAGGCTGCGCCACGTCCCGGGGTCGAGCGCAGGGTAGCGTGTCGCGGTGCGCTGCTCCCGAATCGTCAGCGAGGACGGCGGGCCGTCGCGCTTCGAGGACCTCGTCGTCCCCCTGGCTCCGGCCGCGTACGCACGGCCGGCGCCGGCGTTCGAGGTCTCGGACGCGATCGCCGCCTCGGCGATGCTGCTGGCCACCATGCCGGTCGGCTACACGAGCGACTGGCACCCCTCGCCGGCGCGCCAGTGGTTCCTGCTCCTCGCCGGCGAGCTCGAGGTCGACACCGGCGGCGGCGAGACCCGGCGGGTGAGCGCCGGTGACGCCGTGCTGGTGGAGGACGTCACCGGCCCCGGCCACCGGACCCGCGTGGTCGGGGACGCGCCGGCGCACGCGGCGTTCGTCCGGCTCGCCGGCTGAGCGCCCCGCGCGGGCCGCTCAGACCCGGCTCGGCTGCGGCTCGGTCGCCGGGGCCGGGACGGCCGACGGGCGCCGCTCGCCCTCGAGGTCGGCCACGCGCACCGCCCGCTCGGGGCCGAAGGGGTGGCGGAAGCACCACTCGATGATCGCGTCCGCGACCGCCGGCTCGAGGTTGTCGAACGCGACGCCGACGCTCCAGGCGCCCGGGTCGTGGTCGGCGTCGGCGCGGACGACGGTGCCCGTCACCTGGAGAGGGCCCTCCGCGAACAGCAGCACGATCCGCAGGCACTGGCCCGCGACCGGCTCCTCGGAGACGGTCATCAGCAGGCCCTCGCGGCTGAGGTCCTCGACGTGCGCGGGCGCGTCGGGGGCGCGGCGGCCCGTCGAGTAGGCGGCCGGCAGGGCCACCGGGAAGCGGTGGCTCCAGCGGACGTGGCGGGTGCCGCGGGCCCAGACGACCGCCGAGACCACCAGGGCGACGTTCGCGGCGGCCCAGATCACCGTGATCGCGTGGGCTCCCACGGAGAGCTGCCCGGGCAGGCCCATGATCTGCGCGGCGGTCTGATAGGCGATCGCGACCGCCGTGACGGCGGCCAGGGAGATCGGCAGCCACAGGGCGCGGGCGACGCTGGTCCTCCGCGCGCGGCCGCCCTTCGGCGTCACCTGGAAGCCGCCCTTGCCGCCGAGCAGCGCGGCCGTGGCGCGCAGGTAGGGGGTCATGCGGGCGACGGCGTAGCGCTCGCCCTCGATCAGCCGGTAGCGGCCGCGGGTGAGGGCGCGCGAGGCCATCGGCACCAGCACGAGCTGGGGGAGGAAGAGCGCGGCGTAGAGCAGCGGGCCGGCGTCGATCGGGGCGATGCCGGAGAGCAGGACGATCGGCGGGATCAGGAAGCCCAGCAGGCGCTGCGGCCCCTCGAGGAAGTGCAGGCAGCTGGCCGTGTACTCGAGCCGCTGGGCGAAGCTCAGGCCGCGCTTGAACATCGGCGGGTCGTGCCGGAGCATCTGGAGCGAGCCCTTGGCCCAGCGGCCGCGCTGCACCAGGAAGGCCCCGATCTCCTCGGGCGCGATGCCCAGGGCCATCACCTCGGGGTGGAAGACGATCCGCCAGCCGGCGGCGTGCAGCCGCATGCTGGTGTGGGCGTCCTCGACGACCGTGTCGGTGGCCACGCCCCCGACCGACAGGACCGCGTCGCGGCGGAGGATCGACGGGCAACCGCACCAGAAGGCGGCGTTGTGGCGGTCCTTGCCGCGCGAGATGGCGTCGAAGAAGATGCTCTGCTCGTTCCGCAGCGGGTCGTCGTCGTCCCGCGGGTGCTGGAAGCCGCGGTTGTAGAAGTGCTGGGGCGCCTGGACGACGGCGACCTTCTCGTCGGCGAAGTAGCCGAGCATCCGCTCGACCAGCTCCGGGCGCGGCACGTGGTCGGCGTCGAGGGTGACGATGAACTCCGCGTCCACCTGGGCGAGCGCGTGGTTGATGTTGCCGGCCTTCGCGTGGCGGCGCGGCGCGGGGCGCGAGAGGTAGCGGACGCCGAGCTCCTCGCACATCAGGCGCACCCATGGGCGCCCGCCGTCGTCGAGCACCCACACCTGCGGGGTCACGTCGTAGCGGATCGCCATCGCGCCCACGACCGTCGGCCGCAGGACGTCCTCGGGCTCGTTGTAGGTGGCGATGAGGACGGCGACCGAGCGGCCCTCCAGCGGCGGGAGGACCTCGCGGCGGGCGAGCCGCCAGCAGGAGAAGGCCAGCAGGCCGAGCATGACGAGGCCGTAGGTCTCGGCGACGGCGAGCGGGGCGCCGAGCCACATCGAGGGCCCGTCGAGCGTGAAGCCCCACCGCCAGACGATGTAGACGAGGCTCGCGGCGAGGGCCACGACGACGGTGAGGTGGGTCCACCAGCGCACGGGCACGGTGCGGACGGCCGGCGCGAGGGGGGGGCGTCGCGGCGCGGTGATGCGCGTCGTGGAGGAGATGGCTCCGTCCCTTCGGACGAGGTGGGCGCGTGGGTCGTCGCTCGCCGTGCCCATCGGCCGCCCTCGCGCGGGACTTAACCCCGCGGGGACCGGATTCGCCCGGGCCTTCTGGGGCGGCCTAGCCCTCCGCCCCCCGGGCGAGCGCCAGCGCGCCCTCGGGCCACCACTCGCCGGCGGGCGGGCCGCCGTTGCAGGCGCCGTCGGACTCGCCGGGCCGCTTGATCCACAGCAGCGCGTCGACCGCCGGGTCGCCAGTCTGCGCCGTCGGCGCCTGGCCGAGCGCGCGGCCGGGCGGGTTGCACCAGGCGTTGCCCGGCGCGGGGCCCGCGCCGTTGCGGCTGGTGTCGATGACGAACGGGGCACCGCCCAGGCGGCCCGCTCGCGCGCCTACGGCCGCGCCATCGCGCGCCGCCTGGGCGGTGCTCCGTTCGTCATCGACACCAGCCGCAACGGCGTGGGCCCCGCGCCGGGCAACGCCTGGTGCAACCCACCCGGCCGCGCGCTCGGCCAGG
>DATLLV010000117.1:0-7057 GCA_035537655.1 Miltoncostaeaceae bacterium
GAGCCCCCCGGGAAGATCGCCCGCAGCAGCTCCGCCGGGCCGGCGTCGTCGCGCAGGTCGGCCACCACCTCGCTGACCATGTGCTCGACGTAGGGCGTGGGCAGGGCGTCGAAGAGGCGCGCGACCCGCACCCCGCCCGGCCGGGCGACGCGGCCGAGGTCGTTGCGCACCAGGTCGACGATCATCACGTGCTCGGCGCGGTCCTTGGCGCTGACCGCCAGCGCGTCGGCCATCCCGAGGGGGGCGGTGCCCTTGATCGGCGCGCTGCGGGCGACCCCGGCGCGCAGGCTCACCAGCAGCTCGGGCGAGGCCGAGACGACCGCGCCCTCCGGCAGGCCGAGGTAGGCGCGGCGCGCGGCGGGCCCGGCGGCGCTCCAGAGCCGGCGGGCCAGCGCGAGCGGGGGCTCGTCCCAGGGGGCGCTCAGGCGCTGCGCGAGGTTCACCTGGTAGCAGTCGCCCGCCCGGATCAGCTCGCGTGCCGCCGCGACGACCTCGGCGTACGCGCCGCCCGGCAGCGAGGTGGCGATCGGTCTCGGCGCGGGCGGGGGCAGCGGGGCGAGTGGGCCCGCGGCCGCGACGGCCGCGGCCAGGTCGTCGGCCTCGCGCCCGCCGGCGGCCGAGGCGACGATGCAGCGCCCGTCGTCGTCCACCACGGCGACGGTGTCGTAGCGGGCCAGGGCGGCGAGCGGTGGCCCGCCCGGGTCGGGGCGTGGCGCCGGAAGGCGCTCGACCGTCCCGCCGAGGTCGTACGCCAGCAGGCCGATCCAGCCGCCGGCCATCGCGGCGGCGCCGCCGCGCGGCCGCGGCGGGCGGGCGAGCGCGTCCCAGACGTCCGGCCCGGTCACCACCTCCGCGGGCCCGGCGGCGAGCACGGTCGCGCCGGCGTGGCGCACCAGCGCGGGCCACCCGCGCCCCTCGATCGCGGCGAGCGCGGCGACCGGGTCGACCCGCTCCGGCAGGGCCCGCGCGGCGACCCCCCCACCGTGTGTGAGAATGCCCGCCGAGACGTCCCCGGCCGAAGGAGTCGCTCCGTGCCGCACCCGGCTGACGCTACCAAGGCACCCCCGCGGCCGAGGCCGCGGCCATGAGGCAGACGATCGCCTTCCAGGCGACCGGCTTCGACTGCTCGCCGGTGCAGGTCGAGGTCGAGGAGGGGGCCGAGGCGCCCGACGAGTCGGTGCTGCCGGTGGCGCTGCTCGCGTTCGAGAGCGGGCCCAACGTCGTCCTGACGCTCCCCCTGGCCACCAGCGACGCCGAGAACATGATGAACGCGTTCACCCAGGCCGAGCCGTACCGGCAGGACATCCCCGACGTCGGCGCGTGGGAGCCCCAGCCGGCAGGGCTCTCCGAGGGCCTCTTCTGGGCGCTGCAGCCGAGCGTCGTCGGGGTGTCGGTGACGCCCCCCCAGCAGACCCCCGACGGCCTGGTGCCGCACTGGACGCTCTCGTTCGACGACGAGGACGGCAGCCAGGTGCAGATCGCCGTCGGCGACCCGATGTGCGTGCAGATCGTCCGCGCGCTCGCCCTGGTGGCGCACGGCGAGCTGGACGAGCTCGGCACAAACGAGGAATAGCCTCAGGTTTTCTGTTATTTTACCGCGCTCGTGACCTCGAACGCCGGTGGGAGGACATGAGCGCGACCGAGTGGAGAGAGCGGCTCCTCGACAGGATGCCGCCGGACCTGGCCGAGGAGATCGACATCTTCGAGGGCCAGATGGAGCTGCGCCGCCGCGGCGCGGTGGAGGAGCGCGTGTTCGCCGAGACCCGCCTGCGGCGCGGCGTGTACGGCCAGCGCTACGACAACGGCCAGCGGCACGACGGCATCGCCTCGCGACAGCTCGAGTACCCCGCGGGCGAGCTCACCAAGGGCCCCGAGACGCTCTGGGACGCGCCGGGGATGATGCGCATCAAGATCCCCTACGGCGGCGTCACGCCCGATCAGCTCGACCTGATGGCCGAGCTGGCCGAGGAGTACTCGGACGGGATCCTGCACATCACCACGCGGCAGGACGTCCAGCTCCACTACGTCCACATCGACGACACGCCGACGCTCATGCGCCGGCTGGCGTCGGTGGGCATCACCACGCGCGAGGCGTGCGGCAACGGCGTCCGCAACCTGACCGGCTGCCCGCTGGCGGGCGTCTGCCACACCGAGGCGTTCGACACCACGCCGTACGCCGACGCGCTCTTCCGCTTCCTGCTCGGGCACCCGGACTGCCAGGACTTCGGGCGCAAGTTCAAGCCGGCCTTCTCCGGCTGCGCGGGCGAGGCCTGCGGGCTGGTGATGATGCACGATTTCGGCGCGATCGCCCGCCGGACCGTGGTCGACGGCGTCGAGCGCCGCGCCTTCGACCTCTACGTCGGCGGCGGCCTGGGAACCACGCCGCACCAGGCCAAGCTGCTCTACGAGGAGCACCCGGTCGAGGAGCTGCTGCCCGCGGTCCAGTCGATCGCGCGCGTCTTCGGGCGCCTGGGCGAGAAGCAGAACCGCAACCGCGCCCGCATCAAGTTCCTGGTCTCCAAGCTCGGCATCGACGAGTTCCGGCGCCTGGTCGACGAGGAGCGCGCGACGCTGCCGCACGACGAGCGCTGGACCTCGTACCTGCCGCACGTCGAGGACTTCGACGAGTCGCCGGTGCGCGAGGCGGTGCCGGTCTCGACGAACGGCGCCGGCCACCCCGAGGGCTACGCCGAGTGGGCGCGCACGAACGTCTACCGGCAGCGCCAGCCCGGCTACGCCGTGGCCACGATCGCGCTGCCGCTCGGCGACATCGGCTCCGAGCAGACCCGCAAGCTGGCCGACGTCGCCCGCCGCTACGTGGGCGACACGGTGCGCACGACGGTCGAGCAGAACATCGTGCTGCGCTGGGTGCCCGAGCACGACCTGCCCGCGCTCTACGCCGACCTGCGGGCGATCGACCTGGCCGACCCCGGCGCCGGCACGATCGTCGACGTCACGGCCTGCCCCGGCACGGACACCTGCAAGCTCGGCATCGCGTCGTCGCGCGGGCTCGCGGGCGAGCTGCGCACCCGGCTGGGCGCGCGCCAGTTCGAGCTCGACGAGGCCGTGCGCGGCCTGCGCATCAAGGTCAGCGGCTGCTTCAACTCGTGCGGCCAGCACCACGTGGCCGACATCGGCTTCTTCGGCAACAGCCGCAAGATCGACGGCGTCACGGTGCCCCACTTCCAGGTCGTCCTGGGCGGGCGCTGGCGCGAGAACGGCGGCTCCTACGGGCTGGCCATCGGCGCGGTGCCCTCGAAGCGCATCCCCGAGGTGGTGGACGTCATCACCACCCGCTTCGTCCAGGAGCGCTCCGCCGAGGAGACCTTCCAGGACTTCATCGCGCGGCTGGGCAAGGTGGAGCTCGGGGCCCTGGTCGCCGAGCTGAAGACCGTGCCCCCGCGCGAGGAGGACCCGGGCTACTACACCGACTGGGGCGACGCGCGCGTCTTCACCATGGGCGACATGGGGATCGGCGAGTGCGCGGGCGAGGTCATCTCGAAGACCGAGCTCGAGCTCACCCAGGCCGAGAGCATCGTCTTCGACGCCCAGGTGGCCCTCGACGAGGGCGATCTGGCCCGCGCCGACGACCGCGCCTACGCGGCCATGGTGGCGGGCGCCCGGGCGCTGGTGCGCACCGAGAACCCCAACGTGCCGAACGAGGCCGACGCCATCGGGGGGGAGTTCAAGGAGCGCTTCTACGACACCGAGCGCTTCTTCGACCGCTTCGCCAAGGGGCGCTTCGCCCGGCCGCTCTTCGAGCGCCACGAGGAGGGTCCGGGGGCGCTCGGGGAGGAGGCGACCCGGGGGCTCGTCGAGGAGGCCCAGCTCTTCATCGACGCCGTCCACGCGTTCGAGATCCGCGAGGCCGGCGCGCAGTCGGCGCTGGTCTAGCCGTGGCGACCGCGACCGCCGACCAGATCGTCCGCATCGGGGCCAAGCTCTACGCCGAGGACCCCGGCGCGATCGAGCTCGAGTCCTTCATCGGCCTCTTCCACGGCTGGATCCAGGAGCGCCGCCTCGACGGCGTCCCCATCGACGTGGCCGACTACGCCCACGTCCCCGACGGGCCGGGCGTGATGCTCATCGGGCACGAGGCCGACCGCGCGCTCGACCTCGGCGAGGGGCGGCCCGGCGTGCTCTACCAGCGCAAGCGCGAGCCCGAGGGCTCGCTCGAGGACCGCGTCGCCGCCGCCATCGAGGCCGCCGACGAGATCGCCGCCGACCTCGAGGACGATCCGGCGGCGGGCGGCGCCCGCTTCGGCCGCGACGAGATTCTGCTGCGCGTCACCGACCGCCTCAACGCCCCCAACGACGACGCCACCCTCGAGGCCCTCCTCCCGGCCATCGAGGGCGCCCTGGCGCGCGTCCGCCCGGGCCGCGAGGCGGCGATCGAGCGGGTCGCCGAGGACCCGCGCGGGCCCTTCCGGGTCCGGGTCCGGCTGACCTAGCGAGCCGCACCGAGGCCCGCGCAGGGCGCCGCGCGGGCCCCGGGCCACCGACCGGCGCGTGGTCAGGCGGCCGGCGGCCGGTCCTTCGCCCGCACCGCGGGGAGCCGCCACGCCTTCTCCAGGCGGCGGATCTCCGAGTCGGCGCGCAGCCGCTCGAAGAAGCGCTCCCGCGCCGCCCGGTAGTCCTCGTAGCCCGCCCCCGCGAACGCGAGGCGGCCGTCGACGGCCGCGCGGCGTCCATCCCGTGACTTCGACACCCTCCACCCCCGGAGCTCGCCCTGTGTCGTGCGGGCGATGATCGGCGGGTCGGCGTGAAAACGCCATCGGGCGTTTCCCTAGTCGGCCAGGACCCGGGCCAGTCGGGCGCGGGAGCTCACGCCCAGCTTCGCGTAGACCTTCGCGAGGTGGTACTCGACCGTCTTCGGGCTGATCAGCAGGGCCGTGGCGACCTCCTTGTTGGTCGCCCCGTCGGCGACCGCGATCGCGACCTGGAGCTCCTGGGGAGTGAGCCCGTCCGCCGTCGCCGCCCGATGTTCCGCCGCCCGGCCGCCGGCCGCCCGCAGCTCGCGGCGGGCGTGATCGGCCCACGGCGCCGCGCCCAGGCGCTCGAACCCGTCCAGCGCCGAGCTCAGCGGCGCCCGCGCCTCGCGCGGCCTGCGCGCTCGGCGTCTGCGCTCGCCGAGGCAGAGCTCGGTGCGGGCGGCCTCGAACGGCACGGGGGTCTCCGCGTGGAGCGCGAGCGCCGCGGCGAAGTGCGGCTCGAAGGCGTCGTCGGGCGCCAGCAACCCCCGGCACCGGGCGGCGGCGGCCCTCGTCCAGGCGGTGCCGGTCGCGTCGGCCTGCCGCTCGAGGGTCGCGAGCGCCGCCTCCGCCTCGTCCAGCCGCCCGGTCCGGATCAGCGCCTCGACGAGGTCCTGCCGCTGGCAGTCGACCAGCGGGTGCGGGAGCGCGCCCAGCTCTTGGTACTGGCGCTCCGCGGCGTGCAGGTGGCGGACCGCGACCTCGAGCTCCCCGGTGCCGAGGGCGAGGAGGCCGAGCGCGTCGTCGGCGTAGATCCTGAGGTTCGACGCCTCGGTCGCATCGAGCCGCTCGATCATGCGCTCCGCGTGGGCGTGGCACTGGGCCGACCGGCCGCGCACCGCGTCGATCAGCGCCAACGTGAACTGGGCGACGCCACCGTTCGTCGCCTGGCCGGTGTCCTCGGCGATCCGGAGGCTCTCAGCGGCGTCGGCGGCGGCCTCGTGAAGGCGGCCGGTCCGGCGCTTGACCTCGGCGCTGGTGAAGAGGGGCAGGGGGAGCAGCGACGGCATGCTGCGCTCCCGCGCGGCGCGGACCACCTCGTCGAGCCCGGCGGCCGCGGCCTCGTAGCGCTCCATGAACATCTGGCACTGGAAGAACCCGATCAGGAAGACGAAGCTGACCGGGTCGCCGGCCGCCGCCTGGCGGCCGAGCTCCGGGGCCCAGGCGGGATCCAGCGGGCGTGGGGCGCCGATGAAGATCGACGCGATCGCCGCCATGGCGTCCAGCTTCGTCCGGAGGGCGGGCTCTCCCGTCTCGGCGAGGGGGTCGGCGCGCTCGAGGAGGGTCCTCACCAGGCCGACGTCGGATCGCATGAAGGCCGGGATCACGGCCTGCATCAGCAACGATGCGGCGACCGACGGCGCGGGTCCCGCCGCCCGGTCGGCGGCCATCAGGAGCAGGTCGATCGCCTGACGGGCCGAGCCGCTGAAGGTCTCGACATAGCTGCGGCCGGCCATCGCCGCAAGCACCTGGTCCGGCGCCACATCGAGGGCGACGACCTCATCGAAGAGCTGCCCGGCCCGCGTGAACTCGCCGCCCGCGAGGGCGCTCTGGCCGGCCGCCGCGAGGCGCCGGCCGCGCTCCGCGGCATCCGTGCTGAGGCGGGCGGCCGCCTCGAACGCCTCGCAGGCGCCGGCGTGGCCGTTGCGGGCGGCGGCGCGCCCGCCCGCCGCCTCCAGCTCGGCCGCCGCCGAGGCGTCGGGGCCGGTCGCGGCCATGGCGAGGTGCCAGGCTCGCCGGTCGAGCGCGCTCTCGCCGAGCGCCGCGGCCGATGCCGCGTGCGCGCGGTGGGCGGCCCTCCGCGCCGGGGCGTCCGCGGCCTGGTAGACGGCCGCGCGCACGAGGGGATGGGAGAAGCGCAGGCCTCCCGGTCCCGCGGCCACGACGCCGGCGGCCTCCGCGGCCTCGAGGTCGGCCATGCTCAGGCCCTCGGCGGCCAGCGCCGCCACGAGGAAGCCGGTCGCCCCGTCGTCGGCGCTTGCGACCAGCAGGGCGCGCCGCGTCGCCTCTGGCAGCGCTCGCACCGGTCGCAGCAGCGCCTCTCGCAGATACCGCCCCACGGGGAGTGGGTCGGGGAGAAGCTCGGCACCGGCGAGCTGATCCGCCGACAGGGCCCCCGCGAGCTCGATGAGCGCGAGGGGGTTGCCCTTCGCGCCGGCGACCAACGCGCTCATGACGCCCTCCGCCGGACGCACCGCCGCCCGGTCCTCGATGAGACGCGCGGCGTCCGGGGCGGCAAGCCCCTCCATGCGCAGGCGCGGGAGCGAGGCGCCGTCGACGCGGTCACTGACCCCGTCGCGCGAGGC